>JBJOGS010000018.1:0-12626 GCA_046048095.1 Bacteroidota bacterium
ATAGAACCCTTCACGAGTCGGATCGTATTGAGGAGATCTTCCGCCTGAAGCAAGGCTCTTAGGCTTCTTCACCCCGAAGGTGCTGAAGGCGTCAATGAATGACGGATAAATGTAAAGGCCCTTTACGTCTTCAACCAATGTATTTTTTGGCAGAGTAACATTTTTTCCGGCAGCCACTACCTTACCTTGGTAAATGAGCAAGGTGGCATCGGTGACTTGGGTTTGCGGGTCAATTTGAATCGTCGCTCCTACAAAAGCTCGGTAGTTCGAGTCTACAGTTTTTACTTCGCTATTGGTCGGAAAATACTCTTGAGCAACTCCAATCCCTGAGCATAAAATAGCTAAGAAATAAAGTAAGTGTTTCATAATCTCTACTGTTTATAAAATCTAATTCTTGGCGTTTGGGTCGATGAGTTCTAATTGAAAAATGAGGTCGGCATCTGGAGGAATCACTCCACCGGCTCCTTGCGAACCATAAGCCAGATTTGATGGAATGCGCACTAAGCGCTCTTCTCCATAAGACATTCCCATTACTGCCTCTTTAAAACCAGGAATCATGGGGGCACTCGGGTCAATGCTCATGGTGAGGGGCATGAATTGACCGCGGTGCATGGCATTAATTTGCTCAAAACTCTCGTCCTTTTCTGCAATCGAAGCAATGTTCGTGTCGAAGAGTTGCCCGTCCATTAACCAGCCGGCATAGTTGAGGCCTACTTCGGTACCATTTGCTGGTTTTTCTCCGGTAGGTTGTTTTAAGATGGTGTATTGAAGTCCGCTAGTTGTGGTAATGACTTCCTCTGAATTAAAGGTCATAGTGAATGATAATGCACGCTCTTCTCTAAATTTGGCGTAGGCCTCTTTTTCTGCTTCAATACCAAAAAAGTAGTCCTCGAGTGTCTGAATGGCATTAAACTGTTTCGCCTCATCACCCACACGTACGATAGAAACGGTATTCAATACAATGCTGTCTAACGGTCTGTCTGTCGGATCAGTGGCCGCACTGGCGATCGAGTCTAATACGTTTTCACCCTTGACTAACCGACCAAAAACAGTGTGCCGCTGGTCTAACCAAGGAGTTTCTTTGTGCGTAATAAAGAATTGGCTTCCATTAGTAAACGGTCCAGAATTGGCCATGGATAATATCCCCTTGGTGCTATGAGTGAGGCTTTCATTGAATTCATCTTTAAATCGATACCCTGGTCCACCTTGCCCAGTGCCCGTCGGATCCCCTCCTTGGATCATAAAATCCTTGATTACCCGATGAAAAATAGTGTTGTCGTAATAGGGCTTATTTGCATAATTATCACTCACTCTCTTACTCGTTCCTTCTGCTAAAGAAATGAAGTTGGCCACGGTAATAGGAGTTTTATCGGCATAAAGCTCTAACACCATTTCTCCTTTAGAGGTGTCCATAACCGCATAGAGCCCGTCTTGCAAATCGCCGTATTTCGAGCATGACCATAGACTTAAACTGATGGTGACGAGTAGTCCAATTTTTCTCAATTGTGAATTCATGAATGGGAAGATTTTAAAGAGGTTAAATAGTGGGGTAATAGTGATTTAAATTTTACAAGTGTTTCTTCTAATGAAAGATCGCTGCGCCCTCCTGCGGCATTTTTATGGCCCCCGCCATCAAAGTGTGCACGAGCAAACGCATTTACATCAAACGCGCCAATGGATCGAAAAGAAATCTTGATCATTCGATCTTCAGCATGTTCGATAAAAATAGCTGAAAAATGAATGCCTTTTAACTGAAGTCCCATATTAACAAATCCTTCGGTGTCGCCCTTTTTAAATTGGCAATCCTGCTTGTCTTTTTCAGTGAGGTACATCAGCGCCGTGGCATAGGTTTCGAAAACCTCAAGATGCTCTATACATCTGCCCATTAGCTTAAATCTACTTAGATGTCCTTGATCAAATAATTCTTGAGCAATACGTGATTTGTCTGCACCGTGATCGACGAGTTCTGCCACCACCCTGAGCGTGGTTGCCGTAGCTGTCGGATATTTGAACGACCCGGTATCGGTGAGTATCCCTGTATACAAGCAGCTACTTATTTCAGAAGAAAGCACCGAGGTTCCGTCCATGGCGGTGATTAGGTGGTAAACCAACTCACAGGTAGAACTCATATTCGTATCGCTGTATGTAAGCTGTGCATAGTCTTTAGGATCAATGTGGTGATCAATCATGACTTTAAATGCAGTGGCCGAGGCGACGCTATTTTCGAGTACCCCGCAGCGCGATAAGTCGTTAAAGTCCAAGGTGAATATCAGTTCTGTCTCTTGGATTAAATGATGCGCCTGTTCTTGTGCATTTTCGGCGATGAGAATCTCAGATGATCCAGGCATCCAATTCAAAAAGTCAGGAAATCCATTAGGAGCAATCACGGTGCATGTCTTCCCCCTAGAGGTCAAAAAATGATAGAGAGCAAGACAAGCGCCCAAGGCATCGCCGTCAGGGTTTTTATGGGGAATAATCACCGCGCTTTCACCGCTTTTCAGTGCGTGCTCGAGTGGCGCGATATCGTATGAAATCATAAGGTCGAAGATACAATTAATTTAAGTCTGACTTTGTATCTTAAACCCTAGAACCCGATACTTAAACCACGATGTCTCGCGCTACTCATTTTATTGCATTACTTGGTCTTATCTTTTTTTTAGGGGCCTGTCGACAACCTTCAAATGATGCTGCTCGTGTGCCACTGCCGCCGCGGACAGACCAATTCAGATTGAGTTTTGGATCCTGTAATAATCACAGAGTAGCGAATCATTTATGGGATGATGTGTTGTCTTCCGAAGCTCAAGCCTTTATTTGGGGTGGTGACATTATTTATGCCGATACGGATGAGGTTCAGAAAATTGAAGCCTATTATCAAGAACTTAAATCGATTCCGGCGTACGCTGAAGTGGTTGCTAAGATGCCTGTGTCCGGAACTTGGGACGATCACGACTACGGTCTAAATGATGGCGGAGAAGAGTTTGAGATTAAGGCACAAAGTAAAGAGGCTTTGATGAATTTCTTCAACGTGCCCGTGGATGACCCAATTCGCAGTCGGGAAGGAGTGTATCAAACACAGTGGCTCACCCATGATGAGTATAAGATCGCAATACTTCATCTCGATACGCGCTATTTTAGATCTGCTTTGACCGACGGACCGAATGGTAGGCGCTATCAACCCAACCCTTATGGCGAAGGCACGATGCTGGGCGAGGCACAATGGAGCTGGTTAGAGTCGTCAATTAGCGAATCTGAGGCCGATCTAATTATTATCAATTCGAGCATTCAGCTCTTGTCTTCTGAACACCCGTTCGAAAAGTGGAATAATATGCCTCACGAAAGAGACCGGATGCTTGCACTTATTGAATCCTCAGCGACTCCTGTGGTTGTTTTGTCTGGAGATCGCCACATTTCAGAATTTTCGGTAGCACCGGCTTCAGCTGCCCGTCCCTATCCATTGCTTGACTTTACCTCAAGCGGAATGACCCACGCTTACAGAGATTTCTCTGGGGAACCGAATCCCTATCGAGTGAATGAAGTCGTGAGTTCAGAGAGCTTTGGAATCGTAGATGTAGATTTTCCAAATAGGCGGCTTACCGGATACATAGTAGGCGACAGCCTTCAAGTTTTGGGATCCATCGAAGTTGAATTCTAATTTCGCAGTACTTTTGCACAAAAATTACTTTTATGTCGGGTACACGAACCTTTACAATGATCAAACCAGATGCGGTTAAAAACCAATACATTGGTCCTATTCTTGATCGCATCACGAGTTCAGGCTTTAGAATTGTGGCGATGAAGCTCACTCAGATGAGCGAAAGAGACGCGTCGCTATTCTATGCCGTTCACAAAGAGCGCCCATTTTTTTCTGAATTAGTAGCTTTTATGACGAGCGGTCCAATTGTTGCTGCCATTTTGGAGAAAGAAAATGCGGTAGAAGATTTTCGTATGCTCATAGGAGCGACAAACCCTGCTGAGGCTGCCGAAGGAACCATTCGTAAGATGTTCGCTACCTCAATAGGTGAAAACGCCATTCACGGATCAGATAGTGATGAGAACGCAGAAATTGAGTCAGCGTTTCATTTCTCTGGTCGCGAGCAGTTCTAACTCATAAGAGTTGTATCGAATCAATGTAATCGCCATTCAACGCCTCGTTGAGCATGGCGATTATTTTTTTTCTGCCATACATCAGTTCTTCTCTGAGCACTGAAGAACGCAAGTGCACCTGTAGAACGCGTTCTTTTAATTGGACCTTCTGAGTGTAATGCGCTACTCCAGAGCCCATAACCTCAGGCCACAAACGAACTACTTCGGCTTCGATCAGCCCTTTTTCGAGCTTATTTTTTTGAATAATAAGCTTGAGTACATCCGCCAATGAACGCTCTTCATCTCTACGCATGGTCTAGAGAAATCATTTGGTATGACTGATTGGTTTGCTTGACCACCCCCTCGGTGCGTTCGCTACTGGTATCACTAATGAATAGCTGTCCGAATACATCGTTCTTGACTAGAGCAATTAAGCGCTCTACCCGTTGATCGTCAAGTTTATCGAAAATGTCATCTAAAAGTACGATCGGCTTTTCTCCACAGGTGTCTTTTAAGTAGTCGTATTGGGCAAACTTTAGAGCAATTAGAAAGGTCTTTTGTTGTCCTTGACTACCAAAGCGTTTGATGGCATGACCGTTGAGTTCAAAGTAAAGGTCATCTTTGTGGATGCCTTCGGTGGTGTGTTGCGCCAAACGATCTTTTGAGATCGATGCATTTAAGAGATCTCCCATATCTTTTTCGTGCAGCCCAGAGTGATAAATAACCGAGACCTGCTCTGTTTCATTTGGGCTAATCGCCGCATATTGAGCTTTAAAAAGTGACGAAAATGCAGCGTTAAAATCTTTTCTCTTTTGATAGATGAGTTGAGCATGATCAGCTAATTGCTCATTGTATATCGCCAGGGTTTGCTCATCAAAGGTGTGATTGCTTGCAAAGTACTTCAGTAGGGCATTTCTCTGTGTGAGTATTCGGTTGTAATTCAGCAAGGCTTCTAAGTAGTTCGGATAGAGTTGTGACAAAATGCTATCCATAAATTTTCGTCTCACCTCACTTCCTTCTAAAATCAGATCCCTGTCGGTCGGAGAAATAATCACCAAAGGAATAAATCCAATGTGGTCAGTGATGCGCTCGTAGACTTTGCCATTTCGCTTTACGACTTTTTTCGCTCCTTTTTTAAACCCGACATAAATGTGTTCTTCAGTACCATTTTTATCAAAGACACCTTCGATAGCGAAGAACTCTTGACCGTGCTTGATGTTTTGAGTGCTCATCGGATTGAAGTATGCCTTGGTAAACGCGAGATGGTAGATGCTATCTAATAAGGTGGTTTTACCAATGCCATTAGGTCCTACAAAACAATTAATAGTGTGATCGAAACTGAAACGTCCGATTTCAATATTCTTGTAGTTGAGCAGTTCGAGATGTTTAAGGCGCATAATACCGTCAAAGACCCGTAAAATTAAGCATTGTTTGGTAAGCGTTTGATTCGGATAAAAATTCTATTTTTGCGCATCAAAACGCATACGAAATGGCTAGTTATAAACGCAGAGGATATAAGAATTCCAAGAATCAAAATGAGGCTTCTTCTGAGGCACATGTCAAAGATAGCCAGACGGCTGAAGTTTTTTCAGCTCTCGATTCAGGAGCCTCTAAAACAGAGGCATGGTTTTCAAAAAATCAGCGTCTTATCTTAGGAAGTATTATTGTTTTTGCGGCGCTATCCTTGGGCTATTTTGGCTATTCTGAGTTTGTACAGGGGCCAAAAGAAAAAGAGGCTGCTAACGAATTGTATTACCCCCAGCGCTATTTAGAGCAGGCCTTAGAGCCCGGGGCAGCCAAAGATTCGCTATTGAATCTTGCCCTTAATGGTGGTGAAGGCAAGTATGGGTTTTTAGATATTATAGCCGAATACCGAAATACAAAAGCTGCTGAACTTTCACTTTACGGCGCAGGAATGGCCTCGTTTCACAGCAATAACTATCAAGATGCCATTGACTATTTGACCCAGTTTTCAGCGGACGATCAGTTGTTAGGGGCTCTCGCTAAAGGTACGCTGGGCGATGCTTATGCCGAGCTAGAGTCTTATGACAAAGCCCTGGCAGCGTATAAGCGTGCGATTGCTCATGCGAATAATGGATTCTCAACCCCAATCTTTTTAAAGAAGGCGGCGTTACTTGCGTATAAGATGAATAACTTGTCTGAAGCCGCATCATTGGCTGAACGCCTAAAAAGTGAATTTCCGGATAGCCCAGAGAGTGTCAATATCGACGGGCTGATTGGCTTGGCCTCAAACTAATTCATGGCTACTGAACAACGCAGTATTTCTGACGCCTATGCCGGGCTGGCCCATGAGTCAGTAGACGACAAGCGCGTCTTGGTGATCACTGCAGAATGGAATAAAGAAATCACTGAAAACCTTAATCTGGGCTGTATAGAGACCCTGGCCTTTCATGGGGTTAAGGCGTCAAATATTTACGAGATCAAGGTTCCGGGTGCCGTTGAATTGGTGTATGCCGCAGCGAAACACCTCGACCCAAAGCGTTTCGATGCCATTGTGGTCATTGGATGTGTTATTCGCGGTGAAACGGCGCACTTTGATTACGTCTGCAAGTCGGTGACCGATGGAGTGACTGCATTGAATCTGAAAGCACTCGTTCCTGTTATTTTTTGTGTACTGACAGATGACAATATCGAGCAATCAAGGGCGAGAAGTGGCGGTGCGTTAGGCAACAAAGGGGAAGAGGCGGCACTTGCTGCCTTGCGCGTGTCTTTGCTGTAATTGATTTGCCTGATCCGGTGATTATTTTTCTCTGACGAGTTTATTACCTTTATTGTATGGCCTTTCTGCGGATGAAATCCAATAAAAAATTTGAATACACTCCTCGTTACTACAAAGGAAAGGGCTCTCCGTTTAAAATAGAACACCGTTTTGACCACTTCCGTTCTACGGCTCACCAACCTAGGGGATTGAAGAATAAACTGCTCTGGGCTTTAGAAGATCTTGCTGATCGAAAGTCATCACAAAAAACCAACAGACGTGTGCTGATTATCGCGGCAATCCTATTGTTTATCTTCTTCTGGATTATGGGGTTTGACCTAGGCGTATTCTTTGCGAGCCATGGTTGAGATTAAGAGGCTTCCTGAAAACGTAGCAAATCAGATTGCTGCTGGTGAGGTAGTTCAGCGTCCGGCTTCTGTGGTAAAAGAATTGCTTGAAAACGCTATTGACGCTAAGGCTACACGCATTGAACTGCGGCTTCGCGCAGGAGGCATTTCAATGATCAGCGTTACTGATAATGGATCAGGAATTCACCCTTCGCAACTCGCACTAGCCTTTGAGCGCCATGCTACCTCGAAACTAAAAAGTGCAGACGATCTTTTTCGATTGGCGACTAAAGGATTTAGAGGAGAAGCCTTAGCGAGTATTGCTGCAGTGGCTGATGTCGTACTCGTGTCCAAAGTGTCAGAGGCGCCCTCTGCCTTTGTCATTCGCATGCGAGCCGGACAACAACAAGCCATAGAAGAAACCGCCTTTCAAGAAGGGACCTCGGTTACGGTGAGTCATTTGTTCTTCAATATTCCTGCACGTAAAAATTTCCTGAAATCTGAGAGTGTTGAATTGAAGCACTGTTTGGACGAGTTTCATCGAGTCGCTCTATTGCATGAAGAGGTGCATTTTCAATGTTTTCACAATGAGTCCATTGTTTATGACTTGCCGGGATGTTCACGTCATCAGCGTATTGTGCATATTTTTGGATCGAAATACGCTGAGCGTCTAGTCCCTGTGCGTGAAAAGACTGAACGCTTTGAACTTAGCGGCTACCTCATTCGACCTGAATTTTCTAAGAAAACCAGAGGAGAACAATTTTTCTTTGTCAATAAGCGATTCATTCGTAGTCCGTATCTGCATAGGGCGGTGGTAGAGGCCTATGAAGGACTTATCGCTTCAGGACATCATCCGGGTTATTTTATTGAGATTGATATCGATAAAGCGGCAATTGATGTGAATATTCATCCAACAAAAACTGAAATAAAGCTAGATGATGAGTACCACGTGTATTCGGTGTTGAGAGCAGCCATCCGTCATAGTCTTGGCCGCTATCAGATTAATACACCAATTGACTTTGACTTGAATCCCTCACTGATGCCATCGTACAGTCAGTCCATTGCAGAGGCCAAGGAACCTCGAATTAAAGTGTCTTCTTCTTTCAATCCCTTTCGCTCTGAGGTACAGCAAAGTGAATCATTTAGCGAAATTGTAATTCAAACCGAAGCAGAGCAACTACGAATAGATGAAAGTGAAACGTTTAAGGTTGATTTTTGGAACACCGGAACAGTAAAGCCTTTTCAATGGGCCAATAAGTTTATTGTGATTTCTAGTGAAGACCGATTGATAGTGATCGACCAATACCGAGCGCACCAGCGGGTGTTGTACGAGAGGTTTTTGAAGAAGATGACCCTCGAACGAACCGGAAGCCAGCAATTGCTGTTCTATGAAACCATTTCACTTTCGCCCCATCAATGGGCGAGTTTTGAGGCCCTTGAAGCACACTTTGATGATCTAGGTTTTGAGTTTGAAAAAGTTGCCAACGAGTTGGTGCTGAAGGGTGTTCCTGAATTTTTTCCTTTGAATGAAGCTACTGCCGTTTTTAGCCAGTTGCTTGAGGATGTGGCCACCCAGCCATCCGATCTCTCTTATTCCACTGCTGATCGTGTGGCGAAAGCCCTAGCTAAACACGGTGCAGTAAAAAAAGGCGTGCCCATCGCTTCTGATGCGCTCCAAGAGTTAGTTGAAGATCTGGGACACTGTAAAGAGCCCTATTTATCTCCGTTTAACAAGCGTATCTTTGTAAGCATACAAGAGGCAGAAATCTTTCAAAAATTAGACTGACATGTTTCAACAGCTTCCGCAAGCCGTTAAGGGAATACTCATCGCAAATATTTTGTTCTTCGTTGCTACGCTATCCCTTGGTGATCTGATGTATGCTTGGTTTTCTTTGTGGTTTATGGAGCATCCTCGGTTTGGATTTTGGCAGTTTTTCAGTCATATGTTCATGCACGGCGGATTCGCACATATTCTTTTTAATATGTACGCTTTAGTGGCGTTCGGATCGCCCTTAGAACGCGTTTGGGGACGGGATAAGTTCTTGTTTTTCTATTTCTCAGCTGGTCTAGGCGCGGCTTTTCTGCACACTGGGGTGAACTATTTCTTCTTCAATGACGCCCTTGATCAACTTGTTTCTGCGGGGGTATCACGCTTTGATTTGATCGAAGTGCTGAGCTCAGGAAAATCATTAAACACTTCGTACCTAGCACAATACGTGCCTATTGAGGTGGCCGAACAACTCCGGGGGGCATTTTATACGCCTGCGGTGGGTGCCTCCGGGGCGGTATATGGGGTTTTGGTGGCTTTCGCGTTTATGTATTCTGAGGCACGCTTGATGCTACTATTCTTTCCTTTCCCTATAAAGGCCAAGTATTTCGTTCCACTGATTGTTTTAGGTGACCTCTATTTTGGAATTACGAATCAGAATACGGGTGTGGCACATTTTGCACATATCGGAGGCGCCCTCATTGGCTTTATTATGATGTGGTATTGGAAGCGGAATTCATTTAACGATAATCGATGGGATTAAATGAATAGACTGCGGTTGAAATGGGCCATGTTGGGGGGGTTAGAGCGGCTGATCGTTTTTCAGGTGGTGCTCTTCGTAATCTTCGGACTTTTCAATCTATTTGGCCTTTCACTCTTTTCTTATTTTGATTTATCCTCATCGTTGACTGACTTGGTATTCAAGCCATGGTCGATACTTACCTATGCTTTTTTACATCAGGATCTTTGGCACCTCGTTTTTAACATGCTTTGGTTGTACTATGCCGGACAGTTTTTTCTCAATTTTTTTGATTTTGAGCGACTCTTTAGCTTGTTCTTGTTAGGGGTGCTTTTTGCGGGGCTTACCTATCTCACTGCGTATAATGTGATTCCTTCATTTACCGCGTTGAATGCTGCAATGGTCGGATCCTCAGCAGGCGTGATGGCTGTCCTGATTTTTATGGCCACCTACAGCCCAAATCAACCGATTCAATTGCTTTTCTTTCGACTGAAATTATGGCATTTAGGGGTGTTCTTTGTGCTCATCGATCTCTTGCAACTTTCATCCGGAGTGAACTTTGGTGGACGACTAGCCCACCTAGCGGGTGCTGGAATTGGTTACTTTTCAGCTTCTCAGTTGCTTAAGGGTAATGATGTCACTGAGGGTTTTCAGCGATTAGTGAGCCGCCTTGTTCGCGCCTTCTCTCATTCATCCTCTCATAGGCGGAGGTCACCTTTTTCTTTTACCGTACACAAAGGCGCTTCTCGAAACGCTAGAAAGAAAGCTCCCCCTACAGATCAAGAGCGAATTGACGCGATCTTGGATAAGATCAGCGCCTCGGGCTATGACAGTTTAACCGCAGACGAGAAGGCTTTTTTGTTTAAAAAAGGCCGCTGAGATCGAGGCTTTCTAGGTACCTCCTTGACTGCTTTGGACCTAGATTAAAAAGAAGGTCAAGGCCTGAAAGACCTGAAATAAAAGGCTGACTACTATCAAATACTTGTGGATAGGGGGTGTAGTTCAACGGTAAGGATTCTTTGGCTTGAATCAATCTTCTCAGATCAAGCGTATCCTCATTTTGATTAAATGATGGTTGGTAGGTGGTGGTTTTAGGTTCAGGGGTGGTGATGCCCAAGGCTTGACATAAAAATGAAAAGCTTTTTAGATTGTGTTCGAGCAGATTTACTTCTCCTTCGGCAAACATGGGTTTCAGTTCGGACTCGTAAAATTCAAAAAACGGAGACGAGTGGTAGGCGGTCACTATAGATTTCCAGTGCAGTTCATTCCATCGTTCGCTGGGATCCGAGACTACTGCCGAGGTCAGCTGTCTTTCTTTACGTCTGTGTTTAATCGGAATACTCAGCACCAGAGGCCCTTTATCTGTAGCGATTACGGTTCTGTTTCTGTAGGTCTGTTTTTGAAAATTGTCACAGACCTCCCAGGTGATTTTTTCTTCAAATTGGACCACTAACGCCCATTGGGCGATCGTACTGAAATAAGAGGGATGAATAATAAACCGTTGTATCACGCCTTTTTACGTTTGCGCCAAAAGCGAAATGCAAAGTAAATTGCAAGCACTCCAAGAAAAACATAACGGAAAGAAAAGGGTGCGCCTTCCCCTTTAACGGTAGTGAAAAAACGGTCCCAGCGAGGCCGCATCGCTAAAATTCCTTGATCAAAATTGTCCCAGCTCATCCAAATGAATATGGGTTTGCCTAGAATGTGATCTTCAGGAACATAACCCCAGCTGCGACTATCCTCAGACCGATCGCGGTTGTCGCCCATCATCCAGTAGTATCCCTTTTTAAACGTGTATGAGGTGGTGGGTGCTCCGTTGATGAAAATAGTACCGTCTGATACGCTTAGATCGTTACCTTCGTAGGTAGTGATCACTCTTTTAAACAAGGGTAGGTTCTCGGTGTTAATCTCGATGGTTTCTCCGGCTTTTGGCAGGTATATGGGGCCAAAATTATCTTCATTCCAAGAAAAACGAGGGTCATTAGGAAAGATATTGTATCCGGCTTCACCCTTTGGAGTGATATCCAAAACCACACTATCAATGCGATCATTGTTTCTCAACCACTCGGCTTTGTCGAGTGTGAGGTTGACTAAAATCTCGGCTTTCAATGATTCTTTTAATGAGATCCGTTGGGCCCTTAGAAGTTCAACGGGAATCCCGTCCTCTCCGGTGTAAAGTTCTAACGCCCCATTTTCAAGTTGATTCACCCCTATAAGGTGTGGAATCAGCGCATTGTATTGAGATTGATTGATCGCAGATGCAATAAAAACTCGGGCATAATCAGAGGCATCTGCTTCAGATAGCAATCGTGACGAAACGCCTGAGGATGCATAGACCTTGTGATTGTACATCGGCCTGGCGCGACTGTCTAACTCAAGCCGTTCTCTATTGATGTAAACAAAGCCGTCTCTAATTTCTAGAGTGTCACCAGGGGTACCCACGCAGCGTTTCACGTAGTTTGACTTCTTGTCTACAGGCTTAATCACCCCGGCCTCTTTAACGAAAAATTGACGGACCGTGTCTGCAGGCCAGTTAAAAACTACGAGATCATTCTTTTTAACTGCATTGAATCCGGGCAATCTGAGGTAAGGGAATTGCGGAGACTTCAAGTAAGAGCGCACCTTGAATATAGGAAGGGTGTCGTGCACCATTGGTGCGGCAATCGCCGTCGTTGGGATTCTAGCCCCATAATGAAATTTACTGACTAAAAGAAAATCTCCAACACGAAGCGTGCGTTCGAGTGAAGGGGTCGGAATCGCATAGGGCTGAACGAAATAGGTGTGTACTAGGGTGGCGGCAACAACAGCAAATACAATAGACGATAGCCATTCTCCTGTTTTCGTTTTCTCGGGACGAAGCCGATCATCTTTTCGTGCAGTCTGTGGATCCAAAGCCACTGCAAAAAGGTACAATCCCAGGCTAATTACCGTAAGTATGTGCTCAGCAGGCTTTGGTCTTTTGTAGGCATA
>JBJOGS010000019.1:0-13585 GCA_046048095.1 Bacteroidota bacterium
TAAGATTCGTGAGGCAGTTTCTCAATTCACTATTGAAGGAGAATTGAGATCTGAGGTTCAGTTGAATATCAAGCGCCTGATGGATATCGGATGTCAGCGAGGGATCCGCCATAGACTTGGCCTACCGCTTCGTGGACAACGCACTAAGAACAACTCTCGTACACGTAAGGGTAAACGCAAAACAGTTGCGAACAAGAAAAAGGCGACTAAATAATCTTTGAGTTAATAGCTAGTACTTATGGCAAAAGGAACAAATACTAAAACTGCAAAGAAGAGAAAGGTGATCGTTGAGTCAAATGGCGAAGCGCACATTGTTTCTTCTTTTAATAACATTATCATTTCGCTAACGAATAAAAATGGTGATGTGATCTCATGGTCATCTGCCGGTAAAATGGGATTCAGAGGATCGAAGAAGAATACGCCTTACGCAGCTCAGGTAGCCGCTGAAGAGTGTGCTAAAGTGGCTCACGAGACAGGTCTTAGAAAAGTCAAAGTCTTTGTTAAAGGACCAGGAAACGGTCGTGAATCAGCTATTAGATCGTTGCATAATGCCGGTATTGAGGTAACAGAAATCGTTGATGTGACTCCACTACCGCACAATGGATGTAGACCACCAAAAAGAAGAAGAGTTTAATTTTTAAATCAATCAACTTGGGCTATGGTTATCGAAGGATAAGCCTTAATTCATAACCGCTCAGTTAAATTTTAGTTATGGCAAGATATACAGGACCTTCTACCAAGATCGCGCGAAAATTTGGCGAAGCCATTTTCGGAGACGACAAATCATTTGAGAAAAAGAATTATCCTCCAGGGCAACACGGCCAAAACCGTCGTCGTGGAAAGAAATCAGAATACGCTGTTCAGCTGATGGAAAAGCAGAAGGCGAAATATACCTATGGCATTCTAGAGCGCCAATTTAGAAACCTTTTTGCTAAGGCAAACCGCAGTAAAGGGGTGACCGGTGAAGTATTGCTTCAGCTGTGTGAGTCGCGTTTAGATAATTTGGTGTATCGTTTTGGAATCACTTCATCTCGTCGTGCGGCGAGACAATTAGTGTCACACAGACATATCACTGTAGACGGAGAGATTGTAAATATTCCTTCGTTTCAGGTAAAGCCAGGGCAAGTAGTTGGAGTACGTGAGAAGTCGAAATCAGTTCAGTCTATTGCTGATTCATTATCGTCTCGATCTGCAGCCTATGACTGGTTAAATTGGAATGACGCGAAATTAGAGGGAACCTTTGTTTCTGTGCCTACTCGTGATCAAATTCCTGAGGCGATTAAAGAGCAACTTATCGTCGAATTGTATTCTAAATAATTACACCCTTCAATAATTATTTCTATGGCGTTACTTAATTTTCAAAAACCTGATAAAGTTATAATGGTTGAATCTACCGATTTTGACGGTAAATTCGAATTTCGTCCGTTAGAACCGGGTTATGGCCTTACAGTGGGTAATGCGCTTCGCCGCGTGCTACTTTCTTCACTTGAAGGTTTTGCAATTACATCTATCCGTATTGAAGGTGTCGATCACGAATTCTCTGTAATTCCCGGAGTAGTTGAAGATGTTACCGAGATGATCCTGAATTTGAAGCAGGTGCGTTTCAAGCGTCAAATTGACGATGTTGAAAACGAAACAGTAGCAATTTCTCTCAGCAATTCAGATCAAATCAAAGCAGGAGACTTCCAGAAATTTATCTCTGGTTTTCAGATTCTAAATCCGGACTTAGTGATTTGCAATTTGGACAAAAAGGTCTCTTTGAACTTCCAACTTTTCATCGAGAAGGGACGTGGCTATGTCGCCGCTGAAGAAAACAAAAAGGCCAATGCCCCAATGGGGACCATTGCGATCGATTCTGTTTTTACTCCGATCAAGAACGTGAAGTACAGTATCGAGAACTTTCGAGTAGAGCAAAAGACAGATTTTGAAAAGCTTGTTTTTGAAATTATGACCGATGGCTCTATCGCTCCTAAAGAGGCGCTTACAGAGGCCGCTAAAATTCTGATTCACCATTTTATGCTGTTCTCAGATGAACGCATCACACTTGAGGCTGAAGAATTAGAGCGCACTGAGACCTACGATGAGGAGTCGCTTCACATGAGACAGTTATTGAAGACCAAGCTGGTTGATATGGACTTGTCAGTGAGAGCACTGAACTGTTTGAAAGCAGCTGAGGTAGATACCCTGGGTGACTTAGTTTCTTTTAATAAGAATGATTTGATGAAGTTCAGAAACTTCGGAAAAAAATCACTTACAGAATTAGAAGAGCTAGTTCAGACTAAAGGCCTTGAGTTTGGTATGGATCTCGCAAAATATAAATTAGATAGAGACTAAGAGGTTATGAGACACGGAAAGAAAATAAATCATTTGAGCCGCACCGCTTCTCACAGAAGTTCAATGTTGGCTAATATGGCTTGTTCGCTTATAGAACATAAACGCATTCAAACCACCACAGCTAAGGCTAAGGCGCTTAAAAAATATGTTGAGCCAATCATTACCAAGGCTAAGGCAGAAAATAATGAAAACGTTGAGCGTAATACGCACAACCGCCGCGTAGTATTCAGTTACTTGCGCAGTAAAGAGGCAGTAACGCATCTCTTCTCTGAGGTTGCTGAAAAGGTTGCTGATCGTCCAGGCGGATATACGCGAATCATCAAACTAGGCAATCGTTTAGGAGATAATGCTGACATGGCACTGATCGAATTGGTTGATTTCAATGAGACTTATGATGCCGGAGCGAAGAAGAAGGCTACACGCAGAAGAAAGAAGTCTAATGAAGCAGCACCTGTTGCTTCTGCTGCTCCTAAGGCGGTTAAAGAAGAATCTGCTTCTGTAGTTGAAGAGCCTGCCACTCCAGCAGAAGAGGCTGTGCCAGAGGTTGATTCGGCGGTTGCTTCAGATGAGGCACAAGTTGCTGAGTCGGCTGCAGATGAATCTTCTAGTGAAGATGATGAAACTAAAAAAGACGCTTTCGAGTAGTTGATGGTGTTGATTACTTTCGCATAGAACCTTAAAGGATACTCCCAAAGAGTATCCTTTTTTTATGTTTTTTTGTTTAAACTTTCTCAATGAAATATCAGAAACGCAAGAAGGCCCTTTTACTCCTTGAAGACGGCACCATTTTCTATGGAAAGTCGGTTTCAAATAAAGAGCATACCGCTTTTGGAGAGATTTGCTTCAATACAGGAATGACTGGGTATCAAGAAATCTTTACTGACCCGAGTTACTTTGGGCAAATCATGGTGTTGACGAACGCACATATTGGAAATTATGGTGCGGCCACCGACGAGGTAGAGTCTGATACGGTTAAAATTGCGGGTTTAGTATGTAAGAATTTCAGCTATACCTATTCACGCCCTCAGGCGAATGAAAGTTTAGAGCAGTTTCTCGATAGAAATGACACCTTCGCCATTTCAGATGTCGATACACGCGCCCTAGTCAGTCACATTCGCGAATTCGGTGCGCAGAATGCGGTTATTTCTACTCGTGTGGATGAAATAGATGTTTTGAGAAAAGAGTTGAGTCAGGTTCCGTCTATGGCGGGTCTTGAATTGTCTTCTAAGGTGTCTACCAAAACCCCCTATTTTTTTGGTAATCCGTCGGCGCCATATAAGGTGGCTGTACTTGATATAGGGGTTAAGAAAAATATTCTGCGTTGTTTGGCTGATCGTGGGGCATACCTTAAGGTGTTTCCATACAATACCTCATTTCAAGAGATGCACACTTGGAACCCCGACGGATATTTTCTGTCAAATGGACCCGGGGACCCTGAGCCGTTGGTAGAAGCCATTGAGACCACCAAAGAAATCTTAACCTCTGGCAAGCCCTTGTTCGGAATTTGCCTAGGGCACCAAGTTTTAGCCTTAGCCAATGGTGTGTCTACTTTTAAAATGCATAACGGGCATAGAGGGATTAATCATCCGGTACTGAATTTACTTACTAAGCGCGGAGAAATTACCTCTCAAAACCATGGGTTTGCCGTTTCGAAAGAAGAGGTAGTTGCCCACGATGCTTTAGAAATTACACATGAACACTTAAACGATCAAACGGTGGCTGGAATCCGGTTGAAAGGCAAACCTGCTTTTTCGGTACAATACCATCCCGAGGCAAGTCCTGGTCCGCATGATTCGCGCTATTTGTTTGATCAATTCATTACCTCATTGGCAAGGAAATAATCCAAAAGGCCAGTATATTTAATCATCTAAATCAAAAACTATGAGTATTATCGTTGACATTTATGCGCGCCAAATCTTTGACTCGCGTGGAAACCCTACTGTTGAGGTAGACGTAATCACAGAAAATGGAATTTTAGGCCGTGCCGCGGTACCATCAGGTGCTTCTACCGGAGAACATGAGGCTGTTGAGCTCAGAGATGGGGGGTCAGATTACATGGGTAAAGGCGTACAAAAGGCCATTGATCATGTGAATGGCGAGATTGCCGATGAACTTATTGGCATGTCTGTTTTTGAGCAGAATTTGATTGATCAAACAATGATTGATCTCGATGGTACTCCAAACAAATCGCGATTAGGTGCAAATGCCATTCTGGGTGTGTCTTTAGCCGTGGCTAAAGCGGCTGCAGAAGAGCTCGAAATGCCCTTGTATCGATATGTCGGAGGGGTGAGTGCCAATACACTACCTGTTCCGATGATGAATATCATCAATGGTGGATCACATTCAGATGCCCCTATCGCTTTTCAAGAGTTTATGATTATGCCGGTGATGGCTGAATCGTTTACACACGCATTGAAAATGGGAAGTGAAATCTTTCATCATCTAAAAAAGGTGCTAAAAGACAGAAACTTGACTACCGCTGTTGGTGATGAAGGCGGATTTGCACCTGGTCTAGACGGTACTGAAGATGCCCTAGAGACCATTGCAAAAGCCGTTTCTAATGCCGGTTACGTTTTGGGTGAGCAAGTGATGATTGCTCTGGATTGTGCTTCGGCAGAGTTTTATGTGAACGGAAAATACGATTACAGTAAGTTCGAAGGTCCAAGCGGAAAAGTGAGAAGTTCAAAAGAACAAGCCGAGTATTTGGCCTCACTTTGTGCAAACTATCCGATCATCAGTATCGAAGATGGTATGGACGAAAACGACTGGGAGGGATGGAAGCTACTTACCGAGATGGTGGGTGGTCGCGTTCAGCTCGTTGGCGATGATTTGTTTGTGACCAATGTTGAGCGACTTTCAAGAGGAATCAAAGAGGGTATCGCAAATTCTATCCTCATTAAAGTGAATCAAATTGGCACTCTAACTGAGACGATCAGCGCGGTGAATATGGCAAAAAATGCGGGGTATACCTCAGTAATGTCACATCGTTCTGGAGAGACTGAAGATACCACTATCGCTGATTTGGCTGTGGGTCTGGGAACAGGACAGATTAAAACAGGATCGGCCTCGAGATCTGATCGAATGGCTAAGTATAATCAATTATTGCGCATCGAAGAGGATCTCGGAAGTACCGCATTCTATCCGCAAAATCAGGCGTTCAAATTAAAGCGCTAAAAAAGTGTTAAACTGAACTTAAAGCGTCACCTCGGTGGCGCTTTTTTATTGAGAAGCCTACCTTGTTTATTATATTTGCGACTCTAGTAAAATCCATTTAAATCATGGCTGAAACAGCGTTCTTAGAATTAGAAGGTAAGAGATACGAATTTCCCCTAGTTAAAGGCTCTGAGGGAGAGGTGGCAATTGATATTAAGACGCTAAGAGCACAAACAGGAGCAGTTACCCTTGATCCAGGATATAAAAATACCGGATCGTGTCAAAGCGCCATTACTTTTTTGGACGGAGAAAAAGGAGAGCTTCGCTATCGTGGTTATGCCATTGATGAGTTAGCCGAAAAGGCTAGCTTTTTGGAGGTGGCCTATCTGCTCATTTTTGGCAGTTTTCCGACCCAGCATCAGATTGATCAGTTTGAGTCAGATATAAAGAAAGAAGCCGCACTGGATCCAAATCTAGTTCGAATTATAGATAGCTTTCCTCAATCAGCCCATCCAATGGGAGTGTTGGCTTCTGCCACCAGTGCCTTGATCGCGTTTAATCCTTCTTCTGTAGATGTTTCTTCAGAAGAGGCGATGTATAAAGCGATTGTTAAGATCATGGCTAAGTTTCCGATCATGGTGGCTTATGCCCAGCGAAAACTCACGAATCAGCCCTATGTCGCCCCTGATGCCTCATTAAATTACATTGAGAATTTTGCAGCGATGATGTTTAGTGCTGAGGGTAAGGCTTATCAGCAGAGTGGTATCATTAACGACGCATTGAATAAATTGCTTATTCTGCATGCAGATCACGAGCAAAATTGCTCTACCTCAACGGTGCGAATTGTTGGATCTTCTCATGCGGGCCTTTATGCTTCAATTTCTGCAGGAATCTCTGCATTATGGGGGCCACTGCATGGCGGAGCGAATCAGGCCGTGCTTGAAATGCTTGAGGCCATTGAAAAAGACGGAGGCGATACTAAGAAGTATATGGCCAAGGCCAAGGATAAAAATGATTCTTTTAGATTAATGGGCTTTGGACATCGCGTGTATAAGAATTTCGATCCGCGGGCAAAAATTATCAAAGTAGCTGCAGATCAAGTTTTAGAAGATCTTGGAGTGCACGATCCTATACTCGATGTGGCGAAAGGCCTAGAACGTGAAGCTCTAGAAGATTCGTATTTCGTAGATCGAAAATTATATCCAAACGTAGATTTTTATTCAGGGATCATTTACAGAGCTATGGGAATCCCGGTCGAGATGTTTACTGTACTTTTTGCTTTGGGTCGTATCCCCGGATGGATTGCCCAGTGGAAAGAGATGCGTCAAAACAACGAGCCGATCGGTCGCCCACGCCAAATCTATACTGGAGAGACGCTTCGTAATCTAGAGCGATAAGTAGGTGCTTATTGGCTTAAGTACTGTGCCTTTTCTTGTAAGACTTTGTTAATGAAGGATTTTACCTTGAGGTCTTCACCATTTATTTTGAGCTTGTGCTGATCAACGAATAGCGAATAGGTGGCAGCTTCTCCTTTGTAAATGCTCAATTTGTGATACGGAATGGGTAAGGCGTAGGTATCCAACCGTGACTTGAAGTGCACGATGATTCCCTTGGGTCGCAATTCTATAGAACAACGCAAGCGGTCTTGATTCACGACCAATAGGTTGTGAAGCGTTCTAGAGGTTTGAATGATTTCTAATTTTGGCGAACCTATCCCTCTTAATTCAAAGCGTTTAAGCAAAGGAAATGATTCTCCAACCAGTGCAGCTAACTGACGGTCTATCTTTTGGTCACTATGCGATGTATTCAATACCATAGCCGTACAAAATTACTTAGTTTTACGCCCAAATTGCTTGAAGCTCATGAAAGACTTACACAATAGCCTCAGTGAACTGGTGACGCAACTCGTTTTCGAACGTTACGGAGTTCGGCTTTCAAAGGTTGATTTTGTACCCACCAAGAAAGAATTTGAGGGAGATATTACCGTGGTCTTGTTTTCAATGCTCAAAGAGCTCAAGGCCGATCTTTCTGAACTTGCCCATACTATTGGTTCATACCTTGTCGCTCATAGCCCAGAAGTTTCTAGCTTTTCTGTGGTGAAGGGGTTTTTGAACCTCACCCTAAGCGATAAGTATCTCACCGACCTATTTTCTGTCTTGATGAAAGACGCGGCTTGGGGTACCTTAGAACCTACCCACAAGACTTTTATGGTAGAGTACTCTTCACCAAATACGAATAAGCCTTTGCATTTGGGTCATATTCGCAACAATGTCTTGGGATCTTCGGTTGCCGCTATTCTGAAGGCGGCCGGAAATAAGGTGATTAAGACGCAAATAATTAATGATCGGGGTATTCATATTTGTAAAAGTATGGTGGCCTGGCGTCAATTTGGCCAGGGAGAAACTCCACAATCTACCGGACTAAAAGGAGACCATCTTGTTGGTAAGTACTATGTCATTTTCGATAAGGTTTATAAAGAACAGCAAGTAGTGCTGCGCGATCAGGGGCTCTCTGAGGAGGAGGCTGCAAAGCAAGCCCCAATTTTCTTAGAGGCCCAAGAAACCCTAAGAAAGTGGGAAGCTCAGGATGCTGAAACGTTGGCTTTATGGAAGACGATGAATGAATGGGTCTATACCGGATTTAATGAGACTTACTCAAGATTGGGGGTAGATTTTGACACCCTCTATTATGAGAGTGACACGTATTTGTTGGGTAGAGATATTATAGAGGAGGGGCTAAGAAAAAAGGTATTCTATAAAAAACCTGATCACAGTGTTTGGGCCGATCTCACCGATGCCGGCCTCGATGAAAAGTTAGTGTTGCGCAGCGATCAAACGGCGGTGTATATGACGCAAGACCTAGGTACGGCGGTTCAGCGTGTGGTTGACTTTCCTGAAATTGATGGGATGGTCTATACGGTGGGTAACGAACAAGATTACCACTTTAAAGTGTTGTTTATACTTCTTCAACGCCTAGGCTATCCGTGGGCCTCTCATTTACATCATCTTTCTTATGGCATGGTTGATTTACCTTCAGGTAAGATGAAGAGCCGAGAAGGCACGGTGGTCGATGCAGATGATTTAATGAATGAAATGGCCGAGACTGCCGGAAAAATTGCTAATGAGTTAGGTAAGCTCGACGGATTCAGCGAAGAGGAGAAGCACGCCTTGTTTCATCAAATCGGTTTAGGGGCGCTGAAATATTTTATTTTAAAAGTGGATCCCAAAAAACGCATTCTATTTGACCCAGAGGCCTCAGTGGATTTTCAGGGAAACACGGGGCCCTTTATTCAATACACTTATGCGCGTATCCGCTCTATTGCGCGTAAGGTAAACGAATTCGATCTTTCAGTCGGTACGCTGGTGTTAGAAGAAAAAGAGCGTTCTATTATACTTACACTTGCACAGTATCCAGACACCGTTAAACAAGCGGCTGAGCTCTTATCTCCGGCTTTGATTGCAAACTATTTATACGAATTGGTAAAGCAGTTCAATTCAATGTATCAGCAACTTCCGATTCTCGGAGCAACTGAAACTGAGGTGAAAGATTTTCGAGTGGCATTGACCTTGAAAGTAGGGGAAGTGATAAAGCACGCATCCGCCCTTTTAGGCATAGAGGTTCCCGAGCGCATGTAATAAAAAAAGCCGCTGAATTCAGCGGCTTTTACATCATATAGCGTTAGTTCTAAAACTACTTGGCATCTTTAGCGGCTACAGCAGCTCCATAAACGACTAGACCAAAGCCAATCTTGTTTACAGCGTCACCGATGTTGTAAATTACATCCATAGCTAGGCCTCCGAAGATTCCTTCGTACCATCCTGGTGTTCCGGCCATATATCCAATCGGATAAATTGCCCAACCAACAAGCACGAACCAGCTGAGTGTTTTGTGGGCCTGAAGTACAGAACCCCCTGCGGCAACTGCCAGTTTTTTGGCTTGGCCGAACCAAATGTCATACACAATCACAAAATACGCGATACCTGAGATTAGACCCCAGAAAGCTGCTTGATCGCGGCTGACGGCCTCTCCCCAATATCCCGTTACTAGCATAATTACTGAAAGTGCAATCAGTCTCCACATCAAGGCCTTTTTAGCTCCAGCGGCTTTCAAGATCAGGTAGAATTCTACACACATGAGTGGCACCGTAAGCACCCAGTCTACATAGCGGAAGAACGTTGGTGATTCTCCGTTTGAAGCCCAGTAATCTCTCATGTACCAGTAATGCACAGCAGCGATAAAAGTGATTAACCCCGAAACTAAAATCGAAGTACGCCACTTTGAGTCAAAACTGTTCATTGATAAAAAGAAGAAGGCAGAAGCTGCCATCATAGCCATACACCCTACGAAGAAGGTGAAGCCCACGTAATCGTCAGTAGCGATTTTTGAGACGTCCGCTACTAACGGAAGATTGAGTAGTAAACTTTTCATAAGAACTATAGTTTAGTTTTTGTTTAATCAAATGTAAATAATTTTAAACATAATATCTTAACATTTTATATAAATTTTTAAAAAGTACATTTGTTAACGTGATAAACGTTGCTAATATTTCGATTTTACGTGTTTTTTTAACAATTTCCTTGGCCTTGATCAGCCTCGTATTAAGCAGTCAGGCGAGTAGTATTTTAGCCTTTTCTTTAATACTTACGGTCGGTTTGCTTCACGGATCAAATGACTTGTTGATCATTAAGAAGGTAGCACAGCTAGAATATACCAATCGCTGGGTTTTTATTAAAACGATTGCGGCTTACCTGTTTTCGATTGGAATAATACTGCTCGCTTTTTATGCCAATAGAGCGTATGCCTTATTCTTTTTTGTTCTCATTAGCGCATTTCATTTTGGTCAGCAGCATCTAGCTCAGCTCTGCACGGGTTCAGTAGCTAGCAA
Source organism: Bacteroidota bacterium (assembly GCA_046048095.1). Classification (GTDB taxonomy): domain Bacteria; phylum Bacteroidota; class Bacteroidia; order Flavobacteriales; family Flavobacteriaceae; genus UBA3478. Next base: position 10,373 of record JBJOGS010000019.1, read on the forward strand.
GATGATGCTTTATTCGGCCTATGGGTTGGGCATTTTTGGTATGCTCTTCGCAACGCATCCCATGATCTCAGCAGAAGTTATTGAGGCGATCTCTGGTTATGCTTTTAAAACGATCCATTTTCAGGGACTTTCTGTGCTGGCGTTTATTTTATTCTTTTTTACTGCGGCTTTTCATCCCTCCTTTAATGCAAAGAAGATGGCATTTGAAGCATTGCAGCTCTTGCTTTTATGGGGTGTTTTTTTGATTACTGACTTACTGCTTTCGTTTGCGCTCTATTTCGCCTTTTGGCATGCTTTTCCGTCGTTGAAAGATCAAATTCAGTTATTGTACCAACAACCCTTTAGTCGCGGCATAAAAAGTTATGTGCGCACTTCGTATATCTATTGGCTCGTTTCAGCGCTGGCATTTGCGATTTTGATTTTGATTCTGGATGTGCGTGATGTTCAGGTAATTGAACTTCTAGTGTATTTTCTTGCTGCGGTGACCTTTCCGCATGTCATTGTGATGAGCCGGGTAGAATCGCTCTTAGAAAGCTAAAGAATCTTCTTACTTTTGCGAGTACTTCAAAACGAATGCTCACGGGTGCTATGTTTGATCAATTAAGTTCTAAAATTGAGGGTGCCCTTCACAAACTGAGGGGAAAAGGCAAGATCAATGAATTGAATATCGCAGAGTCGATGAAGGAAATCCGAAAGGCCCTTCTCGATGCGGATGTGAATTACAAGATTGCCAAAGAGTTTACTAACACGGTAAGGGAAAAAGCGCTGGGTCAAGAAGTGCTGCAGTCACTTCAGCCCGGGCAACTTATGGTCAAAATCGTCAGAGACGAGTTGGCCTTGTTGATGGGAGCAAGTAGCAGTGAAATTGCTTTGCAACCTGGCTTAACGGTGGTGTTAATGGCCGGACTTCAAGGGTCCGGAAAGACCACTTTCTCAGGGAAGCTAGCGCACTATCTTAAAAGTAAAAAGTCTAAAAAACCGCTTTTGGTAGCTTGTGATGTGTATCGTCCGGCGGCCATTGATCAATTGCATATCGTCGGAGAGCAATTGGGGGTGACGGTATACTCTAATAGAGAAGAGAGAGATCCGGTGAGTATTGCCAAAGAAGGGATAGCGAAAGCTAAGGCAGAGGGTTATAACGTGGTTATTGTCGATACCGCGGGCCGCCTTGCCCTGGATGAGGTGATGATGAATGAAATTAAGGCCATTCATACAGCGATTGGGCCTAATGAGACGCTTTTTGTGGTAGATGCCATGACCGGTCAAGACGCGGTCAATACGGCGAAAGCCTTCAATGATGTGCTTGATTTTGATGGGGTTGTACTGACCAAACTCGATGGGGATACACGGGGTGGAGCGGCGCTGACCATTCGCTCGGTGGTTGATAAGCCCATTAAATTTGTGGGAACCGGAGAGAAATTAGACGCCCTCGATGTCTTTCACCCAGACCGCATGGCAGACCGCATTCTAGGCATGGGGGATGTGGTGTCTTTAGTTGAACGAGCTCAAGAGCAATTTGATGAAGAAGAGGCACGAAAAATCCAGAAGAAGATTGCAAAAGAAACCTTCGGATTTGACGATTTTCTCTCTCAGATACAACAGATTAAGAAAATGGGACCAATGAAAGATTTGGTTTCTATGATCCCCGGGATGTCAAAGGCCACTCAAGGACTCGATATTGACGATGATGCCTTTAAACACATTGAGGCCATGATTCACTCTATGACACCTTCTGAACGCAGCCAGCCTAAATTGATCGATGCAAGCAGAAAAAAGCGCATTGCCAACGGAAGCGGAAGAGATCTTCAAGAGGTGAATAAGCTGATCAAGCAGTTTGATCAGATGAGTAAAATGATGAAGATGATGCAGGGGGCAAAAGGAAGAAATATGATGCAAATGATGCAAAACTTCAAGACGCGTTAATATGGTGCTGTTAGACGGAAAAAAAACGAGTCAAGCACTCAAAGAAGAAATCGCTACTGCGGTTCAATCTCTTCGAGAACAAGGAAAGAAAGTACCTCATTTGGCCGCAGTGATTGTTGGTAACGACGGAGCCAGTTTGACCTATGTTTCAAGTAAAGTAAAAGCCTGCGAACGCGTTGGGTTTGAGTCAACATTGGTCAGATTGCCAGAGGATACTACGGAACAGGCGTTATTAGAAAAGGTGAAAGAGCTGAATGCGAATGAGGCGATCGATGGGTATATCGTACAGCTACCATTGCCCAAGCATATTGATGAAGAGAAGATACTTTTGGCCATCGATCCAAAGAAAGATGTAGATGGGTTTCATCCGTCTAATTTTGGCCGAATGGCACTCGAGTTAGAGACGTTTATTCCGGCTACTCCTTATGGAATCATGCAACTGCTTGAGCGTTATGAAATTGATACGCAAGGAAAGCACGCCATTGTGATTGGACGCTCGCACATCGTAGGAAGACCTATAAGTATACTGTTAAGCCAGAAAGGGCGCTTTGCGAATGCTACCGTTACATTGGCCCACTCGCGCACGAAAGACCTGAAGTCTTTAATACTTCAAGCGGATATAGTCGTTTCTGCCCTGGGCGTTCCTAATTTTGTAACCGCAGACATGATTAAGCCAGGCGCTGTAGTCATCGATGTCGGAATCACCCGAATAGAAGACTCGAGCACTCCTAAAGGGTATCGTATTGTGGGTGACGTTGATTTTGAGGACGTTGCTCAAAAGGCCTCGTACATTACTCCTGTTCCGGGGGGCGTTGGTCCAATGACGATCGCGATGCTGCTGAAAAATACCCTTTTGGCAAGAGAGCGAATGGAGTGTTAGGTCGCGAATAGAGACGAGAGGTGCTTGAAACTTTTGAATTCCAATGCGTTTCCTGAAGGATCTTTGAAGAAGAGAGTTTTCTGCTCTCCGGGCAGCCCCTCAAATCGCAAATAAGGTTCAATAATAAAGGCTATCCCTTTCTCGCGGATACGCGCCGCGAAGGCGTCGAAAGTTTCCCATTCAAGTACTACTCCAAAGTGCGGTACAGGCACTTCTTTTCCATCTACGGCGTTTGCAGTCATCACTCCTTTATGATTGGGATCTAGGTGAATCACCAGTTGATGTCCGAAAAAGTTATAGTCTACCCAATGGTCACTGCTTCGGCCTTCTTCAAAAGCCAATAGTTCGGTATAGAATTCACGCGCTTTGTCCAGGTCGTTGACCGGAATGGCTAAATGAAAGGGTTGAAT
>JBJOGS010000020.1:0-27553 GCA_046048095.1 Bacteroidota bacterium
ACCCGAAAGAAGCGGTCCCCGTGAGTCTGTTTTTTACTTATGATAAATTAAACAAAACCGCAGGCGCAGTGCTTCCCAAAGATCATGTAAAGAGCATATTAGCCCATCTCGAATTCAAAGTACTCAACGAAACCGAAGCTGGACTAGGAATCACCGTGCCTCTTTATCGCAACGATGTAACTCGAGAAATAGATGTCATCGAAGAAGTGTTGAGGGTTTATGGCTACAACCGAATTGCACTGCCAGAGAAGTTCAATTATGCAATCGGATATGCTGATGCGCACCCGAACAGCGCGCTTCAAAATGAGAGCGCTGAATTCTTAACGGCACTTGGGTATTTTGAAACCCTTAGTAACAGTCTGACCCAGGCTTCTGGCGAACCAAGTCAGGTGCTCTTACAAAATCCACTGAGCAATGACCTACAGGCCATGCGCTCTGAGTTGTTAAGCAGCGGACTTAAAACCATTGCCTACAATGCCAATAGACAACAACGTGACCTTAAAATCTTTGAATTTGGTAAGACCTACAGCCGAGAAGGGTCTCAAATGAAAGAGACCCACGAACTACTCATTATGGCCACTGGTAGAAGACATCCCCAGCACTGGATGGTAGAAGATCAAAAGATCACACTCTTTGATTTAAAAAACGTGTGCTATAATTTATTCACCAAATTAGAAATTGATGGTGTAAGCGAAATGCACCTCACCCCAGCTACCTATTTTAGTGAAGGGCTTGTCTTTATAAGGGGTGATCAAGAGATCGGACAGATCGGATTAATTCATTCGAATTTTGCGAAGGCACACGGCGTTTCTCAGCAAGTCGTGGGCGTCACCCTAAATTGGAGTACAGTCGTAGCTTTAGCGCATCAACGAGAATTTAGGTTAAACGAAATACCAAAACACCCAAAGGTATATCGCGATCTAGCACTTATTCTAGATGAAACCACCTCTTTTGGCGACATTCATCATCGTTGCTTTGAAATAGAAAAGAAACTACTCAAGGCGGTGCAGCTTTTTGATGTATACACAGGAAAGGGTATTCCAGAAGGAAAAAAATCCTATGCTATACAGCTTCAGTTTGCCGATCTAAACAAAACGCTGACCGATAAAGAAATTGATAAAGCCGTAACTCGTATTTACTCACAACTGCACGCTGAATTGGGCGCTGAACTGCGGTCGTAATTTTCGTTTTGTACTGATCAATTCAATCGTTAATTTTGTATCGCTATCTAAAAGAAACTCAATGATATTCAAAGGCTTAAATCTTTCTGAAAAACTAAGAGCTTCCCAACAAAAAAGCGACTATCAGTTGTATAAAGAGCATTGGCAGGCGCTATTAGGAAGTGATTTTACAACAGCAGATGAGAATTTAGAAGAACGATTAGCTCATCAGCGTCCTATAGATAACGCCTTTGACTTTGACCAACTTGCCACAGATCGAATCTTCCATATCTCAGCAATTAAAACCGTTGCCACGACATACAGGCTTCGATTTCTTCCTTTAAAATACTTTAAGCCGCAACTTCCGGGGCAGGCCAAAGAAGAAATACTCAAACTAGAGCGTGCGCATGGCATTGAGCTAAACGGTTTACACATATTAGCTCCATCTAAACTATTTAAGTTAGAAGATAAGGACGACCCCATTCTCTTTGCTCCAATGGGTAATGGCTACTATTACCTCATTCATCAATGGGGTACAGATTTACATGCATGGCGCAAATGGTTAGTGTGGCCATTTAGAGGCCCTGGCCATTTGTTAGCTCTTTTAGCCGCGATTAGTTTTTTACTCACTCTGATGATTCCAGACGGCATGTTCTCTAAAGAAAACTCAAGTGCAGAATTCTGGATACTTTTCTTTTTCTTTTTTAAAGGAATCGTTGGTTTAGCCATTTTCTATGGCTTTGCGATGGGCAAAAACTTTAACCCCTTTATTTGGAATTCGAAATACTTTAACGCTTAAACTGCGTACATTTTTTGCCTTAATAGCTTAATGTCCGCACTTTGCATGTATTCGTCAAAGGTCATGTAACGATCGATTACCCCATTTGGCGTCAATTCAATCATTCTATTGGCCACCGTGTTCACGAATTCATGATCGTGTGTGGTTAACAGTACGGTACCTTTAAAGTTCTTCAGTGAGTTATTGAAAGCCGTAATACTCTCTAAATCTAAGTGATTCGTGGGCTCATCTAATAGAAGGACATTTGCCCGCTGCAGCATCATTTTACTCAACATACACCTTACCTTCTCTCCTCCTGACAAGACATTGCATTTCTTTAATGCCTCTTCTCCACTGAATAACATCTTACCTAAAAAGCCTCTCAAGTGCACCTCTTCTTTCTCTTCTTCAGTCTTAGCGTAGTTTCGAAGCCAATCTACGAGACTAACTGGCTCCGAGAAATAGGCCTCATTATCGGCCGGAAGGTACGATTGAGTTGTGGTCACCCCCCATTGAACTTCGCCATTGACCGGCTTTTGATTCCCTGATATAATTTGGTAGAAGGCCGATGTTGCCCTTGAATCTTTTGAAATTACTGCTACTTTATTTGACTTAACTAGATTAAGATCGATACCCTTGAATAGCAACTCTCCTTCTTCGCTATGCGCTTGAAGATTGGTAATGTTCAAGATCTGATCTCCGGCTTCACGCTCCTTTTCAAAAATTATGGCAGGATACCTTCTTGAAGAAGGCTTAATGTCTTCTACTTTGAGCTTTTCAAGCATCTTTTTGCGCGAAGTGGCTTGTTTACTCTTGGCCACATTGGCACTAAATCGCTGAATAAACTCTTGCAGTTCTTTCGCCTTTTCTTCTGCCTTCTTATTTTGCTGAGCCCGCTGTCTGGCCGCTAACTGACTACTCTCATACCAAAAGGTATAGTTTCCACTGAACAGATTTATCTTTCCGAAGTCAATGTCTGCAACATGCGTACATACGGCGTCCAGAAAATGACGATCATGAGAAACGACTAGTACCGTATTCTCGTAATTCGCCAAGAAGTCTTCAAGCCAGCTAATTGTTTCATAGTCTAAGTCATTGGTCGGCTCATCCATGATAAGCACATCTGGATTTCCGAAAAGTGCCTGAGCCAGAAGAATGCGCACCTTCATCTTTGGATCGATATCAGACATCATTTGATAATGATAGTCTTCTTTGATGCCCAGATTAGAGAGCAGTGCAGCTGCGTCACTCTCTGCATTCCACCCATTCATTTCTTCGAACTGTACTTGCAACTCACCAATGCGATCAGCGTTGGCATCATCATAATTAGCGTAAAGCGCATCCATCTCTTGCTTGACTTCAAAGAGCGGCTTATTTCCACGAAGCACGGTCTCTAAAACAGGATAGACGTCACATGCATTGTGGTTTTGCTCTAGTACAGACATCCGTTTTCCGGGCTCAAGAATCACGCGGCCAGAAGTAGGATCCATTTTCCGTGACAACACCTTCATAAACGTTGACTTACCGGCGCCATTTGCTCCGATGATCCCGTAACAATTTCCCGGAGTAAACGTGACGTTCACTTCATCAAATAACACGCGTTTTCCGAACTGAATCGAAAGATTTGAAACTGAAAGCATTGAAGGATTATCCGTTTAATTTTTTGTGATCAGCCAAAAAGGTGGCCAGACCTTTGTCGGTGAGTGGGTGATTCAATAACGATTCCATAGCAGAGAGTGGGCCGGTCATTACGTCCGCACCGATCTTCGCACATTCAATGATATGCATCGCATTCCGCACTGAAGCAGCCAAAATTTCTGTTCCAAAATCGTAGTTATCAAAGATGGTTCGGATGTCCTCGATGAGGATTAATCCGTCTGAAGAAATGTCGTCAAGCCTTCCAATGAAAGGAGATACGTAGCTTGCCCCTGCCTTAGCGGCGAGCAGTGCCTGACCTGATGAGAAAATCAAGGTGCAATTGGTACGGATACCTTGCTTTGCGAAATAAGAAATAGCCTTTAATCCCTCCCTAATAATCGGAACTTTAACTACGATTTGAGGATGAAGCTCTGCGAGTATCTCTCCTTCTTTGATCATGTTCTTGTAATCTGTAGCGATCACCTCTGCAGAAACATCTCCATCAACAATATCGCAAATGGCTTTATAATGGTCTAAAATACGCTGTTCACCAGCGATTCCTTCTTTAGCCATCAATGAGGGGTTGGTAGTCACGCCATCAATAATTCCAAGCTCTTGGGCTTCTTTTATCTGTTGCAGATTTGCAGTGTCAATAAAAAACTTCATAAGGGTAAATTATAATGTTTAGCAAGCATCCGTTCAAACCACCGCTGTGGCAAAATTTTTTTTAGTACGCTAGCCGAGAATTTTTGCAAGGTCGAAGCTACGAAATAGTGAGGTTTCGTCGATGTCTTATTAAATAAACCTTCAATAAATAAGGCCACCGCTTTAGGAGAGGCTCCTGAATGGACATGATCATCGAACTGTTGTAATTGTTCTTTATACACTTCAAAATAGGCCGAATCCTTGGCTAAGGGTGCATGATAACGGCCCGAAGCAATATTCGTTGCAAAATCACCTGGAGCCAGATTCACCATTTCAATACCAAAAGGTTTCAATTCAAGTCGCATTCCTTCTGTAAGGGTGCTCAGGGCGGCTTTCACTGCTGAATAGTGGGCCCTATAGGGGAGTCCCATATAGCCAGCAATAGAGCTAATGTTTACAATCCATCCCGATTGCTGACTCCTCATAATTGGCAGCACCTCTTGGATCATTCTCAAGGCGCCAAAATAATTAAGATCAAAAAGGGCCTGGACTTCGGCGAGGGGTATCTCTTCTACCGGACCTGTCATGCCCTTTCCGGCATTATTTATAAGCACATCTATTCTTCCTTCTTTAGCTTGAATCGCTTGAATGAATTCTCGAACACTTGAGTCTATGGTTACATCTAAATGAAGCAGTGTGTAGCCCTCTGGGTGATCATTTTGTAATGGATTTCGCGAACTACCATACACGATATGACCCAAGTCAGCCATGTGTGTAGCAATAGCCTTTCCTATGCCCGACGAGGCCCCAGAAATAACAATGACTTTCTTTTTTGTTTCCATACAAAAAAAGGCAAGTGCCCTACATCGCACCGCTACAACCACATACCCTTGCTGCCTTCCGGCCCTGGGGGATTCTGCAGGAGCTGGTCGTGTAGGACTTGCCCAATGCAAAGATAAGGTCTTTTAAATTTGTAGCCCGCTCAACTAAACTGTAATTTTCGGCATGAAATGGTTCATTCTTTACACTGCAATTAGTACACTGATCTTGTCTGCCTGTGAAGACAAACAGTCTCAAACAAAACCAATTATTGGGGTGACTCTTCCCGAAACACCCCTTCGAATTGAAGACCGTATTTCTTTTAAAATCAATGACCCCTCTGCAGAATTACTGAGCATTTCGGTGAATAATACGCCCTTATCTCATGACGAGCAGTATATTAGTCTAAGACCATTGGCGTTAGGAAAACACGAAATGGTCTTTCGCCTGAAGACTCAAACGGGTGAAAAAACAGAAAAGAAGTCGATTGCTATTTTTGCCTCAACACCACCAAAAAAATGGAAATCTGAACTTATTGCAACCTATGCACATAATACTGATTATTACACTCAAGGACTAGAGTTTGTAGGCGACACCTTGTACGAGAGCACCGGTCAAAAAGGTCGCTCTGTGATCAGCGCCTACAACCCATTCACTAACCAAAAATTCACTAGCACTGCTCTGGATGCGGCTTACTTCGGCGAAGGAATCACCATTCTCAACGATCGGGTGATTCAATTAACATGGCAAGCTAGAAAAGGGTTCATTTATGAACGTCAGTCTTTAAATAAATTAGAAGAATTCGCTTACGGGGCCTCTTCAGAAGGATGGGGATTGGCCCATGACCAGCAACACGTATACAAAAGCGATGGCACCGAATTCATCTACAAGCTTGACCCTAAAACGCTTCAAGAAACCGACTATTTCACCGTGAGTTCTACAAGCGCATTTTACAAAAACGCCAATGAACTAGAGGTAGTTGATGACCTGTTATTTGCGAATGTCTACCAAAAAAACAGCATTATGATCATCAACAAGCTTTCTGGGGCACTCGAAGGGGTCATTGATCTCGGATATCTAGAAGAACAATTGACAAAAGATTCCAATTTCGATCTTTTGAACTCAGTGCTCAACGGCATTGCTTATCATTCAGGTCGACAAAGTTTTTTTGTAACCGGAAAAAATTGGAACCTTCTCTTTGAGATGAAATTTATTCCTTCCGAAGAATAAGTCGGGCTTGGATTACATTTTAAACAAAGGCCTTCCGCTCATGAGATCATTTACGGCGGATTTCACATTTCTCAACTCGGTCTGATTCTCAGGGTCACTCAATACTTTATCAATAAGAGTAACCACGGTTTGCATATCGGATTCCACCAGTCCTCTCGTGGTTACCGCTGGAGTTCCAAAACGTACTCCAGAAGTCACGAAAGGTGATTTGTCATCAAAAGGCACCATATTCTTGTTCGCAGTAATATCCGCTTGTTCTAAAGCCTTTTCTGCCAACTTACCGGTGACGTTTTTGTTTCTTAGATCAATGAGTATCATGTGATTATCCGTACCTCCTGAGATAATCTTATACCCTAAGGCAGATAACCCTTCAGCCAAGGCCGCTGCATTTTTCTTCACCTGTACGATGTAATGCAAAAACTCATCGGTCAAGGCTTCTCCAAACGCAACAGCCTTTGCCGCAATAATGTGTTCTAAAGGCCCCCCTTGATTTCCTGGAAACACAGCGAGATCCATCAATGCAGACATCTTTCGCAGTGATCCATCTTTCAGTTTGTCTCCGAAAGGATTATCAAAATCAGCCCCCATCATAATCATACCACCCCGCGGACCGCGTAAGGTTTTATGTGTCGTGGTAGTCACCACATGACAGTGTGGAATAGGATCATTTAATACCCCTTTAGCTATAAGACCAGAGGGATGAGAAATATCCGCAAGCAACAGCGCTCCTACCTTATCAGCAATCTTTCTAAAACGCTTAAAATCCATATCCCTAGAATAGGCCGATGCTCCTGCAATAATTAGCTTAGGGGACTCTTTTATCGCTATTCGCTCAATCTCATCGTAATCCAAAAGGCCAGTCTCTCTGTCTACACCATAAAACGTTGGGCGGTATAAGCGTCCAGAAAAATTCACAGGCGACCCATGTGTAAGGTGTCCGCCATGCGAGAGATCAAAGCCTAAAATAGTGTCTCCTGGATTGAGCATAGCGTGAAAGACCGAAGCATTGGCTTGAGATCCTGAGTGTGGTTGAACATTGACGTAGGCCGCTCCAAATAATGCCTTAGCACGGTCTATGGCGAGGTTCTCGACCTGGTCAACGACCTCGCATCCGCCATAATAGCGTTTTCCTGGATAGCCTTCTGCGTATTTGTTGGTTAATACCGACCCTGCCGCCTCCATTACCGCCTCAGAAGTGAAATTTTCAGAAGCAATCAACTCTATTCCTCGAAGTTGGCGTTGGCGTTCTAATTCAATGTACTCAAATAGCTGTTCGTCTCTTTTCATAACCACTAATTTCAGACCATAAAAATACAACGCAGAAAGTAGCCTACGCACCCCTTTTTTCACACTTATGAACAATCTCATAAACGCGAATAAATGTCATTATGGCATTAATTTAAATGAAATTAGCGCCAAAAAGTCAGCTATTTTGCAGATTTCATGTATTTCAGCACAATGGATTACAATTTGCTTTCTTATTCGAAAATCTCATTGCTATGCTAGACATTCAATCATTCAGCACGAAAATACAAGACATTATAGGCGAATCGCATATTGTCGCTGAGAGTCTTGACCATCCCGTTATAGAAGGCACACACCTCTTAAAGGCCGTTATGAATAAAGCAAAAGACGAAGTGGCCTTACTACTCGACAACAAGATCGATGCACTTCATCGATTCAATTCCGCCATTGACAACAAACTCAACCAGCTTCCAAAGAACAGTGCTAGCCAGAAGGGTTTGGGTCAAGAGGCCGTATCGATTCTTACCAAGGCCATCGCAGAAGCTCGAAAAGACCAAGAAGACGTCGCGCAATTCACCCACCTACTCAAAGCATTAGTCCAAAAGGATTCTGATGCATCTAAACTTTTGAAGGATGCCGGAATCACTCAAGATAAAATTCAAAAAGCCTATATGAATCCGCAGCACACTTCGTCAAATCAAGCTCAAGAGCATTTGAATAAATACGCCAAAAACCTGAACGAACTCGCTGATAAAAACCAACTCGATCCTGTCATTGGAAGGGATGATGAAATACGTCGCGTACTTCAAATTCTATCAAGACGCTCTAAAAATAACCCCATACTTGTAGGAGAACCCGGGGTCGGAAAAACCGCTATTGTAGAGGGTATCGCACAGCGAATTGTGAGTCAAGATGTACCAGAAAACTTGAAGGACAAAAAGATTTTCAGTCTCGACATGGGTCTTCTTCTCGCTGGAGCGAAATACAAAGGCGAATTTGAAGAACGACTAAAAGCCGTGGTCAAAGAAGTGACTGAGGCCGATGGCCAGTATATCTTATTCATTGATGAAATTCACACCTTAGTCGGTGCCGGTGGCGGAGGCGGATCTATGGACGCCGCTAACATCCTAAAGCCTGCCCTATCGCGAGGAGCCCTGCGCACCATTGGTGCAACCACACTCGACGAGTTTCAAAAACACTTTGAGAAAGACAAGGCGCTTGAGCGTCGTTTTCAAAAGGTGAACGTAGAAGAGCCTGACACTGAAAGTGCCATTTCAATTTTACGAGGACTAAAAGACAAATACGAGGCGCACCATAAAGTACGGATCAAAGACGAGGCAGTGATCAGCGCCGTGGTTTTGTCAGAACGCTACATCACTTCGCGATTCTTGCCTGACAAAGCCATTGATCTGATGGACGAAGCGGCTTCTAAAATTCGAATGGAAATTAATTCGAAGCCAGAAGAATTAGATCTAATGGACCGTAAAATCATGCAGCTTGAAATCGAAGTTGAAGCCATAAAAAAAGAAAAGGATCACGATAAGCTCGAAGCACCAAATCTAGAGCTCTCTGAACTAAAAGAATCGCGAAACTCACTCTATAGTACCTGGCAACAAGAGCGAAGTGTCATCGATGAAATTCAAAAAACAAAGAACGAGCTAGAGACGCTAAGCATTGAAGCAGAGCGAGCCGAACGCAATGGAGACTATGCGAAGGTGGCTGAGATTCGCTATGGAAGCAGCAAAGCACTAGAAGCGCAGCTCGAAGCCTTAGAAGAAACAGCGAGAAACAGTAAGAATACACTTATAAAAGAAGAGGTTTCAAGCGATGATATTGCAGAAGTAGTAGCAAAGTGGACCGGAATACCCGTGCAGAAGCTATTGGGGTCAGAACGTCAAAAACTACTTGAACTCGAGACAGCGCTGAAACGAACTATTATTGGTCAAGATCGAGCAATCGAAGTGCTCTCAGATGCCATCAGAAGAAGTCGTTCTGGATTACAAGACGAACACCGACCCATTGGCAGCTTCTTGTTCTTAGGTAGCACAGGGGTCGGAAAAACAGCCTTAGCTAAAGCCATAACTCAAACTTTGTTTGACGATGTGAACGCCATGACGCGTATCGATATGAGCGAATACAGCGAGCGGCATAGCGTGAGTCGACTCATAGGAGCCCCTCCAGGATACGTCGGATACGAAGAGGGCGGTCAACTCACAGAGGCGGTGCGCAGAAAGCCCTATTCGGTCATATTACTCGATGAGATTGAGAAAGCACACCCTGAACTCTTTAATATTCTATTGCAGGTACTCGACGATGGGCGACTAACGGACGGTCAAGGACATGTAGTTGATTTTAAAAATACGCTTATCATTATGACGAGCAACATGGGTAGCGAACTTTGGAATCAGTTAGACCAAAACAGTCCCACATTAGAAGAAGACGTGGCTCAAATCGAAACCGAGGTCATGCAATTGCTCAAACAGCGTTTACGCCCCGAATTTATCAATCGCATTGACGAAATCGTGAGCTTCAATCCTCTAGGAAAGTCAGCCATCAAAGGAATAGTACGCTTGCAACTCGAAGAAGTGCAACATAAATTGGCCAAAATGAATATCACACTAGACGCCACTGAAGAGGCTCTAGACTACCTTGGTGAGAAGGGATATGATCCTGACTTCGGAGCCCGTCCGATAAAGCGACTCATTCAAAAAGAAGTGATGAATGTCATTTCTAAAGAACTGCTCGCTCAATCGGTGAAAGAAGGGTCTGTGCTCTTGCTCGATGCCTTTGACCAAAATTTGGTTATTCGTCAAGTTGATACCGATTAGTATTTTGTAATTTGGCCAGGGAGATGTTCACCATGGCTAGTTCAAAAAAAAATACTGCAGCATTTATCATTGAAACCTCAGCCGTGCTTTTTCTAAAGCACGGCTTTGATGGAACGAGTTTGAGTATGCTTACCAAAGCTACTGGACTCACAAAGGGAGCAATTTATGGCAACTTTAAAGATAAGACAGACCTGGCCAAGGCCTGCTTCACTTACAGCTTTTCAGGTGTAGAAGAGGCACTAAGACAGCTATTGGATGCTCCGAATCCTCCAAGTGCTGCGGTTCGTGCCTTTTTTGCATATTATCGTTCTTACGATAAGGTCATCGCTCAATTAGGCTCGTGTCCTTTGGTGAGCTTTGGTATTCATAGCAGCCACAATTCACCGCAACTTCTTTCGCTGGTGAACGATGGCATTAAACGTATCGAAGGATACCTGACCGAAACCTTAAAACGCGGTGTGGAGCAGCACGAGATTTATTTAGGTATTCCGGAAACTGTATTTTCAAAACAATTATTCGCTCTTATTCAAGGTGGTGTAAGTCAGTCCCTTATAACAGGTGACATGAAGTATTTAAAGAATACGGCTTCCTATCTAGAATACCTTTTTGAAAGTAGCACTAGACGCTAACCCTCTCTATGAAAACCAGTGTAAGCATTAAGAATAAACGCGCTCGATTTGACTTCGAGCTGATCGACACTTATGTCGCCGGAATTGTTCTCGCTGGCACCGAAATAAAATCGATACGAGCCAGCAAAGCTCGAATCACTGAGAGTTTTTGTGAATTCAATGAACAAGGTGAGCTATTCGTAGTGAATATGCATATAGACCCCTATGCGCATGGAACCTATAACAACCACTTGCCAAAAGCCTCTAGGAAGCTCTTGTTGCAAAAACGTGAGTTACAAAAACTACATCGTGAAGTATCCCAGAAAGGAATGACCATAGTCCCACTAGCACTCTTTATCAATGCAGCGGGTAGAGCTAAAATCGAAATCGCTTTAGCTAAAGGAAAAAAGAATTTTGACAAAAGAGAAACCCTCAAAGAGCGCGAGAATAAACGCAACCTAGATCGCATCAAAAAACAACACAACGGCTAACTTATCGTTTCACCCCTTCGGTGCTCTGCAATAGCGGAACGAATTGAAAGTCTCCGTAGGTGGTTTTATGGAATTCTTTTGGGCCTTTTCGTTCGACTACCGTCATTTTTTGTGGATGCTCTCCGACCGGAATCACCAATACCCCACCTACAGCTAATTGTGCAAGCAAAGGCTTCGGAATCTCCTTCGCCCCTGCGGTCACCAGAATTCTATCAAAAGGAGCCTGAGCAGAAAGCCCATTACATCCATCCGAGTAGTGGATGAGCTTCGGCTTCCATCTAAAAGTTCTAAAAAACACCTCCGCTTTTCGAAAAAGCTCAAGTTGCCTTTCGACGGTGTATAATTCAGCCCCTAAATAACATAAGATCGCTGACTGGTAGCCACTTCCTGTACCAATTTCAAGCACCTTCATACCTGGCTTTACATCGAGTAATTCAGATTGAAATGCCACGGTATACGGATGTGAAATAGTTTGTTCTGCACCTATTGGAAAGGCGCGGTCTTCGTAAGCAAACGCCTCAAGCGTTTGATCTAAAAACAAATGCCTAGGAATCGCCCGAATCGCAGAAAGCACCTCTTGACGCTGTATACCCCGTTCAGACATTTGCTGGGCTAATTGATTTCGCAATCCCTGATGTCGTAATGTATCCCTTCGCACACTTTATAAATCAGGGCTAAAATACAGCGCTTCTATGTAACTTTACTGAAATTATCTGACTATGATTCGCGCTGGAGTTTTTGGTGCTGGGCACCTAGGAAAAATTCACCTAAAACTTCTAAATGCCTCAGAACGATTCGAACTGATAGGCTTTCACGATATAAATCGAGACGCCGGACAACAGCTAGCTAAAGAAATGGGTTATACCTACTTCGAGCATCCAGAGAAGCTCATGCAGTTGGTTGATGCCGTATTTATTATCACACCGACTCCCTCTCATTTTGAACTTGCTTCAACCGCCTTAAATAAGCGACTCCATGTTTTCGTAGAAAAACCTATTTGCGAACGCACGGATCACGCAGCTCAACTTGTTGAATTGGCAAAAACGCAACATTGTGTGGCTCAAGTGGGTCATGTTGAACGCTTCAACCCCGCCTTTACGGCCGCACTACCCCATCTTAATCATCCTAAATTTATTGAGGTGCATCGCCTTGCCGAATTTAACCCCAGAGGAACCGATGTTTCTGTAGTACTCGATTTAATGATCCACGATATTGATCTGGTGCTACAATGCAACACTTCTGATATAAAACGAATCGACGCCAATGGGGCAGCTGTTATTAGTAAATCAGTAGATATCGCCACGGCACGCATTGAGTTCGAAGATTCTTGTGTTGCAAATCTCACTGCGAGCAGAATTTCACTAAAAAATATGCGTAAGCTGCGCTGTTTTCAAAAAGACGCCTATATCACCATCGATCTTCTAGAGAAAAAAACAGAAATCGTTCGTATGAAAGACGCCCCAGAACATGCAGGAGAATTTGACCTGATCTTGCCCACCGCAGAGGGTGAACGAAAGCAAATCTATTTTGAAACTCCTGCTATTATCCCAATTAATGCCATCGAAGAAGAGCACAATAATTTTGCTGAGGCCATTTCAAATCATCAACCCCCGCTCGTCTCTTTTAAAGACGGTAGCAAAGCACTTTCTATCGCCCAAGAGATCATTAATCAGCTTGAAGCTAAGCTGTCATGAAGTTTATTCGTCCTTTTAAAGGGTGGGTGGTGTCAAGTGACTCGTGCAGCCATGTGGTGATTAAACACATTGATTCGTACACTCCAGAAACCCTAGAAGAAGAGCTACACCAGAATCCACATTCATTCTTACACGTTCTGGCTCCCAGTCTATTCACAAACACCGAGCTCGATCTAAAAGAACGATTTTCATTAGTCAGAGAACGTTTAATAGACCACCTGTATTCAGACCGATATAAGCGTATTTCTCAAGAATGCCTGTGGATGTACCGTATTCATAGCTCTAGAGTGAAGGCCACAGGAATTGTAGGGATCACGCCCATAGCAAGCTATCAAAATGGCGTGATTAAAAAACACGAACATACCAAAGCGTTTAGAAGAGATGCATTAGCGGCTTACTTGGATGAGGTCGGCATTCATGCCGACCCTGTGGTTCTAGCTCTTGCTGACACTAAAACCGCATTCAAATCTTGGTGTTCACAATTTGGGATGAATCAACAGCCCCTCATCTCTCTAGCTTTAGACGATGAAGTACACGAACTATGGCCAATAACAGATCAGAAATCAATTGATGAAATTCAACAGATCATTGAACAAAATAACACGGCCTATATTGTGGATGGACATCACCGTATCGAATCTTCTTTACATTGGGCAAGAACAAATAAAGACACACATCAAACACTTTCAAATAGTTGTTTTATGAGCTGCTTTCTATCTGAGGACGAGTTGAGCATTCGGTCTTTTTCTAAGTCATTCACTACCATGATTACATCAGCGCAGTGTAAAGAAATACTTCAATCCTATGGTACATTGCGGCCATTAACCGATCAGGTACATCCGAACCAGGCCCATCTTATAACTATCAATCAAGAAACCTTCTCTTTTCATCTAAACGAAACCAGTCGCATTGAAGAGGTACAACGCGCTCTTGAAGACTTACCTAGTAAAGATTCGAGCAAACATGAAATGACGCGTTTGACCTTGACTCCCAAACCCTATACAGTAGAGGATTTAAAACGTGCGGCCGAAACGCAACGCCCTATGGCGGCTAAATCTACCTACATTGAACCCAAATTGCTGACTGGTCTCTTAATTTACCCCATCTCATGAGTATTTCTGATTCGCTAACCGCTGTCAAACAAAGTATTCCTGACCAGGTTACCCTCGTCGCTGTTTCTAAAACAAAACCGAACGCCCTTATTTTAGAGGCTTACCAGGCAGGACATCGAGACTTTGGAGAAAATAAGGTTCAAGAACTCGTCTTAAAGCAGCAGACGTTGCCTAAAGATATTCAATGGCATATGATCGGACATCTTCAGCGCAATAAAGTGAAGTACATCGTGGATTTTGTTCACCTTATTCACTCGGTCGATACCAAGCGTCTTCTAGACGAAATTCAAAAACAAGCTCAAAAAATTAACCGAAGGGTGTCGGTGTTACTTCAAATTCATATCGCACAAGAAGAGAATAAGTTTGGTTTAGATGCCGAAGAACTGAAAGACATCCTTAGCAATAAAATCACTTATTCTCATATCAACTTCAAAGGACTCATGGGTATGGCTACGTTCACCACTGACACCTCATTGATTTCTCAAGAATTCGCCTTTCTTCAAGCGTTGTATGAACGTTTTAAAGAATATTTTGATCAGCCAAGTGTTTTGTCCTCTGGAATGAGCGCAGATTATCCGATTGCTTTAAAAAATGGCAGCACGATGATCCGCATAGGAAGTGCTATTTTTGGCCATAGATAGATGATAGCATCACTGTGAAATACGCCATCATAGACATTGAAAGTACCGGAGGTAAAATCGAAGATGAAGGCATCATTGATATTGCCATTTTGCGCTTTGATGGCCACCGATTAATCGATCAATTTCACAGTCTAGTCAATCCTGAGAGGGCGATTCAACCCTTTGTCACCTCACTCACCGGTATAAGTGATAAAATGGTCAGAACGGCTCCGAGATTCTATGAACTAGCCAAGCGGATCATTGAACTCACAGAACATGCGATATTAGTCGCGCATAATACCCAATTTGACTACCGTATACTGAAGGAAGAGTTTTCTCGTCTTGGTTATACTTTCAAGGCCCCGACTCTTTGCACTGTTGAATTTGCAAAGCGCATACTCGAAAACCAAGACAGTTTCAAACTAGATAAACTTGCAAAAAGCCTTGGGATACCGCTAAGTGACCGTCATCGAGCACTCGGCGATGCTGAGGCGACTTTAGCGCTATTGAAAATTTTAAGAGAGCGTGATGCTACCGGTCATATTGAGAAAGAATTGGTTCGCTCTGTTGAAGAATCCGACACGCTACCCTCTCATTTGGAAATCGTTAGAAATGCGCCTAGTGACCCCGCCGTATTTAAGCTCATCGGTAAAAAAGAAAAGCTCATTTATTGTGGGTACACCCCTTCACTTAAATCGACAATAAGCACCTTGCTCTCAGCGAAAAATTATGTCGATCAACCCCTATTTAAATCAGTAAAACAACTAGAATATGAGGTTTGTCCTAGTCGTTTACTAGGAGCAGTGAAAGTCTATCACTACCAGCGATTACTAAGACCCTTAATGCGTTACAAGATTGAAACCACGACTCCTTCTAAAGAAGATTTTAAAGGGTTCAGTGGATTGCTCTTTGACAAAGGAAGAACTGAAGGGGAGCAAGCTGTTTTAAGGCTCCAAGATGGTATTTTAATAGGATATGGATATACTGATTTAAACTACCAAGCAGCAAAGGATCACATACTTTCTAATCGACTTACTCCGGTCTCTAAAGATCTGTTTTACACGAGCATCATTGCGTTTTACAGTACGCAATATAAATTCAAGACCATTGAGATCAGATAAGCTCATCATCTCTGTTGAAGGCCCTACGGCAAGCGGAAAAACTCAACTAGGTGTTTCTCTTGCTGCCGCGTTTAACACAGCGGTTGTTTCTAGTGACTCAAGACAGTGCTATAAAGAAATGTGTATTGGCACCGCCGTCCCAAGCATAGAAGAAAGAAGAGATATTGTACACTATATGATACACAGTCATTCAGTGAACGACGCGCTCACTGCAGCAAGTTTTTCAGCGGAGGCACACAAGCATATAGAAACGATCTTTAAGAAGCACAATAAGGTGATTTTAGTGGGCGGAAGCCCTCTCTACGCCGAATCCATACTGTACGGATTAAATGACCTACCACCCATTGACCCAGAAATCGTAAACCTGACAAGAGCCATGAGCCTCGAGGTATTAAAACAGCAGCTGAAAGCTGCTGACCCAGAAACCTACGAGCGAATCGATCAAATGAATCGAAGAAGACTTGAACGCGCCTTTCAGGTGACTCTTCAAACAGGAGAAAAATTTAGTGCATTATTAAATCAACCAAAACAAGCGCCAAGGTATGCTGTAGTGCGCATGCGTATAGAGCAGCCTAGAACCATTCTTTACGAGCGAATTAACAAACGCGTTGATGCCATGTTTCAGATGGGTTTGGTAGAAGAGGCGCGTTCGCTCTTTTCTCACCCCTCAGAAATCATTCAGGCTACAGTAGGTTACACAGAGCTATTTGAAGCTTTTAAGCAGCGCTATGACTTAAGCCGGGCGAAAGAACTCATAAAACAACACACCAGAAATTTCGCCAAACGTCAACTTACTTGGTATAGAAAAAGAAATGAGATGGTCAGCCTAAGTGCAGAAATGCCCTTTGAACAGGCTCTAAAAATGATCAAGCATTTACCACAAGGCGAAACCCCTCACCGTGAATATTGAGAATCTCTACCTTCGGATCTTTCTTTAGGTATTTTCTCAACTTCGCTATATACACATCCATACTGCGCGAAGTGAAGTAGTTGTCATCGCGCCATATTTGAGTAAGGGCACGTTCTCTAGGCATCAAATCGTTTAAATGAAGTGCCAACATTTTAAGTAATTCATTTTCTTTCGGAGAAAGTTTGACAGGCTCTTCATCTCGAAAGGTCAAAAACCTCAATTTTGCATTCAACACAAAATCTCCAATCACAAAATCGACCTGCTGAGTTTGGGCCATTGAGCCCACAGACTTGCGTTTTAAAAGAGTTTTTAATTTCACCAAAAGCACTTCTGAATCGAAGGGCTTATTTAAATAGTCATCCGCACCCGACTTGTATCCCTTTAAAACGTCTTCTTTCAGACTTTTTGCCGTTAGAAAAAGGATGGGAATGACTGCGTTATCATCTCGGATTTCTCTTGCCAAGGTAAAACCATCTTTAAATGGCATCATTACATCCAAAATACAGGCGTCGTAGGTTGCTTTTTTGTATTTCTCGAATCCCTCCATCCCATTTTTGGCGAGCGTCACTTCAAAACCATTGAGATTCAAATAATCTCTTAAAACAATTCCGAAGTTTGGGTCGTCTTCGACTAATAAAATACGATTGGCATCACTCATGTTTCCTAATGTAAATTGAGTTTAATTGAAAATTCAGTACCAACGCCCTTTTCGCTTTCAACATGAACTTCACCAGAATGCGCTTCTACAATCTGCTTCACATAGGCTAAACCTAACCCATGTCCTTTAACATTGTGCAGATTTCCGGTATTCTCACGATAAAACTTTTCGAAAATGTGCTTGAGTGATGAGCGACTCATTCCCTTTCCGTTATCTTTTATCGTTACCACCACTGTTCTGTTGACATTTTGTGTTTTCACCTCAATTCGCAATGCTCTTTCAGCATCGGCATATTTCAGGGCATTATCTAAAATGTTCACAATAACATTGATTAAATGCATGGCATTTCCCCAAATTTTATCGTGAACTGCTTCTTTATTAACAATTACTGTGCCATTTTTTTCTTGAATAAATAATTTTACCCGTTCAACAGCCTCGTCGATTACCTCGTGCAAATCAACCTGCTCTCTTTCAATGGTTAATTGTCCTTTTTCTAACTGAGAAATTTGTAGTACGTTTTCGACCTGTGCGTTCATCCGCTTGTTCTCGTCCTTAATCATTTTGATGTATCGATCAAAGTTCGTTGCCCCCTGCTCTTTAACGTTGTAGGTCGCTTTAAGTGCTTCAACAGCGAGATTAATGGTCGCTATAGGTGTTTTGAACTCATGGGTCATGTTATTGATGAAATCCGTCTTTATCTCAGCTATTTTCTTCTGTGTAAATAGTTGGTGTAGGGCGACACTAAAGGCAATTAAAATGATGAGTGTGAAAAAAATTGAGATCACTACTAGACCAATGACATCCCTCCAAATAAGCGCATCCTTGTTCGGAATCAAAACATTCAAGGCATACGCACTTGAACCTTCACTGTCTTTAAACAAGGGTACCGAAAAATTAGGTGTAAGTGCAAAGTCATAGCCCTCTGATTTTACTGAGGTCGGGTAGTTTAGTCGTACTACTCCAAATTCAAAGTTTCCAGTAATTCCGCGCTTTACCATTTCTCTATCCAGTACAAAGCGGATCTCTGAGGGCGACACCCGTTGATGAATTGGGGTTAATTTTGCAGCTTCCATGAATACATCTTCGTACTGCGCCTTTTCAATGCTACTTAACCCTCCGATCTTATCGATGACATCTATAGGCTCGAGCGCAACGGCAGATCCATCCAAAGCAGAAGAAGGTCTGAATGTCTTTTGACTTCTTCTTGAAGTAAAATTGACAATCCTGGTGGTATCGCTACTATTTAAAGCACTGAATCCGGGCAGTGCACTCGTGGCCACATCATAACCTTGCTCTAAAATTCCGTGTGAATAAAAAATGATCTCATCGTTGCTCAAACTCCGATCTACAAAGAAAAAATTTCTTATTTGCGTTGATTTTGGCGCACCAACACTATCGATAAGCACGGCAAGTTTTGAATAATAATCGTTGCGCTCTCGCTCCTCTATCATATCCGCTGCATGCTCCATCACATCAATCATAGCCGTAGAAAATTCTTCGGCACGACTCTCTAAAGACAGCTTTATCCAGTACCCCTGCACCAGAATAGATCCTAACAAGGCCACGGTCATAAGTCCGATGACGGCAAAAAGCCCATTTCTCTTCATAGGTAGTAGGTTTTATAGCCTTTACAAATTTAGGCTGTTGCTGCTATACATCCGAAGCCTCCAGTAAATCCAAAATCAGCGCATTCACCTGATCTTCAAGAGACAACGAATCTGAATTATCAATGATATGTGTGACTTTGTGCAAAAGTGATTCAAAATCAGGTTGGGATTTCATTCTGGCGATTACGGCCGAACGATCTATGCCATCTCTTTTCATTACCCGCTGTACACGAAGTTCTTCAGGACAAGACACAAGCACTATGGCATCAAAATTTTTGTAGTGCTCAGTGGCAAGAATAAGTGCTGATTCTTGAAACACCAACACGGTGTTTTGATTCTTAGCCCAGTCTTCAAAAGCCAACCGAACCGCCGGATGAACCAATTCTTCAAGCTGAGCTTTCAGTTCAGCGCGTTCAAATATTTTTGAAGCAATATAGGCCGCGTTTAATTGGACGGGTTGCTTACTTGGTGAATGAAAGGCATCTTTTCCCAATAAGGCTTCTATAGCCTGTCTCAATGGGATATCTGAAACCATGAGCTCTTTTGCCCACTTATCTGAATTGAATACGGGATACCCCTTAGATTGAATAATATCGCATACCACTGACTTTCCAGAACCTATCCCCCCTGTAATGGCGATTTTCTTCATGGGCGCTCGATTATAAAGGTTACCGAATCTAAGGCTAAGGCTACCTGAAACACACCTTCAGGAATACGAGTAAGACGCAGCTGTAGCTTATTCGCAACATTGGTCTGCTCAGTAGGATCATAGTGAACAGCCACCTCAAAGTCATCTGCACTGAGCGTCTTTAAGCGTTCAGTGGGGGCCTTACAAATCAAACGTACTCGGTCCGGAAAAAGCAGCAAATTAATGGCTGGATCTTCAGTGTTCACCCTTATAGGTAATTCATAAGTGTTCTCTGAGAACCGGGTCACATTGAGTGAATAACGCACCGTATTCTTAGAATAACTCAACAGCTCGTTTTTCGGCGGAGTTAAAACCAGGTCACGTTGTATCGATTCATGAACGTCTTGAAGCCGAACGGGTAATGTATGAATACCGTTTATGGTGTCGATGACTGCCTTTACCCCCCTCACCTCGATCGTTGTTGGCTCAATATGCGCTGAGTCTAAGGCAATGTAATTTGGCCTAAAAGAAAACGTAACATTGGGAATGACCGCAACAGTCTTTGATGAAAGCAATGCCGCATCTACCGGTATAGGTTGAATGGATGCCCTGACCAGGGTAAGCGATTCGGATAGTTCAGATTGCAGCGCACGCTCTATATATTCAGGAGCAACAGTATAGGTTTGGTCCTTGTAACTCAACTTATCTAGTGGTAGGTCGTAGGGTTTCTTGTTCGAAAACGCAAATAGCAGGCGAAACCCCGTTGCATTTAAACGAACAGGGATGTCAAATGGTTCATTGGAGAGCAGTATAAGCGAGTCTGGGGGCTGCACGAACCTACCCTGAACGACCGTTGAAACAGTAACAGGCTTACTTAAGTGATTGAAAAACCATATCACGGCAGCGAGAAGCAAAAAGTAAATGAATTGTCTAACCTTCAGCTGCCTCATAAGCTTAATCCTTAATTAATGGTTTGAAAAAAAGATGTGGAAAAATTAGCTCCACTGGCTTGCTTCTGTTCATCCATAACCCCAATTTAACTCGGATATACCCTAAGGCATAACCAATCATTTGAAGAAAAAAGGCGAAAACACTTAAAGCGGTTAGCTTCAAAGAACGGGTCTGATAAAGGAGCTGCAATTTAAACAGCCCCAAATAAACGATTAGCGGAAGAAGCACGCTACTCAAAGTGAACAGACTTAGCCTATCTAACATAAATGCTAATCCAGCAGCCAGACAACTTAATAGATAGAGCAAAAAAAGCGCTGGGGCTTTGTAAATCCACCTTTTAAATTCCGGGTGCCACTGCTCTAGGATCGGCCTAACACTTCCAAACTTGTAAACCTGCTTGAAAAAAGAATCAAAACGTATTCTTCGCTGGTGATAGACCACCGCATCTTTAAGAAGGCGAGACTTAAATCCTAACTTCCACGCTCTCATCACTAGCTCGGGATCCTCCCCAGGATGCAAGGACGAAAAGCCTCCAGTAGCCTCAAAAACAGCTCGAGAAAGCCCCATATTGAAACTTCTAGGTTCAAAATATGAACTGCTTTTACCTCGGATCCCTCCCGTACTCATCTTAGAGGTCATTACCATGTTAACCGCCTTTTGAACTAGGGTAAAAGTTGGAAGCGCAGCATCTGGACCGCCAAAGAAATCTGCATATTCTTCAATTAGCGAGCGATCGACCTCATTCAAGTAGTTTTCAGGAAGTATGCAATCCGAGTCTACCAGTATGAAATAGTCGCCTGAGGCTTTACGCATTCCAAAATTACGACTATCCCCTGGTCCCGAATTGGGGGTAAAGTAATAATGGATCTTAGAAGATAAAGGACTCTCTTCACAAACTTGCCTTGAATCGAATTCTGATCCATCCTCGACCACAACAATCTCGAAATTACGATTATAGCGCTGATTAGCGATCGAATCTAATAATTGCTTTAACTCGTCAGGACGATTGTATACCGGTACCACAATGGAGTATAGATGTTCAGGCCTACCCATTGATGAGGTGCATTTTTACAGTACGCTTAATGATCCGAGAATAACTCCACAATTTCTTGGCTTACCCCCGTTGAAGAGAAGCCTCCATCGTGAAACAGATTTTGCATGGTTACTTTTCGTGTCAAGTCAGAAAACAAGGTCACGGCGTAATCCGCACAGTCGTCTGCAGAAGCGTTACCTAATGGAGACATTTTCTCTGCATAATTTAGAAACGCATCAAAACCCTTAACTCCCTTTCCGGCTGTGGTAATCGTCGGAGATTGAGAAATGGTGTTCACACGAACCTTCTTCTCTTTACCAAAGAAATAACCAAAACTTCGAGCCACCGACTCTAGATAGGCCTTATTATCGGCCATATCATTATAATCCGGAAAGGTGCGCTGTGCCGCCATATAAGTAAGCGCCAACACGCTTCCCCATTCATTCATGGCATCAAGCTTGTATAATTGTTGGAGTAACTTGTGAAAAGAAAGTGCCGAAACATCCCATCCTTTAGTCGTAAAATCATAATTCTCATCGGTATAATGTCTGCCTTTTCGAACATTGACCGACATCCCTATCGAGTGTAATACAAAATCAAGTTTTCCACCTAAATGCTGCATGGAAGCTGCAATAAGCCGATCTAAATCCTCTGTAGAAGTCGCATCAGCAGCGATAACCAGTGCACCCGTTTTTTCTGCTAGAGCATTTAACTCACCCATTCTCAGCGCTATAGGCGCATTGGTAAGCACAAATGATCCTCCTTCTTCATGTACGCGTTCGGCGGTTTTCCATGCAATTGAATTTTCATCTAATGCACCAAAAATAATCCCTCGTTTTCCTTTTAATAGGTTGTAATTCATTACCTGTGGTTTTAATACATTCAAATATAACAAGAATCGCCCCTAGACTAACGCTTTGAAAGCAGTGTTCTTGCATGACTCAAAGCCGTCTCTGACGGATCATTACCCTCTATCATAGAAGCAATCTCATATTCTCTATCAGACGCATTGAGTTTCTTCACAGAGGTAACGAAGCGCCCTGCGACTTCGCTTTTGAAAATTTTTAAATGAGCATGGCCTTTGGCAGCCACCTGTGGAAGATGTGTGATGACGAGCAGCTGATGGCGCGCTCCAATAAGATCGAATAGCTGCGCAACACGCTCTGCCACCTGCCCAGACACCCCAGTATCAATCTCATCAAACACTTGAGTAGGAATCGCCTTCGACTTACCCTTGACATATTGTATAGCCAAGGCCAATCGCGAAAGTTCACCTCCTGAAATTACTTGTTTTAAATCGAGTAACTCTGCCCCTTTATTTGCCTGGAATTTAAATAACACTTCATCACTACCGTTGATCATTAATTCAGACTTATGGGCTACTTCAATGCGTAACTGGGCAGCAGGCATCTCTAAAGAACTTAAGACCTCTTGAATCTGAGAACTAAGCCTTATTGCCGCTTCTTTTCTTTTACTACTCAGATGTGCTGACAAGGGGCGTAATTCGGCCTCTAAAGCAATTACCTGTTTTTCAATGGATTGAACACGTTCTTGATAACTCTGATCCTCTCCAAGGCTTGCCGCTAGTGCATCTCGTTTTTCGATTAGCGCCTCTAGAGTAACAACGCCGTGCTTTGTCTGCAAGCGATGTAATTCAGATAATTTTTGCTCGATCTCTTGATAAGTGTCCGGGTCTATATTCACAGAATCCAACGCCTGTTGAAGCTCGACAGAAAGGTCTTGAACTTCAACAACAACAGATTGTAAACGCTCAAAAAAATGAGCAAATTGCGGTGATATGCGCTGTAATTCTGAAAGCAGCCGTAGGGTGGATCGCAATTGTTCTAAAGTGCCGTAAGGCTCTGAATCAAAAAGCTGGTTGGCCTCAGTAATCAAATCAATAATTTTCTCTGATTGACTAAATAATTCGTGTTGCTGCTCAAGAAATTCTTGATCTAAACGATCTAACTGAAGTAAGTCAAGTTCTTCTTTTAAATGCTTCTGATAGGCCCATTCACGTTCAAAAGTGTCGGCCTTTTTGCGCAAAACATCCAGCTCATTTGAAAGTCGCTTAAACTCTCTATATGCCTGATTATAGCGCGCAAGTACTTCTTGGTTATCAGAAAAATCATCTAATAATTGAAATTGTTCGTTCGTGCGCAAAAAGCTATACGATTCATGCTGAGAGTGAAATGATAGCACCTGTTCTGTAAGCAGGTGCAATGCGGCTTGTGTAATTGGGGTATCATTGATGAAGAGACGCGATTTCGACTGATAAACGAGCTCTCTTCGAATCACACAGTCCTCAAAGTAATCGATATCATGGTCTTTAAACCAATAGGTATATTCTCGATCAATCTTTACATGAAGCTCAATAATGCATTTTCGCTGGGGGTCAAAAAAACTTACGCCATCTGCTCTCGCTCCAAGAACTAATTGTAGGGCTTGCATCACTACCGACTTACCCGAACCAGTCTCTCCGGTGATCACATTCAACCCAGGACTAAAATCAATGACCACCTCATCAATCAATGCAAAGTTCTTTATGTGAAGAGAGATCAGCATTAAAAAATAGACTTATTTGATTCTTCGATACGTTGCAATAGTAAGGAATTATTCAAGTCCTTTTGAATCGTTCTTAAAGACGAAACCGCCTCAGTAATACATGGATTATTTTTAGCCATTTGACCCGTGTGCGAGTTGGCAGCTAAACAATCTGAGTGAAGCTTAAAAATAAATACTCTCAAGGGTTCATACTGTTTTTGTAGAAGCTCAGAGATCAATCGATATTTTGAATTTCCATTGCGTCGCATCTCCCAACCTAAATGAGAAGAAGATTGCATTCGGGTGATGATCGCTTCTGCTTCTCTATAAAATGAAGTTCCGCCAAGCATGCGTTCACTATCGTGATAGAATCCTAAAGCTAAATAGGTAAAAAATGCAGCGTTTGCCACAAGATTTGAGTGCAGCATATTTGGATTAAACACCAAGGGCTGAAAAGGCACATAAGAAAATTCTAATGGCTGCTCTACCCACCTCAATAATAAGGAAGGTAGGTTTTTATGTTTTTTAACGAGTTCAACCATGAGCATCGTCTTAAACACCTGATTTCGATGCTCAATCACTGAGAGCGTAAAGTGGATTGAAACATCGTCACTGGCCGATACAGCCTGTTGTCCACGCCAATTTTGCTGCGAAATCATTCGCGTCAAGTCACGCTCTAAGGTGCGGTATTGTGTTTCAAAAGACCTGTTCTGGGTACGGTTAATGACTTTCACCGTCGCAGAAACGCCTTGTCCGCACAGTACGGATACCGAGAAAATAAATAACAGCGTTAATGTGCCCCTTTTCAAAGCCATTTCGAACTAAACTGAACCCATAGCGCCTTGGCCATAGCTTTCTTTGATTGTAAGGGGATGGCGATCTCGCTGCGATCAGAGAAATAGAGTGTTGCCTTATTGGTTGTAGTACCAAAACCTGCACCTTCATCTTCAAGCGTATTGTACACAATAGCATCCAGATTTTTTGATGTAAGTTTCGTCAAAGGTTTTGCTATATCGCTATCAGTTTCAAGAGCAAAACCAATAACTTTTTGCTTTTTTTTGCGTGACGACATCGCTGCAACGATGTCCTTGGTGGGTTTTAATGACAAAACGAGCTCTTGAGTTTCTTTTTTCATTTTATGAGGCAACACTTCTGCAAAAGTGTAATCCGCAACCGCCGCCGCAGAAACAAAAAAGTCTACCTCATCAAAGTGTTTA
The DNA here is from genome assembly GCA_046048095.1 of Bacteroidota bacterium. Lineage (GTDB taxonomy): Bacteria > Bacteroidota > Bacteroidia > Flavobacteriales > Flavobacteriaceae > UBA3478. The sequence continues at coordinate 25,538 of JBJOGS010000020.1, forward strand.
TCCACCTGCTCATACATTTGTGAGGCAGACTCCACTGATATTTTAATAATCGTATCAGGCAATGGCATGGGTGCCACAGGTCCACTGATTAAAATTACTTCAGCGCCCAATTCATAAGCCGCGAAAGCAAGTTCATAACCCATTAACCCTGAAGAGTAATTTGAAAGAAATCGAACGGGATCTAGTGCCTCTCTGGTTGGACCAGCAGTAATCAACACCTTCTTGCCATAAAGTGATGCTCTAGACCTTAAACTATGAAGTATCTGATCGATGATCGTTTCAGGCTCTGCCATTCGACCCTCCCCTTCTAATCCTGAGGCTAAAAAACCTACTCCAGCCTCGACGACATGCACGCCTCGCTTAGACAATGCCGATAGATTTTGCCCCGTTGCTTCATGGGCATACATATCAAGATCCATAGCAGGGGCCACAAAAACAGGACAGGTCGACGACATATAGGTAGTGAGCAATAAATTATCGCATGCACCAGAGACCATTCGAGCTAAAGTATTTGAAGTGAGCGGGGCAATAATCATTAGATCAGCCCATTTCGCCAAGGCCACATGATTATTCCATCGCAATTCTCCAGACTTCTCGTCAACAAAATCAAAATAAACGGTATGCTGGCTAAGCGTACTTAAGGTCAGAGGTGAAACAAACTCTTTAGAGGCCTCAGTCATCACTACCTTCACTTGTGCGCCTTGCTTAATGAGCAATCGAACGAGAAAGGCAGATTTATACGCGGCTATTCCGCCAGTAACACCAAGCAGAACGTTTTTTCCCGCAAGCATAGGGGGTGAATTTTACTCTTCGGTAAGGGTGTTTCTGTAGTAAATGCGGTCGTTCAACCACTCTTCTATCGCGATAGCATGTGGTTTTGGCATCTTCTCATAAAACTTAGAAACCTCGATTTGCTCTTTGTTTTCAAACACCTCTTCTAAGCTATCCGTGTAGGTAGCAAACTCTTCTAATTTGTCTACTAACTCTTTTTTGATCTCTGAGTTAATCTGAACCGATCTCTTTGCAATAATTGACAAGGCCTCATAAATATTAGAGGTTTTTTGATCTAATACATTCTTGTCGAATGTCTTTGTGGTGATTGCAGCTTTAGTATCTTTCAAAATGGCCATATTTTAATTCAGCGAATTTACAAATTCTAATCCGTTCTGAATCTTAGAATAATAATATTCAGCTTCTTTGTCAAACCTAGACGTCTGGTAGTATTTTCTAAAATCCTTATAGTAAGACAACGCCTCTTCATAGCGTTCTGACATTTTACTTGCGGTAGAGTTCTCTGCAAGAATGGTGGCCGATTTTATTCGAATGAATAAAGCCTCCTCTCTAAAAAGCGATCCAGGAAACTCAATGATGAAATTATTCAGTGATTTAATTGAAGAAAACAAAACCGGAAGGTTGAACTCGCCAAGCATATCGTACTGTTTCGCGATCTCGAAAGCCTTCTGTTCTTTTTTAATTTTAAGTTCTTGAACCCGTTCGTTGGCGCGATCGAAATATTCAGAATTCGGATAACTATTGATGAAGCTTTGAAGCTTTTCAAGCGCCTTGTCGGTATCTGTTTGATCTAAACTGTATCTAGGACTCATGAAATAGTAGCTCTCAGCTTCAAGAAAACTAGCCTCTTCTCTTTTGTCACTCGTTGGATACGACTTTATAAAGCGCTCAAATTGATAGCTAGACAAATAATACGCTTTAGTCTTGAACTGAGCGTCGGCAAAGAAAAAGCTTAAACGCTCTCCTTGAGGCCTTCCGGCATACTTTGGTGCGATAATTTCATAAAGCCTTTTGGCACGGATGTAATCGCCCTCTTCGTAATACTGATTGGCCAATTCGTACATCTCACTTAAGTTATTTTCCTTAAGTACTTTTTGGTATTCACTACAAGAAGTCAGCGACCATAAAGCAGCGATAAAAAGCCCTACTACCCTCAATTTCATGAGGTAAAATTAATCTTTTAAACCGTAATAGCGTTAAGAATGTTCAATTCATGAGCAATTC
>JBJOGS010000021.1:0-4118 GCA_046048095.1 Bacteroidota bacterium
AGTCGTTTGATTTTTTCGTCAGAATAGCCCAGCCATCCGGCCGAAGTCGTGTAGGCGGGGTATCCGTGCTTCATGAGGTAATCGATGCGCTCGTTTTTGCTGGGCGCAACCTTTCTCAAGAGCGCCAGCGCCTCCTCAGGGGTAATGGCATCAGTGATGTAGGTAAAATCGACACTCGAGACCAGGGCTTCGGGGCTCATATCAGCCAGAAGCCGCCATAGGGGCTTGCCTTCAACCTTGGCATACAGATCCCATACGGCATTGACCACCGCCCCGGTGGCTAGGTGAATCACTCCTTTTTCTGGGCCCAACCATCGCAGCTGACTGTCTGAGGTGATCATTTTAAAAAAGGCCCCCATATCTTGGGTGAATGATTCGAGGGTTTTGCCCACCACTAGGTGAGAAAGCGCCTCTATGGCTGCGGTGCAGAGTTCGTTTCCGCGCCCAATGGTAAAGGTGAGGCCATGCCCTTCAAGGCCGGCAGGATGATCTGTTTTAAGAATGACATAGGCCGCCGAATAGTCAGGGTCTTTATTCATCGCGTCTGATCCGTCAAGGGTCAAACTGGTCGGAAACCGAATATCTCGAGTTTCAAGAGAAATAATTCGCGTGTTGGCCATTGGTTAGCTTTCTCAAAAAATAGTAAAAATTGATGCAGGAGCCTCTGTTCGTGAGCTGATATTTTGTTCAAGCCAGTTTATATACTACTTTCAGTAGATGCGATTATCAGTGCCGTATCAGTTTGCTTTGAGATCTTTTTTCTCTCTTTTAATCCTCCTAGGGTGGGTGAATATGGCATATGCACAAGGAAAGACCTTGTTTCAAAGTGGAGACCTAGGATATGCCTGTTTTCGAATTCCGACTTTGGTATCCCTATCACCTGAGGTGCTCATCGCCTTTGCAGAGGGACGCAAGGATTCGTGTGCTGATTTTGGTGATGTTGATATTCTCATGAGGCGCAGCGAAGACGGAGGTCGTACCTGGACTTATCCGCAACGTGTTGCCGACTTTGGAGCCCTTCAAGTCGGGAACCCTACACCAGTGGTAGACCGCTTAGATCCAAACTACCCAGAGGGACGCTTATTTCTCTTTTACAATACGGGTACCGCCTCAGAGCAGCAGACACGCGAAGGCAAGGGACGCCGCCAGGGATACTTTATAACCAGCACCAACGCCGGAAAGCATTGGTCTGAACCTACCTTGATTTCAGATGCCACGCATTACGATCGCTTTCATCCAACCAAAAACTTAGATGATCGCACCCTAGCTTATGCGCCGGGGCACGCCTTGCAACTAACTTACGGGCCTAATAGAGGCAGGCTAGTTGTTCCTGCAAATGCTTCAAGAGGTCCTGCTCAAGAAGAATTCAGAGACTATCGGGCTTTTGTTTTGTATTCAGACGATCACGGAAGGCACTGGAAGCACTCTGAATCGCTGAAAACTCCTAGCTCTAACGAAGTGATGGCCGCGCAATTGCCGAGTGGAGAGGTGTTGATGACAGTACGCATTCAAAACAGCATTGAACGCAGAAAGTTCATTGCCCGAAGCACTTCTGCCGGCGCCTATTGGGATAGCGAAAAGCGCGCCGAAGAATTGGTCACGCCCGTTTGTCAATCGTCACTATTGTACGTGCCTGAGCATCAAAAACTCTACCATCTTGGTCCAAATGCTGAATCGGCTAGAGAAAACCTGACTTTATGGTCTTCGGTAGACCAAGGGTACAGCTGGCAAGTGGTACAGCAACTAAACGAAGGTTTCGCTGCCTATTCTGATTTGGCATACCTTCAATCAAATACGCTAGCCGTTCTTTACGAACGTTTTGACTATACTGAAATCTATTTTAATCTTATTACAGTACCATGAAAATCAAGATTTTACATGCTTTTTTAGGAGCAATTTTATTTTGCACCTTAGGCTTTTCGCAGTCAAATACAATCGCAGCAGAAAAGGTTGGGATGTCTTCTGTTCGCCTGCAAAAAATTACCCATCAGTGGAAGGATTACGTGGCTCAGAAAAAACTTTCTGGCGCGGTCATTTATGTTGCGCGAAAGGGCGAACCGGTATATTTTGAAGCCATTGGTAAATCTGACGTGGAGGCTGGCAGACCAATGGATAAAGAAGCCCTGTTTAGAATTGCATCACAGACCAAAGCGATTATTAGTTTGGGCGTAATGATGTTACAGGAGGATGGATTGCTGCGCATTAACGATCCGCTCGGTAGATACATTCAGGAGTTTAACGAGACAACAGTAGCTGAGATGCAAGAGGACGGAAGCTATACTGTAGTTCCTGCAAAGCGCAAGATTACAATACGCGATCTACTTACGCATAGTTCAGGATTGGGATACGGCTATGGCCCTGCAGCAGATCAGTGGAAAGCCGCTGACATCCAAGGCTGGTATTTCGCACATCGTAAAGAGCCTATTTTAGAAACGGTTAAACGAATGGCGAGTTTACCTATGGACGCCCATCCTGGAAGCGCATTTGTATACGGATACAGTACTGACGTGCTGGGAGCTCTGATTGAGGTGGTCTCAGGCCTACCTCTAGATCAATTCTTGAGAGAGCGCATACTCGATCCGCTCGAAATGGACGACACTCAATTTTATATTGAAAAGGACCAGGCAAAACGCCTAGCTACGGTGTACAAGCACGACCCAAAGGGCATTATACGCTCGCCAGATGAAGGTACTATGGAGAGTCAGGGGGCCTATATGAAGGGACCACGGATGAGTTTTTCGGGAGGGGCGGGGCTAACCAGTACCGCTCAGAATTACGCGAACTTCTTGCAGCTCTTTCTCGACAAAGGAATCTATAAGGGCAAACGTCTCATTTCGAGAAAAACGGTTGAACTGATGACATCTGTACATATACCAGATGAGCTTTACGGATGGGGTGGTGGTACTGGGTTTGGCTTGGGATTCTCGGTATGCGCTGACCTTGGGGCACGAGGAATATTAGGCTCTGTAGGAGAATTCGGATGGGGCGGCGCCTATCATTCAACCTATTGGGTTGATCCTGTAGAGGAACTCGTGGTGGTTTATTTTACACAACTCATTCCGGCCGGAGATGTTGACGATCATCTCACCTTAAGAAATCTTATTTACCAGTCTATTGTAGATTAAACACGGCCTTCACCGCCATGTGGTCAGAGATATAGCGGCCGTTGGCGCGTCGCTCATTGAGGTGCTGGTAGGCGCGGGGCTCAAGATTGCGTGAAAAAATATAATCGATACGTCGGTCTAGTGGTGCGTCGAGCTTGAACCCGCTAAAGGTGCCAGCTGGCCCCTCTAGATTTAGGGTCTCGAGCGGATCGTCCATCGCTTTCTTCATGCGCTGTATAGGCGCCTCCTCTGGCATTGCGTTAAAGTCTCCTGTTACCACGACGCGGTCTTCTGGAGTGGTAAGTTCCTCGATTTTTGTGAGGATGAGGCGCGCCGATTCATCGCGCGCCACTTGGCCCATATGATCAAAATGGGTATTGAAATGCCAAAAGCTTTGATCGAGTTCGCGATCGTAGAATTGTGCGTAGGTGCAGACGCGCGGAAGCGCAGCGTCCCATCCGGTCGACACCTTTTCAGGGGTTTCTGAAAGCCAGAACGTGCCGCTCTGTTGAACCTCGAATCGGTCTTTTTGGTAAAAAATGGCGCTGAACTCGCCTGCGGTGTCTCCGTCTTCGCGGCCCACCCCCACATAGGCGTAGTTTTCAAGTTCGGTATCTAAATACTGCATCTGAACGAACATGGCCTCCTGCACCCCGAAAGTCGAAGGGGCATGTTGCTTCAATTGACCGACAAGCTCTGCCTTTCTAAGGTCCCACAGGTCGGGTCCGTCGTTTGAGCTGTTGTAGCGGATGTTGTAACTGATGACGCTGAGGTCTTGGGCCTGAAGGCTCAGGCTAAAAAGCGCTATTAGGCAAAGTAAGAGGTATTTCATGAGTGGAGTTCTTCTTCTTTTTTTGATGAGATAAAGGCAGGGCCGCAGGAGAGTTTTTTGGCCAAATCACTCTTCGGATCTATGGCTCTCCAAAATGGTGCAACCTCTGATTCATTTCGAGCCATCTTCTCTAGATTGTATTCAGCCACAATTCGTAAAAAGATAGAGGTAGTCATCGGACA
>JBJOGS010000022.1:0-26532 GCA_046048095.1 Bacteroidota bacterium
CCCAATGGCGTATCGTATATAACCGTCAAAAATTGCTCTCTCCGGTAGCTCAGACTTTCTTATCTTATCTTAAAGAACACAAAGAAGCCATCCTCTCAAGATACTTCTCTGAATAGCCATCCTCAATGAGTGAACATCACGGCCACGCTAAACTTTCAGGTAGCAAACTGCTTTGGACGATTCTGCTCAATATCAGTATCACCCTAGCGCAATTCATCGGCGGCATCCTATCCGGAAGCATGGCGCTGCTCTCAGATGCCGTGCACAACCTGAGCGATGTGATTTCTCTTGTGGTGAGCTATGTCGCTAACCGTTTAGCACGAAGAAAGGCAACAACAGATAAAACCTTTGGGTACAAACGCGCAGAAATTATTGCCGCCTTTATCAACGCCACTTCGCTCATTCTCATTGCGGTTTGGCTGATCTATGAATCTATTTTACGTCTGTTATCTCCGAGTGAAATCGAAGAGGTCACCGTGATTTACCTCTCTTTGATAGCCATCATGGGCAACGGGCTCAGCGTACTCTTGCTTAAAAACCAAAAAGAAAACAACCTGAATATTCGCTCTGCCTACATTCACCTATTCTCAGATCTGCTTGCCAGCGTGGCGGTTTTAATTGGGGCACTTGCCATCTCTTTTTTTAATTGGCACATTATCGATCCTATTTTAAGTATAGCGATCTCAATCTACCTGATTTATCTAAGCTATGACCTCTTAAAAGATTCGATGCAAATCTTAATGCTTTACACGCCCTATGAGGTCAATCTCAATGAAGTTATTCAGGCGGTTCATGCCTTTAGTGAGGTCAAAAAACTGCATCATATCCACATCTGGAAGCTAAATGAAACAGAAATACACCTTGAGGCGCATATCGATTTAAACGAGAACCTTGATTTAAAGGCCTTTAATGTGCTTCAGCAACGCATCGAGCAGATGCTATTAGACCGTTTCAAGATTAATCACATTACTTTACAACCCGAGTACAATAAAGACGACTCTAAAGCGTTTATTGTACAAGATTAATTCTGATTTATTCATAATTTTGTAAGTAAAAAAGTATGAAAAAGTCAGTTATATGCCTTTTAACAGGTTTTATTTTAAGTATTTCGCTTTTATCTTGTGGATCTGCTCAGAATCTTTCAAAAGATGACAATTCTAAGGCAGCTATTGAAACCCCTCCCAATGTGTCTTCGAATAAACTTTCGAAATCCCGTCAGAAAAACTAGACGCGCCTTATAAAAACCTTTTTGCCGCAGAATGGGTAGTTTATTCTACCTTTGACCCATTAATTACTTCTATACCATTAGTTCTCAAAGTTTTAACTTTCTTGTGATTAAGGTTTCTCAAACGCCATTCAGTTGCGGTAGACATGTTTTTTAACCCTAAACATCTTTACAGGTTCTCGTTCTGGACCAGCCTGCTCATTCTTGTTTTGATTCTCTTCGACTTGGGATTTCACCAAAACCAAATCTTAGAGCGTCAAATAGAGAATTACTATTACTATGCGCTACTAGTGGGTGTGGTCACCACAATGCTGTCTTATATTTTAGACCGAAAAAGGATCAAGCAGAATATTGCGATCATCGATATTGCAGGGGTCAGTATTGCCCTATTTCTTTTAGGGGTACATTTTTTAGCTGACCCGACCATTGATCTCGCCGTTCAACTCTCTGCATGGCATTTAGAGAAATACGCTGCAGCACTGCTCTTTCTTAAAGGGTTGTTAGACCTGAGGATCGAATACAAAAGAACCGATCTCAACCCTGCTCAACTCTTTTTAATCAGCTTTATCAGCATTATTCTGTTCGGAACGCTGCTTCTCTCACTTCCGAGTGCCACCCACGAAGGCATTTCGCTTCTAGACGCCTTGTTCACCGCGACTAGTGCTGTATGTGTTACAGGGCTTATTGTGGTCGATACGGCGGCTGATTTTACCACCTTTGGCCAAAGCATTATTCTTTTGCTCATTCAATTAGGAGGTTTGGGAATACTCACTTTTGTGAGCTATTTCAGTTATTTCTTCAAGGGTCAAATCAGCTATGAAAAACAGATTGCGATGAGCGCCATGAATTCTAACGCCACCATCGGAAAAGAACTGACCTTGCTCAAGCACATTTTGGTCATCACCCTTACTATCGAGGTCGTCTCGGCAGTAATGATTTTTTACAGTGTCGATCGAGAAAGTTTTAACTCGCTCTCAGAGCACGCATTTTTTGCGTTATTTCATGCCGTTTCGGCCTTCTGTAATGCCGGATTCTCAACCCTAAGTGGTTCACTTCAAGAAGGTAGCTTTGAATTCAACTATGGGCTTCAAATGATCGTTGCACTTACCTTCATTTTGGGTGGACTTGGGTTTCCGATCGTCGAGAATATCGTGTCTTATTTGAAGTACAAAACAAAGCAACTCTTTTCTTTTTCAAAAGCCACTCCTTACCGACCCTGGATGCTCAACTTGAATAGTCGGATCGCATTGATCACTTCTGCCTTTTTAACGGCCGGAGGATTTATCGCCTTTTACGCCTTAGAATACCACAATACTTTAGTGCGGCACAATGAAACCGGAAAACTCATCACTGCATTTTTCGGGGCAGTCACTCCACGAACAGCAGGGTTTAATACGGTAGATACCGCCTCGCTCTTGTTTCCGACCACATTGCTGATTTTTTTCTTGATGTGGGTGGGCGCCTCGCCTAAATCTACAGGAGGAGGAATCAAAACCACCACACTCGCCATCGCCATTTTGAACATTATCAGTATGGCAAAGGGCAGTTCGCGCATAGAGATCTTTAAAAGAGAAATCGTCGAAGTCACTTTAAAACGTGCCTTCGCGATGATTTCACTTTCAATCATCGTCATCAGTCTTGGCGTGGTGATCATCGCCAGTCAAGAGCCCGAAATACAAATGCTTGAGATCGCCTTTGAATGTGTTTCGGCCTACAGTACCGTGGGCCTCAGCATGGGCATCACTGCAGAGTTAAGTGCAGTAAGTAAACTCGTACTGGTCATACTGATGTTCATAGGTAGAGTCAGTGCACTCACCGTTCTTTTTGCTATCTTCAGAAAAACGGTGGTTCGCAACTATAGATATCCCAAAGAAGAAATAACTATCCATTAGCAGATGAAATACATTATTGTTGGTCTTGGAAATTTTGGAGCCTCGCTAGGTCAAAAACTCACCAGCCAAGGAAACGAAGTAATCGGCATTGATACTAGTGCCGCGAAGGTTGAGGCGTATCGTGAGAAAATCACTTACACCATGGAGATGGACGCCACCGATGAGTTGGCCGTTTCAGGGCTACCATTGAAAAGCACAGATATCGTAGTGATCGGTATCGGAGAAGATCAAGGTGCAAATGTCATGGCAACCGCTCTGTTCAAAAATTTTGAAGTCAAGCGTCTAATTAGCAGGGCAATCAATCCATTACATGAAAAGGTCCTACAGGCCATTGGAGTGGATGAAATTGTGCGTCCCGAAGAAGAGACTGCCGAGCGATGGGCAAAAAAACTTTGCTTGGTCAACGTAGTCGATTCTTTCGAACTCAACGATGACTTCAGTATCATTGAAGCCACTGTACCTCACGAATATGTCGGCAAAACATTGAAAGAAGTCGGATTTCGTTCTAAGTACAACCTGCTTGTACTCACCATCATCAAGAAGGTCGAAGTGACCTCTATTTTAGGCAACACAAAGGTTGAAAATCAAGTGCAAGGGGTAGCCTCAGCCGAAAACCGGCTTGAAGAAGGAAATATCTTGGTGCTCTATGGAGCCAATAAAGACCTTCAACATTTCTTGAAACAAAAATTTAGATAGTTCGCAGCGAGCGAATTCGCTCTACATGCTTCTCAACAGCCTGAGCGAATACGAAATCGAGCAGCGTCAATCCGGCTGCATCATGGGTGGCCCAGGGCAGTTTAAGTTCTTCATGCAATGATCTTAGTTGCTCTTCTTCAGATAATCTTTTCATAACTTACAAGTTGCAAAGAAAACTCATGAAAAACTACCAGATTCTAGCTCTAATTTTAGCTCCATTTCTGCCCCTTTTCGCACAAATTAATCCCCAAAATATCGAAATTATTCGCGATGCCTATGGGGTTCCGCATATCTACGCCCCCACCGATGCAGAAGTCGCATATGGCCTAGCTTGGGCACATGCCGAAGATGATTTTGAAACCATTCAACTCGGATTTTTGGCCGGCGACGCCAAATTATCAAAAGCTATTGGACTCAAAGGGGCGCCAGCCGATTTTCTTCAGCAATTCATCCAAGCCGAGCAAATTGCCCGCGATCAAATGCACACGCTTTCTGACGAATTTATGCAAGTCGTCAAAGGGTATGCTGCAGGTCTTAATGCCTATGCAGAATCACACCAAGAAGAGGTGCTTCTCGACGAGTTGTTTCCGATCAGTCCCATTGAAATGATCGCTTATTCGCAATTACAACTTTTTGTTTCAAATGCTGCCGATCAGCTCGTTCGCCAAATCCTTTCAAATAAGACCCCTAAAGACTGGTCTATGGCTAGCCCCGCAACTGGGTCTAATCTCATTGCCCTATCGAGTAAGAAAACCGGAGAACAGGCCAGCTATCTCACGATTAACACGCATCAACCACTTGAGGGACCTACTTCATGGTACGAAGCTCATCTGGTGAGCGAAGAAGGTACGAACATCATTGGAGCCTTGTTTCCGGGTGCTCCCTGCATTTTGACAGGCGCCAACGAGCAGCTGGGTTGGACGCATACCGTGAACTTTCAAGACAAAGCCGACTTGTATAAGCTCGAGATCGTAGACAAAAAAAATCTAACCTATAAGGTTGACGATGAGGTGCTCACTCTCGAAAAGCATCAAGCGAAGGTCTATGTTAAGATTTTTGGATTACCGCTAGGCATCAACCGTCCTTATTATACAAGCATTTACGGGCCTACCCTTAAAAATTCGAAAGGATTCTATGCTGTGCGTACCCCAAGCACCACGACGGTACGAGCCTTAGAACAGTGGTGGCGAATGAATAAAGCCCAGTCATTCAGCGAGTTTTACCAGGCACTTAAAATGAACGCCTTGCCAGGATACAACATCGGATACGCTGACCGAAACGACACCATTTTCTATATCTCAAATGGCAAAATGCCCATTCGCGCTGAGGGTTATGATTGGAAAGGCCTGGTTCCGGGAAACACCTACGAAACCCTCTGGGATACCTATTATGAAACCGAAGACCTTCCTCAGGTCATCCAACCTCAATCGGGTTATGTATACAATGCGAACCACAGTCCCTTTAAGTCGAGTGCGCCTGCAGATAATCCAAAGGCCGAAGATTATCCGCTGTCTATGGGTTATGAGCGCTATGACAATAATCGAAGTACACGACTTTTTGAATTATTAGAGGCGAATAAGACCATCGATTTTCAAAAGTTTAAAGAAATTAAGTACGACCACACCCTTCCCGACCCACTTCAGTATAACTATGTGAATCTCGATGCGCTTTTTACCATGGATCCGGCAGACTATCCGGGCGTTGGAAGCTTGATCAGAAAAATTCAATCTTGGGATAGAGTAGCCTCAGCAGACTCAAAAGGGGCAGCAGCTTATGCCATTTTGTACTATCAGTTAAGACGTTACTGGCCAAAGTTAGGGGCAGAAAAGACATTTGACTCTGCCACTCTTCACAAGGCCCTTAAACGAACCAGTCGTTACATGGATCGACATTTTAAATCACAAGAAATTGTGTTAGGCGATTTTCAAAAACTCGTACGAGGCGACAAAAATATTCCGATTTGGGGAATGCCCGATGTGATTACCGCCATGCATGCCGCCCCATACAAAGAGGGGCGCTATCGCATAACAAACGGTGAATCGTATATTGCACTGATTCAATTTCGCGAGAACGAAACTCAATACCAATCGGTGATTTCGTACGGAAACAGCAACAGAGAAAGCTCGCTCCACTATGACGATCAAATGAAGCTTTATCAAAATTTCCAGACCAAGCCCATGTCATTTGATCGCGAAGATGTCGTTCAGAATGCTGTAAAACGCTATGCCCCCGTGGCGAAAGACTAGATCATCCACGTGTTAAATTAGTATATTCGTTACGCTATGGAATCGTTTTTACTCTTTTTTGAACAAATGCCTGTCTGGATGAAGGCGGCATGGATCTTCGTCGTATTGGGCTTCTTTTGGATCGCAGAAGGCTACTACGCTCAAATTCAATTCTCTTATAAAAAATGGAGGCATGCGCGCGTCAATGGTTCATTACTGCTGATCGTTATGCTGATTAACGTCGGTTTCGGCACGCTCACCGCCCTACTCTATCAATGGATCGACCAAAGTGGTTTTGGGATGTTGCGCATGATCGATTTGCCTGTTTGGGCCGAGTTGATTCTGGCATTAATTATTCTCGATTTTATCGCTCAATACGCAGTGCATTACCTCTTGCACAAGGTACCGGCGCTCTGGAGATTGCATTTGGTGCATCACAGCGACAAGCATGTCGATGTGACCACCGGGACACGGCACCATCCCTTAGACTTCTTACTCAGAGAAACCTTTGCTCTAATTGCCATTGCCCTCACCGGGATGCCGATTTCATTCTATCTATTTTACCGAATTCTTAGTGTGCTCTTCACTTATTTTACCCATGCGAATATTGCCCTACCTAGCGGTGTAGACCGGGCACTTTCGTACGTCTTTGTGACGCCAAATATGCACAAGTTTCACCACCACAACGAATTGCCTTGGACTGACTCGAACTATGGAAACATGCTCTCAGTATGGGACCGTCTGTTTGGCACCTTCGTTTACGAAGATGTTTCTAAGGTCGTTTATGGCGTAGACATCGCCGACCACAAAGACGATGAAAATTTTTGGGTGCAACTTGGGGCGCCTTTCGATCAGTCGATAAAATCAAAACGCTAAGTGATCGCTTGCAATGGCCATACTAGGGGCATGATGTAATACACCCAGATCGTTACCAGCAAAATAGATAACACATTTAAGCCTAGGCCCGCACGAATCATGTCGGGCATGGTCACATATCCCGATCCAAAAACTACTGCATTGGGCGGAGTGGCCACCGGTAGCATAAAAGCACACGAAGCAGCCAAGGTGGCGCCGATCATAAAGGTATAGGGGTGTACTCCCATGGCCGCCGCTAATGGGGCCAACACAGGCAAAATCATTGCTGTGGTCGCCAGGTTTGAGGTGATTTCAGTCAAAAAATTTATGGCTGCAACAAGCACAAGTGTCATGAGCAATAACGGAAGGTACTCAAGGCGCACGAGTTGCTCGGCAAACCATTGAGCGAGGCCCGTGTCTTTGAACCCTTGCGCAATCGCTAAGCCACCACCAAAAAGCAATAGAATGCCCCAAGGGAGTTTCTTGGCATCCTCCCATTGCAAAATAGCTTGGCCCTTAGAAGGTTCGGGAAGGATGAAAAGCACAATGCCCGCAGTTAGCGCAATAATGGTATCGTCTATAGCCGGCTGCAGCGGGGCAAGTAAAAATGACCTACTCATCCATGCGAGGGCTGTGAGCACAAACACCACCAACACGATTTGCTCTGAGCCGCTCATTTTTCCGAGGGCCTTGCGCTGTCTCTTTATTTCTTGGACCCCCCCTGCAAAATCATCTGTTCGCAGATTCACAGAGACTCGTGTAAGGTAGATCCAGCAGACGATCAACAAGGTGACTGAAAGCGGAAGGGCAAGCAGCATCCAATCTAAAAAGCCAATTTCTATGCCATACAGCTCTTTGACTATGCTCACTAGAACTAGATTAGGTGGGGTTCCGATGATGGTGGCCATCCCTCCAATAGAGGCGCTATAGGCAATCGAAAGCATGAGCATTTTTCCAAATTGAGTGTGCTCGTTTTCAGGGGTTTCAGGATGGTCTCTGTACTGAGCAATGATGGCCAGTCCTATGGGTAGCATCATCACCGAAGTGGCGGTATTCGATATCCACATAGACAAGAATGCGGTGGCGACCATGAATCCGAGTACAATAAGGCGCATCCGCGTGCCGATAAGCGAAATGATGGTCAATGCGATTCGGCGGTGCAAATTCACTTTTTCAATGGCGATCGCCAGTAGAAATCCGCCTAAATATAAAAAGACATACTTGTGGCCATAAGCCTCTGTCGTCATGGTTAAGTCTAAGGCTCCAGTGAGCGGAAAAAGTACAATGGGTAATAAGGCGCTGACGGCAATGGGAACCGCTTCTGTGACCCACCATACTCCAATCCATGAAGCCACAGCAAGGGTAGCTACTGCTTCAGAAGACAGCCCCTTCAGAGAAATTCCAAAATAGATGGTGGCAAAGATTAAAGGGCCAAGCACACGGCCAATGGCGGCTACCGAAAATCGACTACTCATCAGCGAGAGCCCATTTAGTCGCCAACCCTGAAAGTGCACTTACCCCGATCACCAGAGAAAAAGGAAGTTGTAAGGCCAGAAAATAATTCGCATCCCACAGATACAATCCAATGACAAAGCCAATGCGCAGTGCCTCAAAACCGAGCGCCCAACGAGAACCATCCATCAGCGAAGTATAGCCCATAACCATCAGAAAAATTAGGGCTCCGGTATACAGCTGGTAGGTCGTGTTTAGGTCAGAAAAAAGAACAAAGAAGTAGAACAATAATCCTATGGCTAGAATGAATTGCACAAAGACTACTGCATTGCGCCGTGGTGTACTCGCAGGATCGTACTTTTCATACGCATAGACATCCTCAATAATCGGACGATCAAAACGCGCTGCAACGTCCGCAGGGCGCCATCCTGTGGGCATGAACCAAATACGTAACTTATCGAGAAACCGGTCTGCATGCCAAGCGTCAAAGGCCAAATTATAGAAGTGCTGAAAATTAATCCAGAGTGGATTATAGGTCTTCGCAGGTTTCAACACCCCATAGCGCGGTGGCACCTCATCGAGCTCTTCTTGGAAGGTTCCGAACAATCGGTCCCAGACTGAAAATATCTGGCCAAGGTTCTTATCGATGTACTGCTTATTAATGGCATGATGCACACGATGTTGCGAAGGAGTGACTAAAACGTACTCTATCCATCCGAGCTTTCCGATGTGCTGGGTGTGGTACCAAAATTGGCCGAAAAGATGCAGCGGGGCCAATACCGCGATGACCGAATACTCAACGCCCAATAGCGCCGCCGGAAGCAATAAAATAGCCGTGTACCCCACCACATTTGAGATCGATTGCCTCAGTGCACATGCCAAGTTGAAGTCTTCACTCGAGTGGTGTATCACGTGCTGATTCCAGAAAATATTGATGTGATGACTTAGACGATGATTCCAATATCCGGCAAAGTCGATTACGACAAATGCGATAATCCATGTGAGCCAGTTTGAAGAGATCTCAGTAACTGCTAATTGAGATACCAAATACGGATAGCTCACTAGCACGACGGCTAAACCCAGACTGTCTTTTAGAACGTTAGTTACCCCACTGCTCAGACTGCTCAGGGTATCAAAAAGGCGGTACTTCTGACGCTTGACGTAATGCCCGTAGGCAATTTCAACCAACACAAGCAGCATAAAGGCTGGAATAGCGTAAAGCAAAGCATTGGCGTAAGCGTTCATGGCTTTAAATTTAGTAAAAATCCAAACCTCACCCTAGGATTGACACCTGTGGTGTATTTTTGCTCAAACGACTGAAATCATGCGGTTACATTTGACCGACGAGACTTCTAGACTGCGCGCTGTAATTCTTGGAACTGCCGAGCAAAATGGGCCTAGCCCAACGATCGAACAGGCCTACGATCCTAAATCTAGACTGCATATCGCCCAGAATAGCTATCCGCTTGAGCAAGACATGCGAAACGAGCTGAGCGAATTCGAATCTGTGCTTCAGCGCTATGAGGTCGAGGTGTTTCGTCCGCAAGTGATCAACGACTGTAACCAGATTTTCTCAAGAGATATCGGATTTGTAATCGATGATTACTTCATCAAAGCGAACATCTTGCCCGATCGAGAAAAAGAGATTCAAGCCATTCAACATGTTCTAGATCATATAGCCCCTTCGAAGATCATTGCTCCTCCGCATGAAGTACACGTCGAAGGGGGCGATGTCATGCTGCATGGCCGATATCTATTTGTGGGATACTACAACCAATCTGACTACCGCCAAACCATCACCGCAAGAACCAATGCACAAGCGGTAGCATGGCTTAAAACCCAATTTCCGCACAAAGAAGTCAGGGCGTTTGAGCTGCGCAAATCAAATACAGATCCGTTTGTAAATGCCTTGCATCTAGATTGCTGCTTTCAGCCCGTAGGAGAGCGTTATGCCATCATTCACAAAGAAGGATTCATGCATCAAGAAGACGTCGATTACCTTACTGCACTCTTTGGCGAAGCCCAATTATTCAATATCTCAGCTCAAGAGATGTATGACATGAACAGCAATATCTTCTCTATAAGCCCTAAAGTCGTGGTATCAGACCACAGCTTTGAACGCTTGAATGCCTGGCTGCGCTCAAAATCTATTACCGTTGAGCCGATCCACTTTCGAGAAATTGCGAAACAAGAGGGATTGCTGCGATGCACTACCCTACCACTTTACCGCGAACCTCATTAATCCCTTTCCATGAAGCAATACAGTTCACATCTACTCATGGTGCGTCCTTCTAGTTTTAGAAAAAACGAAGAAACAGCAGTCAATAACTACTTTCAGTCCGACGCCTCCCTTGGGGCCCAAGAGGTGCTCAGTCAAGCACAAGCAAAATTCGATTCAATGGTCGAGCAGTTGCGTGCTGCAAACATCAACGTCATTGTTTTTCAAGAACCCGAGGGTAGTGATACCCCTGATTCTTTATTCCCGAACAATTGGATTTCTATGCATGCCGATCGACGCGTTGCGCTATACCCCATGTTCGCAGAAAATCGAAGACGCGAACGCAGAGAAGAAGTGCTTGAACTTCTAGAGACAACTGGCTTTGAAATCGATGAAGTCATAGACTACAGTAGTGCCGAAGAAGAGAACATTTACCTCGAAGGCACCGGAAGCATGATTCTAGATCACGAAAACCGCATCGCTTATTGTGCGCTTTCTGAACGGGCCGACGAAGAACTTTTCATTGAATTCTGTGAAGATTTCGAATACACCCCATTTACATTTTCAGCCTTTCAGACAGTGAACGGCAAGCGGCTAAAAATTTATCACACCAACGTAATGATGTGCATTGCCGATCGCTATGCCGTAGTTTGTCTAGACTGCATTGACGATGAAGGCGAACGAAAACAACTCAAAAAATACCTAAAAGATTCTCAAAAGACATTGATCCCCATCACCGAGGCTCAAATGCATCAGTTTGCAGGCAATATGTTGCAAGTGGGCGACCAAAACAACCAACCTGTACTGATCATGAGTGATGCTGCGTACCGAAGTCTCAGTGAGGTACAACGAAAGACACTAAGATCGTTTAATCCCATTGTTCACCCTGACTTGGGCGTGATCGAGACCTGTGGGGGCGGAAGTGCGCGTTGTATGATTGCAGAGATTTTCTTACCTAAAGCGAATTAAAGGGCTTATTGACCAGAATGAGCTGCTCTTGGCGGCCGTCGATATAGCGCACTCCATTTTCATCAAAAAAGGCCTCTTCTTCAAGCATGATGCGCACATCCTTGTTCCATTCTTTGATGAAGACAGAGGCATTGAGCTCAATAGAATAGGCGGTATTCAAATGAAGAGGGTAATCTCCTGTATAAGGCACTCCTTCTTGTGCATCCCACATCCCTAAAGTGGTGCCAGCGGCGTGTCCGTGGTAGCCAATCGGATGCGTGTAAATAGAGGGTGTGATTCCTTCTTCAATTGCCTGCGCCCGACTCATGGCGAGCACCTCGTTTCCGGTGCGTCCCTCTTTAAAGTGATTCGTGAAAATATCTTGAAGCCTATTACCTGTGGCCAGTGCTTTTTTCAAATACTCTGGAGCGTCAGTTTCTCCTGGGGCCAGCACATAAGCGTGTTGCTGTTGGTCGGTATTCAGTCGCAAATAGGTGATTCCAAAATCACAGTGCAATAGATCTCCGGGTAAAATAACCTGTGTATCGGGCCGTTTCGAAAATGTTCTCAAATGATCGAAACGCTCTGGGTCAGCACGCTGAATATCTACAGTCGGATGAAACCACGTCTGCAATCCTAGCTCGCGCACCTTGTCGCGCATGAACCAAACCACATCTTCAGTAGTCGTCACCCCAGGAGTAATCACTTTCTCTGAAAATGCCTCGGCAATAATGTTATGACTGATGCGCTCAATATGCGGATAAATTGCCATCTCCTTAGCTGTACGCGTCTCAAGCCATGCAATTGCTAGCTTTTCGGCTGACACCACCCGTTTGGCGAATTTTGAACCCAGCGCCTCGAGAAGCTCTTCTTTATCTGTGGCTACAATACCATCGGCAAGCCCAAAGTGCTTAGATTGGTTAATCCCGATAGACTTGGGGTTACGTTCTTCTACCAGCTCTCTCAACCGCGCCCATTGGTCGGGCTGCTTTTCTTTATCCCAAGCGCTCTTAAAGGCAGCACCTACATCGTATCGGGCGACGGCTAGGGTCTCAATACGATCTCCGTCATTGAAAAATACCAAAATGGTTCTTCGCCGTGCGGCTAACCATTCTGCCGGAAGCAGTGTTTTAATCACCGGATCTTCATTGTATTCTCTTGATACCACCACCCACATGTCGATGCCTGTTTTTTGCATCAATTGGGGCAAATAATTCTCAATCTTGTCTTCGAGCAGCTCATTGATCACCCTAGCGCGCTCGCGCATTGGTAAGATTGCCCCTTGTGTTTGAGCGGCAAGCTGAGTAAATAGTGTGGCTAGAAATACGACAACGAATGCGGTGATTTTTATACCTTTCATAGGTTCAATGCTTTGGTGCTTTAAGATAGCTGAACTTTTCTAAAGTCGCATCAACGATCCTACTGAGTTAGTCCTTCATGCCTGAGAATTCGATTTATACCATTGGATATGGGTTGCGCTCGACGACCGAATTCTTAGCGTTACTTCGCCACTTTAAGATTGCCTATATCGCAGATATACGCTCTAATCCATATTCAAAATGGAACCCTGATTTCTGCCGCGAACCCATTGCTTCATTCTTTAAGCAGCATGCGATTGGCTATGTTTATGTCGGGGATATGATCGGAGGAATCCCCAAAGACAGCAGCTGTTACACCGATGGCAAACTTGACCCCCTAAAAGCCAGAGGTCATGAAGCCTTTACACGCGGCATCGATCGATTACTTCTCGCACATAAAAAGGGTCTGTCTGTGGCCCTTATGTGCGGCGAGGTAGCACCCCACCAGTGCCACCGCTCTAAGTTGATCGGAGAGGCGCTTTGTGAACAGGGGGTTTCAGTAACTCATATCATCGACGCGCAACAGATAAAATCGCAGACCCAAGTAATGCTAGAGCTCACTAAGGGCAAAAACACTACGGATCTTTTTGGAAACACTACTTTTTAACCCTATGAAAACACCTCTTTTACTCGCCCTACTATTTCTAAGCGCCTTTTGTTGGGCCCAGAAACAACCTCATCCTAAGGTGGATCAGATGATTGACGCGCTTTTTGAACATCAAATAAAAGCTTGGAACGAAGCAGACGTCACGCGGTTTATGCTCGGATATTGGAACGACGAGCGACTTATATTTGTGGGAAGCGCAGGACCCACCTATGGCTATCAAAACACCCTAAACGGATACAAGAAACGCTATCCTGACCCCAAGGCAATGGGGCGATTAGCGTTTGATATTCTAGAAAAAAGACAATGGGACCGTCGCACTGTTCAAGTGATCGGAAGGTTCACACTCTACCGCGAGAAAGATACGCCCACGGGGCACTTCAGTTTATTGCTTCGCAAAATGAAGGGTCAGTGGGTGATCGTAAGTGATCACTCATCTTAGAGCGCTGTATAAAACACCCAAGCCATCCATAAGACGAGGGCGAGCTTGAGCAACGATCCGGCTAAAACCCCAAGCAGGGCTCCTAAGGCAGCACGTGCTGCGGCCTTCATATCGGATTGATGTACGTACAATTCTCCTGCAAAGGCACCAAGCAGCGGACCAAATAGAAATCCGACAGGCGGAAAGAACAAGAGCCCCACTACCAGACCTACGAGAGATCCGATGGTTCCGGCCCTCGATCCACCGAAGCGCTTGGTAGTATACACCGGAATCACATTGTCAATGATCGATACGCTGACCGCAAGAATTCCAAACACCCACAGCCAAGTGGTACCAATAGAATAGGTGGCGCTCAATTTGAGCACCAACAGGGCAAAATAAGCAATGATTGGACCGGGGATTACGGGAACAAAACACCCAATGATACCTACAATCAACAAGAAGCTTCCGAGAATAATGAGCAATAGGTCCATGATCAAACTATTTAAGAGCAAGATAGTTCTTTTTAGTACTTTGTTTTGCATAGTACTATTTTTTGTTTATATCTTTGCAGTGCATTATAGAATGAACTATGAATATTGAAAACACGAAACAACAGATGCGCAAGGGAATCTTAGAGTTCTGCATTTTATCAGTGCTGAAAGACCAAGACCTCTATGCCTCTGAGATTCTCGAGCACCTAAAGCAGGCGAAATTACTTGTCGTTGAAGGCACATTGTATCCGTTACTCACACGTTTAAAGAATGCCGAACTGCTTCAGTACCGATGGGAAGAGTCTAGTGGAGGGCCTCCGAGAAAGTACTTCAAGCTTACCGAAGAGGGCAAGGCCTTTCTAGAAGAACTTAAAGTGACTTGGTCTGAACTACAACATGCTATAAATACTGTAACCAATAAATCATGAAAAAAACACTTACCGTAAATCTGTCTGGGCTTGTTTTTCACATCGATGAAGATGCCTATTTCAAGCTGCAGCATTATCTGGATTCGATCAAATCTTATCTAGACACCACCTTGGGGCGCGATGAAATCATCGCTGATATAGAAAATCGCATCGCTGAGCTATTTAGTGAAAACAATAAGTCGGTCATCACGATCACAGACGTAGAAGAGGTCATTGGAATCATGGGACAGCCTGAAGACTATGTGTCTGACGAAGAAGAGCCCCGCGCCCAGCGCCCCTATCATGAGGCTGCAAGCAGTAAAAAGCGTCTCTACAGAGATACAGACAATCAAGTACTCGGAGGGGTCTGTTCAGGAATCGGCCATTTTACTGGAATAGATCCTGTTTGGGTGCGATTGATTTTCTTAGCCCTTCTGTTTAGCGGCGTATCGGCCATCTTTTACTTCGTGCTCTGGATTGTTATTCCAAAAGCCCTAAGCACTGCTCAAAAACTAGAAATGAAGGGCAAGGCCGCAACGTTCAGTAACATCGAAGACTTTGTGAAAGAGAGCTACCAAAACGTCAAAGAAGATCTCAAAAATGTCGACTTCAAGAAGGCTCAGAATAAAGCGGAAGAAGTAGCAAAAGGATTTTTTGCCTTTTTAGGAGAAGTCATAGGCGCATTGTTTAGAGCACTAGGCAAGGTCTTAAGTTTCATCGGCGAAGTGCTGGGAAAGCTTTTGGGGGTGATCATCATCGTGGTGACACTCGTATTGCTCATCGCCATCACCGTTAGCTTTATCATCGGCAGCTTTATCGATATCAATATCGGCAACGACCTGTTGATGTTACCCGGTTTTGAATATGTCGACCCTAGTTGGGGCGGACCCTTTCATCCGATTCTCTACCACATCAGTATGCTGCTCACTTTTGGGATTCCAGCGTTTAGCTTGCTCTTGTTCGCTCTACAGCTTCTCTTTAAAAACATGGGTAGACTCTCAGGTTCGGTTAAAATCGGAATGCTCGCCGTATGGATGCTTGCGCTAATCGCCTTTATAGTGCTCAGCATCACCCACTTTTAGAGCCGAGAGGCCTTCACCGCCAGGGTGTTTTTGTGAGCCACCACTTGAGAGAGAGGCGTAGAAGTGATATGGCTTTCAAGCCATGACAAGACGTCTAAGTACAAGAAAGAGCGTCGCTCGTAGTAGTCTTCTTCTAGCGGAAGTAACTGTCCGTGCAGCGCTCTAAACTTCTCTTTCAGGTCTTGCGGATACACCGATCCGAGCTCTCGAATGAATTGTATCAACAATCGCTGCACCTGATGCAGGTCATTCATTCGAATCAAAAATCGATAAGTGCTTAGAAGCAGTTTATCGAGGTCACCATCGAGTCCGGCCTCAAAGTGAGCGATCACATCTAGAATTCGCGAAAAACACATGAGGTCTTCGCGCATAGTGAGGTTCGAATTATAGATGATGGGGGCTAAATAGGCAATGCATTGCTGGTAATCGGCTGCGCCGAAATACATGCAGGCCATTTTGTAATGAAGCATCATCACATGGTGGGCGTCAATCTGGTTCTCAAACCGTTTGATTCCTTTCTTCACTTCGGGGATAAGACCCAAGCCCTGCTCAAAAGTTCCTTTTAAAAAATGAAGGTTGAGTTCGTTATTTACCTGATACAAAAAGGCAAGCGCCTGAGTATTGGTATTCACCGGAAAGGCAGAAGAATGAATCGTCTGACGCATTTGCTCAAGCGTTGACCTAAATTTCTCGGGATGCCTCAACAGCAATAGCGACTCCATGAGGTAATTGTTCGCCTTTAGGTAGAAGATCGGATGCGAACTCAACATTTCAGGATACTGCTCAAATAAATAGACCCAGCGCGATGCGTGCTTAAATAGCCCTAAAAAGTCTTGAGTGATCATGCTGTACCAGACATGAGCCTTGGCATACCACAGCCGTTCTCTAAACCCCAATTGTTCGTACTCTACCTTGGGCAGTTCTCTGAAGAAAAACTGAGTGATCTCGCGGTATTCGTCGTCGCTTTTGACGTATCCGGCTTTAAGAAGGCGTTCGTACAGTAAAAGCGAAAGGTTAGAGAGTTGGCTGCAGAGCATATTGGCCTCTCCTAGCATACGGGCATCTGAAACCAAGGCCTCGGTGCGATTGCTCATACTACGAGTGATATACTGAGACTCGATGATTTTTTCAAATTCAACTATTTCGTACTGGGTATATTTCTCATCCCACTTCTGTGCCATTTGCTTGGCCTTTTCAAGCATTTTCAGGCTTTGCTTGTAGAGCCCTTTTTGATACAAAACCGTGGCAAAATCAAGCTGTTCTCTAATGTGCATTCGTGGGTTTTGTATACTCGGATTTAAGCGCAATGAGGTGAGTAACTGCTTGTACAAATGTGATTTGAGATTGGCGAGTTGAGTCCGAGAAACAAAAGGCTGCTTTAATAATTCACGCTCGTCATAAGTTGATGACTGATCAAAAAAGTCGAACAATTTGATAAATTTGGAGTCTCGATGACCTTCAATGCGTTTTGCATAGAGCTTAAATTGCCGCTTTTGCGCCTTAGTTAAAGACTTTACAAGCAAAAAGACGGGGTCTTGTGGATTTTTAGATGTCGATGAAATTTTACCCGTAACTCTCTGCATTTAAATAATTTAAGTAAATTAATTGTACAGTGAATTTCGTAATATAATTTGGTATCACCAAAACATCCCTTGAAGACCCTCTATTTTTGAGTTAAAATCAGCCGAGATCGCTATGAGCAAAGAGAAAGTAGAAATTTTCGACACCACCCTCAGAGATGGTGAGCAAGTACCAGGCTGTAAGCTTGACAAACAAAGCAAACTCGAGATCGCTGAGCAACTTGATGCGCTCGGAGTAGACATCATAGAGGCCGGATTTCCGGTATCGAGCCCCGGTGACTTTGAGGCCGTTACCGCGGTGGCCCAATTAGTTAAGAATGCACGAGTTTGTGGCCTGACACGTGCGGTTGAAAAAGACATTGAGGTTGCCGCCGAAGCACTCAAACACGCTAAAAGACCACGGATCCACACGGGCATCGGCACCTCGGACTCTCACATTACCTACAAGTTTAAATCTACCCGAGAGCAGATTATAGAGCGAGCTCAAAAGGCGGTTGCCTATGCCAAACGCTATGTAGAAGACGTGGAGTTTTATGCTGAAGATGCCGGACGCACCGACAATGAATTTCTAGCCCGCGTTTGCGAAAGCGTTATTGCCGCCGGAGCCACCGTTCTGAATATTCCAGATACCACGGGCTACTGCCTTCCCGAAGATTATGGCGCCAAAATCGCCTACCTTAAAGCAAACGTCAAGGGCATTGAAAAAGCCACCCTTTCGTGTCATTGTCATAATGACCTAGGATTAGCTACAGCGAATGCCATTTCAGGTGCGAAGCACGGTGCGCGTCAAATTGAATGCACGATCAATGGTATCGGAGAACGCGCAGGAAACACGGCGCTTGAAGAAGTGGTCATGATCATGCGCCAGCATCCCGGATTGAATCTATACACAGATATCAACGCGAAACTGCTGAACAGCATCAGTCATCTCGTTTCAGAGCGCATGGGTATGGCCGTTCAAGCGAATAAAGCGATTGTTGGAGCCAATGCTTTTGCACACAGCTCAGGCATACACCAGGACGGAGTCATCAAGAATCGCGAAACCTATGAAATTATCGATCCGCTTGAGGTAGGAGTTGATCAATCAGCCATTGTTCTCACCGCAAGAAGCGGGCGAGCTGCACTAGCGTATCGCGCCAAAAACTTAGGATTCGAATTTGACAAGCTGATGCTCGATTCGATGTATGAGCAATTCTTGATCATGGCAGACTCAAAGAAAGAAATCAACGATCAAGATCTCGAAATTTTGGTCAATCAACTTACCCACTAAACTCACTTTTTCAGTTGAAATGAGAAAAACATTATTTGACAAAGTATGGGATGCGCACGTGGTTTCATCAGTGACAGATGGGCCCGATGTATTATTCATCGATCGTCACATGGTTCACGAAGTGACCAGTCCGGTAGCATTTCTAGGGCTTAAAAATCGGGGTATTAAAGTGCTCTACCCTGAGCGCACCTTTGCCACCGCCGATCACAACACGCCCACAATGAATCAACACTTGCCCGTAGCCGATGCACTTTCTGCAAATCAGCTTGAGGCCTTAGAGCGCAATGCCGCCGAGCACGGCATCTCGTATTGGGGGTTGGGCCACGAGAAAAATGGCATTGTACACGTGGTAGGCCCTGAGTATGGCATCACCCTTCCAGGAGCCACCATCGTTTGTGGTGACTCACACACCTCAACTCATGGTGCCTTCGGAGCGATTGCCTTTGGAATCGGAACCTCAGAGGTAGAAATGGTATTGTCTACCCAATGTATCATGCAGCCCAAACCGAAAAGCATGCGCATTCACATTGAAGGGCTTCCAGGAAAGGGAGTGACCCCTAAAGATGTAGCCTTATTTATTATCTCAAAACTAAGCACCTCTGGGGCAACAGGTCACTTTGTTGAATATACCGGAGAAGTCTTTGAAAAGATGAGTATGGAAGGGCGGATGACCGTTTGCAACCTCTCTATCGAAATGGGTGCCCGCGGAGGAATGATTGCGCCCGATCAAACAACTTTCGATTATGTAAAAGGCAGAGAATTCGCTCCTAAAGGGGCCGATTGGGAAAATGCCATGGCCTATTGGCAGACGCTACATACTGACGAGGGTGCTAGCTACGATAAAGAAATTGTGCTTAACGGATCTGAGATTGAGCCCATGATCACCTACGGCACCAACCCCGGAATGGGAACAGGTATCAGCGGAAGTATTCCGTCGGCCGCTCAAGCCGATGGCAGTAAAGAGAGCTACAAGAAGTCGCTCCATTACATGGGATTCAATGAAAACGAGCCACTGTTGGGCAAGAAAGTAGACTACGTATTCTTAGGAAGCTGCACCAATGGACGCATCGAAGACTTCAGAGCCTTCACCGAAATCGTTAAAGGACGCAAAAAAGCAGACCACATTACCGCTTGGCTCGTCCCTGGGTCGCACAAGGTGCGTCAAGCAATCATTGACGAAGGTCTCTTTGACATTCTCACCCAGGCAGGTTTCGAGCTTAGAGAACCTGGATGTTCAGCTTGCCTAGCGATGAATGAAGACAAAATTCCGGCCGGAAAGGTCGCCGTGAGCACCTCGAATCGCAATTTTGAAGGACGTCAAGGTCCGGGGGCGCGTACGATGTTGGCGAGTCCAACCGTTGCAGCTGCCACCGCAGTGACTGGGGTAGTGACCGATCCAAGAACACTTATAGATTAAGGCAATATGGCATACGATAAATTCACCCAATTAACAAGCTCGGTGGTTCCGCTGCCGATAGAGAACGTAGATACCGATCAAATTATCCCTGCTCGGTTTTTGAAGGCCACCGAACGAAAAGGATTTGGAGACAATCTGTTTCGCGATTGGCGGTATCATCAAGACGGAACCCCCAAAGAAGACTTTGTACTCAACAACACGACCTATTCTGGCCGCATCTTAGTAGGTGGCAAAAATTTTGGATCAGGATCTTCTAGAGAACACGCCGCATGGGCGATTTACGACTACGGATTTCGTTGCGTAATCTCAAGTTTCTTTGCCGACATCTTTAAAAATAACTGTCTCAACATAGGCGTGTTACCCGTTCAGGTTTCAGAATCCTTCTTGCAAGCTATTTTCAAGGCCGTTGAAGACGACCCCAATACCCAGGTGACGGTAGACCTTCAAAGTCAGACCGTTACACTCGAACAGACCAACCAGCAAGAGTCATTCGAAATTTCAGCCTATAAAAAGCAAAACCTTCAAAACGGATTCGACGATATTGATTATTTACTCAACATCAAAGCATCGATCAAAGACTTTGCCCAATCTCGCCCGTTCTAGTGAAGGGCTAATCGATTTTTTATGCACTCAAAACCACGGCTCATCGAAATCATGGACACCACGCTTCGCGATGGTGAACAAACCTCTGGGGTATCTTTCACGGCGGCCGAAAAGCTTACCGTCGCCCAGCTGCTTCTCGAAGAGCTTCAGGTTGATCGCATAGAAGTCGCCTCAGCCCGAGTTTCAGAAGGAGAGCAAGAGGCCGTAAAAAGAATCACTCACTGGGCCCAATCCAAAGGCCTGATCGATTGTGTCGAAGTGCTCACTTTTATAGACAACGCTGTCTCTCTCGATTGGATGGACAGTGCCGGAGCTCGAGTTCAGAACCTGCTGACCAAAGGTTCACTGAACCACCTTACCCACCAACTGAAACAAACCCCGGCCCAGCATTTTGAGTATGTGGCGAACAACCTGAGCGAGGCGCAAAAAAGGGGAATCACCTCGAACGTCTACCTCGAAGATTGGAGCAATGGAATGCGCAATTCGAAGACCTATGTCTTTGATTACCTTGATTTTTTGGTCACTCAACCCATCAAGCGCATTTTGCTTCCAGATACCTTAGGGGTATTGACTCCAGAAGAAACGAGCCAATTTTTAAAAGAAATTTTAGAGCACTACCCGACGACGCATTTCGACTTTCATGGCCACAATGACTACGATTTAGGGGTGGCCAATGTATTAGAGGCCGTAAAGGCCGGAATTCACGGTCTTCATTTGACGGTGAACGGAATGGGCGAGCGAGCGGGCAACGCCGCGCTCGCGAGCAGCATTGCCGTAATTAATGACTTTGTGCCGCAAGTAAAGACCCGAGTAAAAGAAAAGGCGCTTTACAAGGTGAGCCAACTGGTGGCGACCTTTAGCGGATTTCACATTCCTGTCAACAAACCCGTAGTGGGCGCGAATGTGTTCACCCAAACGGCCGGAATACACGCCGATGGAGACGCCAAAAATAATTTGTACTTCAACGACTTGCTTCCTGAGCGATTCGGACGCAAACGCTCTTATGCCCTAGGAAAAACCTCGGGCAAGGCAAATATTTTAAAAAATTTAGGCAGCCTAGGCATCAGTCTAAACGATGAAGAACTGAAAAAAGTCACGGCTCAAGTGATTGCCTTAGGAGACAAAAAACAGAAAGTCACTCTTGACGACCTTCCGTACATCATTTCTGATGTGCTCGGAGAAACGGCCTACGAGCAGCGCGTAAAAATTGAGTCGTACGTGCTCACCCATGCTAAGGGGCTTCAACCCTCAACGACGGTGAGCGTGCGCATCGATGACAAGATTTACGAAGAAAATGCTTGTGGCGACGGTCAGTACGATGCCTTTCTCAATGCTATTCGAAAAATCTACAAGCAACAGTCACGCGAGCTTCCGCAGCTCATCGACTATTTCGTACATATTCCGCCCGGAAGTAACTCTGATGCGCTGTGCGAAACCACGATAACGTGGAAGACCTCAAATCGCGAGTTTATCACACGCGGGCTTGACTCAGATCAAACCGTTTCAGCGATCAAGGCCACTGAAAAAATGCTGAATCAACTTTATAACGCCTAACCATGAAGATGAAGATTGCCCTATTAGCTGGGGATGGTATCGGACCAGAAGTAACCGCCGAAGCGGTCAAAGTAAGTAATGCTATAGCCGAAGTTTATGGCCACCAAATTGAATGGAGGCCAGCCCTCACTGGGGCTGCGGCAATTGATGCCGTCGGTGATCCGTATCCGCCTGAGACCCATGAAATCTGTGCCAGCTCTGATGCCGTGCTCTTTGGAGCCATTGGGTTGCCTCGCTTTGATAATGATCCATCAGCTAAAGTTCGGCCTGAACAAGGGCTGCTGCGCATGCGCAAGATGCTTGGCCTGTATGCGAACGTGCGTCCGACCTTTGTGTTTGAATCCCTCATTGATAACAGCCCGTTAAAGCGCGAGCGCATCGAAGGCACCGACCTCGTATTCGTGAGAGAACTCACAGGAGGCATCTATTTCGGAGAACGCGGACGTCAAGACAATAACAATACAGCTTTCGATACCTGTACCTATACCCGTGAAGAAATCATACGCCTCGCTAGAAAAGGCTTCGAGCTAGCTATGAGTCGAAGAAAGCAACTCTGCCTTGTAGACAAAGCGAATGTGCTTGAGACCTCTAGGCTATGGCGCGAGACGGTACAAGGCATGGAGAAAGAATACCCTGAAGTAACAGTGAGTTATGAGCTCGTAGATGCGGTCGCTATGCGTCTCATTCAGTGGCCTAAAGCCTACGATGTGCTGATTACTGAAAATCTCTTTGGAGATATTTTAACTGACGAGGCTTCGGTTATTTCTGGATCTATGGGACTCATGCCTTCGGCTTCTATCGGTTCAAAAGTGGCCCTCTATGAGCCAATCCACGGATCGTTTCCACAAGCCACCGGCAAAAATATCGCCAATCCGCTTGCGACTATTCTCTCAGCGGCGATGCTTTTCGAAATGTCATTTGATCTCAAAGCAGAAGCAGAACACATTCGCAAAGCGGTCAATCAGTCCCTAGCTGACATGGTGGTTACCGAAGATCTGGCGGGTAAAGGCAAAGCCTACAGTACCTCAGCGGTCGGAGATTACATCGTTGCACAGATCAAGAACTAAGCTTTCTAGCGCAAACACATTAGTGAAAAACAAGAGGGCGCCCGATGGGCGCCCTCTCTATGACCTTAGATTGGATAGGTAAAACAAAAACTAAACTATCTTCTTCATTGCGGTCATTGCCGATCTCAAGGTGGCCCCAACCTTTTCGATGGGGTGGTTTCTCAGCTTCGCATTTACAGCAATTAGCGCCTGATTGTCAACACCCTTTGAGGGTATTCCTTTTCCGATCACCGAAATATCTACCGACTTCATAAAATCGGCTAACAGCGGCTTACAGGCATGGTCAAAAAGGTAACATCCGTACTCAGCAGTATCTGAGATGACACGGTTCATTTCATATAATTTCTTACGGGCGATCGTATTCGCGATAAGTGGAGTCTCGTGAAGTGACTCGTAGTAGGCTGACTCTTCTTTGATTCCGGCGTCTACCATGGTCTCAAAGGCCAGCTCGACTCCGGCGCGAACAAAGGCCACCATCAAAATACCGTGGTCGAAATACTCTTGCTCGTCGATCGCTGCAGAGGTCGCCTCAGTCTTTTCAAAGGCAGTCTCAGCGGTCGCGGCGCGCCAGGTGAGAAGGTTTTTATCGTCATTTGCCCAGTCTTCCATCATGGTCTTAGAGAAATGCCCAGACATGATGTCATCCATGTGCTTTTGAAATAAAGGGGTCATGATCTCTTTTAGCTGCTCAGAAAGTTCGAACGCTTTTAGCTTAGCGCTGTTCGATAGGCGATCCATCATGTGTGTGATGCCACCGTGCTTGAGGGCTTCGGTGATGGTTTCCCATCCGTACTGAATTAATTTGGCCGCATAAGCAGGTTCGATTCCTTTCTCAATCATCTTATCAAAACACAAGATTGATCCGGTTTGTAGCACCCCACAAAGAATGGTTTGCTCACCCATTAAATCAGATTTGACTTCGGCGACGAAAGAAGACTCGAGAACCCCAGCCTTATGTCCGCCAGTCGCTACTGCATAGGCCTTGGCTTGAGTAAGTCCTTTGCCTTCAGGATCATTTTCAGGGTGTACGGCAATGAGGGTCGGAACACCGAATCCTCGGCAATACTCTTCGCGTACCTCAGAGCCCGGACATTTTGGAGCCACCATAATTACCGTAAGGTCTTTGCGGATTTCCATTCCTTCTTCTACCATGTTGAATCCGTGTGAATACGAAAGCGTTGCTCCTTTTTTCATCAGGGGCATAATGGCTTTCACCACTGAGGTGTGATTCTTATCTGGGGTAAGGTTGATCACCACATCTGCCTGTGGTATGAGCTCTTCGTAAGTGCCTACCTTAAAATTATTTGAGGTGGCATTTTGATACGAGGCACGCTTCTCACGGATCGCTGATTCACGCAGGGCATAGCTTATTGAAAGGCCAGAGTCACGCATATTCAGCCCTTGATTGAGGCCTTGGGCACCGCAGCCTACAATAACTATTGATTTTCGTTCAAGTGCAGAGACGCCATCGGCAAATTCTTCAGCACCCATAAATCGGCACTTGCCCAGTTGCAGTAATTGCTCTCTTAACGATAGTTGATTGAAATAATTTGCCATAGTTTAGGTTAGGTTTTCTTTAAACGAATTTAAGATTTGTGAAATGCCCATGGGCGCCTTAGTCACAGAAATCCGCCCTGAACGGACAAATTGAAGCAGTCCGTAAGGCTGAAGGGCCTCTCTTAGGGCGTCGGTTTCATGTCTGAATCCAGTTTTTTCAATCACAAAAAAATCAGGAGAGACTGTCACGATACTCGCGTGGCTCTCTTTGATGAAATTCTGTATCTGACGCTCTTCAAACAGAAAACTGGTTTTCACTTTATACAAGGCCGTTTCTAAGAAGATGGTCTCTTCATCGGTGTGGTAAAAGGCTTTGATCACGTCCACTTGCTTCTCTATTTGCTGAACAAGCTTCTGCACTTGAGACTCGGTAACCATCACCACAATCACAAAGCGAAATACATCAGGAATTTCTGAAAGAGAGGTAGTCAGGCTCTCTATATTGATGTGGCGTTTCAGAAAGATCGCCGAGATGCGGTTCAGCAGCCCCACATTGTTCTCTGAATAAATCGATATCGTGTAGCGAATAACTTCTTGGCTCATTAGCTTAGGCGTATTTCGGTTAGTGAGGCTCCGGTCGGAATCATCGGAAAGACATTGTCTTCTTTCTCTACCACGACCTCTAAGAAATAAGGTCCGTCGGTAGCGAGCATTTCGGCCACTGCCGCTGAAAGTTCTTCTCTGGCGGTTACCTTTTTGGCCGGTATATAGTAGCCCTTGGCAATGGTCACAAAATCGGGATTCGTCATTTCAGTCGAAGCATAACGCTTGTCAAAGAACAGCTGTTGCCATTGACGCACCATGCCCAAAAAGTCATTGTTCAACACGACAATCTTCACCCCTACTTTGGTTTGAAAAATAGTGCCTAGCTCTTGGATGGTCATCTGGTATCCACCGTCACCAATCACCGCCACGACGTGTCGATCTGGTGCGCCCATTTTAGCGCCGATGGCTGCAGGTAGGGCAAAGCCCATCGTACCCAGTCCACCAGAAGTCACGTTGCTTTTCGAACGGACGAACTTGGCATAGCGGCAGGCCACCATTTGATGTTGCCCCACATCAGTCACAATCACAGCGTCAGATTGACTCGCCTTATTGATCTCTACGATGACCTCTCCCATGGTTAGCCCTTCTTTTTTAGGGTGCAAGTCTTTGTCAATAACCGCCTCGTATTCTTGAGCATATAGCTCTTTAAAGCGCTCCATCCATGAATTAAGCTGCTTGGGTTTTACTAGGGCGGTGAGCGCCTTTAGGCTCTCTTTGCAGTCTGCCCAAACCGGATAATCAGCATGTACATTTTTGTTGATTTCCGCAGCATCAATCTCAAGGTGTACCACCTTTGCTTGTTTCGCGTAAGCATCGAGACGGCCGGTGACACGATCGTCAAAACGCATTCCGACGGCGATCAGCACATCGCACTCTTGAGTGAGTAAGTTAGGGGCGTAGTTTCCATGCATTCCGACCATTCCCATATTCAATGGGTGGTCAGTAGCTAAGGCCGATAGACCTAGAATCGTCCAGGCGGCAGGAATATTCGATTGCTCTACAAATGCTTTAAACTCGGCCTCAGCTTCGCCCAAGATCACCCCTTGACCCCAAACAATAAG
>JBJOGS010000023.1:0-7580 GCA_046048095.1 Bacteroidota bacterium
GTCTTGTAGATCAATTGCAACAGCAAACTGATGTCACTGCGCACAACAAATACATGAATAATCTCGAATACCACCGATCGGTGCTTTTGATGAATCGCGCTCCTTTTATTGAAACTCCTTCGGTACTGCTCATCGAGAGCACTGATTTACTGTCTCCCATTGGTGTATTGCATTATCAATGGGTTTCAAATGCCAATGAGGCCCAAGCATGGATTGCTGAGCACCGCGAACAAATTCAATGCATGGTGAACATCGGTGAGTCACCGGTTTCTTTCGGAGAAGCCCAACACCCAGGGCTTACTGAATACGCAGATGAAATAGATACCTTACACTTTTTATTATCGCTCTAAGATGAAGAAATTAAATTTTGGTGCGGGCCCTTGTATTCTTCCTGAATCTGTCTTTGAAGAATCTGCCCAAGCTGTCCTTGACTTTAATCAGCAAGGCCTCTCTATTCTTGAAATTAGCCACCGCTCTGCAGCCTTTGAATCGGTCATTGCAGAAGCGCGAAGTTTAGTTTTAGAACTTATGGGGCTCGACGAGAAAGAGTACATCGCTCTCTTTCTACATGGTGGAGCGAGCCTGCAGTTTGCCATGGTCCCTTACAATTTTCTAAAGACCAAAGCCGCCTACATCGATACAGGTGTTTGGAGTCAAAAAGCGATAAGTGAAGCCCAGAAAATTGCCCCAGTGAGTGTTGTTGCCTCTTCAAAGCAAGAAGGATACAAGACGATACCAGTACTTGATGAAATCAAAGAGACCTATGATTACCTGCATCTCACTTCGAACAATACGATTTATGGCACCCAATTCAGCGAGTTTCCTTCGACTAGCGGTATTCCATTAATCGCCGATATGAGTTCAGATATCTTTTCAAAGCCTCGTGATTACAGTCGTTTTGATTTGATCTATGCCGGAGCTCAAAAAAACATTGGCCCTGCCGGAACTACCATTGTTGTAATGAAGCGATCGTTCATGGAGGCTTCAAATGATTTGAACCGCTTCAAAATCCTCGATTATGCCGAGCATAGTAAGGCTGAGAGTATGCTGAATACACCCACCGTTTTTTCAATTTATGCGAGCTTA
The DNA here is from genome assembly GCA_046048095.1 of Bacteroidota bacterium. Taxonomy (GTDB): domain Bacteria; phylum Bacteroidota; class Bacteroidia; order Flavobacteriales; family Flavobacteriaceae; genus UBA3478. The sequence continues at coordinate 1,087 of JBJOGS010000023.1, forward strand.
CTCAATCTAAGATGGTTAAAGAGCACAACGCTTGAGGTGATTTACCGTGAGAATTCAGAAAAGGCAAAGCGTCTGTATGAGGCCCTAGATCGTTACGAATGGATCCTCCCTTTCGCTGAAACGAAAAGCAGATCGATTATGAACGTGACTTTTAACCTTGCCAATGAAGCTAGTGTGCAACTTTTTGACAGCTATTGCAATAAATACGATATTCACGGACTGAAAGGTCACCGCTTAGTAGGCGGATATCGAGCCTCATTGTACAATGCGCTTTCTTTAGCATCAGTCGAGCGACTAATTGAAGTCTTTGATGAAGTAAATAAACATGTCTAAACCTAACTATTTTTCACGCCTCAAAATAAAATGGGGGATTGTTTCGAACATTCAGCTCACTCTCATTTTCATCGTATTTGCCCTAACCGGAAGTGCAGCCTCTCGATTAGCAGGTCCGGTCATGGACTTTCTATCTTTATCGTCAAAAGAGCTAAATCCTTTTATTTATTGGCCTGTTCGAATTGGATTGATCTTTCCGCTCTATCAAGTGTTACTGCTCTTCTTTGGAGCCCTTTTTGGGCAGTTTCGCTTTTTTTGGAATTTCGAGAAGAAGCTGCTTCGACGTTTTGGATTAAAGCTTTAAACTGAACACTTACTCGTTGGTGAGGAACGATGCAAACTGAAGCTCTAATCGGTTAAGTTTTGGTAAAATCACCGCAGTACAATAGCGCGCTTCACTGTGAAGTTCATAGTATTTATGGTGTTCAGATTCTGCGGGGTAAAAAGCGTTAAACGGTGTCACTTCTGTGACTATAGGCGAATCAAACGCCTTTTGGTTCTCTAATTCCTCAATATATTCGGTTGCGATTGCTCGCTGGCGCTCGGTGGTGTAAAAAATGGCACTTCGATACTGCGTTCCAATATCATACCCCTGTCGATTCAGCGTCGTCGAATCATGAGTGGCAAAAAAAATGGCGAGTAATTGATTCAATTCAATTTGTGTAGGGTCATACTTGAGTTGAATGCATTCTGCGTGTCCCGTAGTTCCATTGCACACCTCTCTGTAACAGGGATTTTTGACGAAACCTCCTGAATACCCGGACTGCACTTCAACGACTCCCTTTACTTTTGAAAATACCGCTTCGGTGCACCAGAAGCATCCGGCCGCTAAATAAATGGTTTGATTGCCGTTCATTTTCTTTCGTATTTTGTGCAAAGTTAACAGTTCATCGATGGTTCTTCAAGCGGTACATGTGTCTAAAACCAAGCAAAATGTGCGCATTCTACAAGACGTTAGTTTAGAGATCATGCCCGCTGAAATTGTAACGATTACCGGGCCATCTGGTGCAGGAAAAACGACACTACTAAATATCCTGGGAACGCTCGAATCCCCTGATGCAAATGAACACACCGTGCTCAATCTTGAGGGGCACTCGCTTTTAGGTCGTTCAGATCAAACACTAGCTCAACTGCGAAATCAATCGCTTGGTTTTGTGTTTCAGCACCACGGACTACTCGATGAATTCACGGCGCTAGAGAACGTCATGCTCCCAGGAATTATTGCAAAAAGGCCGATGAAAGCGCTCAACGAGCAAGCGCAAGAATTGTTGGCACGCTTGGGACTGGCGCATCGCTTAGCACATAAACCTCAGGCCCTTTCTGGGGGCGAGCAGCAACGGGTAGCTGTTGCCCGGGCATTGATTAATACGCCACGAATCATTCTTGCCGATGAGCCTAGTGGCAACTTAGACACTCCAAACGCCCATCAGTTACACGATCTCTTTTTAGAGCTAGCCTCGCAGCTGAATTGTGCCTTTGTCGTAGTTACCCACAACGCCGATCTCGCCAAAAAGGCTCACCGAACATTAATTCTGCGCGATGGTAAAATGGTCGCCCACTGAGCTTCAATCGTACTTAGACGAAAAGGCTGAACAGTATGAAAAAGTATCATTTTTAGCCTCTGATCCTCTCGGATTACTCCATGAGTTTACACAACCAAGAGATCAAGAAATTTTTGGACTGCTCATCGCCACCATTGCCTGGGGCAATCGCGCTTCTATTATAAAAAGTGGCAGGCAGCTCATTCAACGCTTTGATCACACCCCCTTTGAGGCCATCACGTGTTCAAGTGAAAATGAAATCAAAAGTTTAGCCAAGGGGTTTGTACATCGCACTTTTAATTCAGAGGACTTGATTTTCTTTTGTCTTAGTTTAAAGCGCTACTTTCAAGAAAATCAGAGTTTAGAACAGTTATTCTCTGCTACAGATGAAGATCTCAATCAAGGACTGATCGCACTTAGATCCTATTTTCTGAAGACTCCTCATCAACGCCGCAGTGAAAAACACTTGGCGGATGTTTCAAAAAATAGCGCAGCCAAAAGACTCCATCTCTTTCTGCGCTGGATGGTGAGAGATTCAAAAAAAGGAGTAGACCTAGGGATTTGGAAACGGCTCTCTGCAGCTCAACTCTCTTGCCCCCTTGATGTTCATTCGGCCCACGTGGCTCGATCCTTAGGACTGCTACAGCGCTCTCAAAACGATTTGAGGGCCGTAAAAGAACTGGACGCTGTTCTGAGATTGCTCGATCCGCACGATCCTGTGAAATACGATTTCGCACTTTTTGGGATTGGTGCCTTTGAATTTGTAGATTTGTAGGATTTATCTTTGAAACGTGAATACGCTACTACAATCGGTCACCCTGCACGAAAGAGCCCATCCCCTTCACAATAAGATTGTAGATATCCGCATCAGCCAAGGAATAATCACTGCGATCGCAGAACGCTTGCCTGTTGATTCTCAAGATCAGGCCATCGCTATGAAGGACACCTCTGTCTCTTATGGCTGGTTTGATCCAGAGGTGAGCTTTAGCCAACCTGGGTACGAGCACAAGGGATTGCTCGAAAACGATTTACGTGAGGCGGCCTATGCGGGATTAGCCTCGGTTGGATTAATGACAGAAACCCTACCCTATCCTGACAATGGCAGTGCATTAACTTTCTATAAGAGTTTTGCCCCTCAAGCAGTTTCTCTTTATCCCTTCGGATCACTCACTTTGAACAATAAAGGAGAGGCGCTAGCCGAACTCTATGATCTTTTTCAGAAAGGAGCCATTGGTTTCTATGATTATAAGCGACCGCTCATAGAAGCAAACCTATTGAAATTAGCACTGCAATACAGTCAAAACTTTAAAGGAAAAGTGGTCGTTTTTTGTCAAGACCATTCATTGAGTAAAGGTGGCCAGGTGAGAGAGAGCGCCTCGAATGTCTCTTTAGGTCTTAAGGCGATTCCCGATCTCAGCGAAGAACTCGCCGTACAGCAGTGCATTTCACTGTTGCGTTATACCGGAGGAAATCTTCATTTGTGCGGCATTTCTAGTACCCGTTCTATCGACCTCATAGCACAGGCCAAAGAAGAAGGTCTTCAATTGAGCTGTAGCGTCGCCATAGGACTCCTTTACTTTGACGAATCGGCATTGCAGTCTTTTGACACCCGCTATAAGATTACTCCTGGATTGACAGACAACACCACTAGGCAGCGGTTAATAGAAGCTGTCAAAGCAGGGATTATTGACTATGTCACCTCAGACCATCAAAATGTTTCTGTAGAAGAAAAAGATACTGAATTTTCAGAGGCCTCTTTTGGCAGCAAAACACTCTCAGGATTGTTCCCTGCACTATGCAACATTTTTGGACCCGAGCTTGCGCCGGATCTTTTATTACGTGCCTATCAGACTTACGGTATTGGGCCATCAGAAATTAAAGTACACCAACCTGCACATTTGTCATTTTATAAAGAAGCTACCCACCAAATCATTGAAAAGGAAGCACAGACTAATTTATTTCATGGTACCGAGTTTTCGTTCAAGGGAATCGGTGTGTTTTCAAACAATCAATTGGTTCTTACCCCTTCTTCATAACTATGCCCTTAGAATACCTTTACCGTGCAGCGAATCAAGAAAGCAGTAAGGCGCTCTTCATGATTCACGGATACGGAAGCTCGGCCGAAGACCTCTTTCAGTTTGCACCGCACTTACCCGATGACTATCATATTTTTTCATTTCGTGCGCCCTATCAGCTTTCAGCAAGCCAGTACGCCTGGTATGCCATTCACTTTGACGAGGATCAAAAAAAATTCAATGATTTGAACCAAGCTCGAGAGTCTCTTGAGCACCTGAAAACTAGCATTGATCAATTAAAGCACACCTACGCGCTTAACCAAGTGACCCTAATGGGATTCAGTCAGGGCTGTATCTTAGGATTAGCATTGACATTAAACTATCCGAATTACTTTACTGCGATCTTGGGATTAAGCGGATATCTGAACAAAGAATTACTACTCCTTACCCCCCCACAACCATCGAACACTCAGTTTTTTTTATCTCATGGAACCGCTGATGCTGTTATTCCCTTTCAATGGGCGCAAGAGTCCATGGAGTATTTGAAAGCGCATGACATGGAGGTTTCGTGGCATACCTACCCCTCAGGACATACTGTTTCTTACGACAACTTTAAAGACCTAATGGACTTCATTGGTGGCCTTTAGAAGCCTTTTCAAGTTCTACCTTCAAAGAATCTATGACGCGCTTTAGCTCAACCAGCTCATTTTCTTGTTTTAGGTTTTTATCAGATAGCGCCTGAAATGTTCGATTTGAGTTGACCAGTTGGTAGAGTAAAATAAGAGCTGTGAATACAAAGAGATAGGTAAAAATGGATCGTTTGAGCATCATTATACAGTAATAGAAAGTTGATCATAAGCCAAAAACATATTCTTAGGAAGTTTTGACTGGACCTCTTCATGAAAGCCTAGGGTATGACTAATGTGGGTGAAATAAGTGCGTTCTGCCTTCAACACTTTTGAAAGAGCTATAGCCTCGCCAAGTGATAAATGCGAATGATGTGGTTCTTCTCGAAGTGCATTGATCACTAACACCTTACAACGCATCAATAACCTCATTTGATCTTCAGAAATTTTCTTTATATCGGTCACGTATGCCAAATCCCCAAAACGAAATCCAGTAACGGGCATGCCTGCATGATCGACCTCAATAGGTAAGACTGAGAGTTCGTTGATATAAAACTGCTGATTACGTTCTATGTAATGTGCGGTGATCTCTGGTATACCCGGATAGGTAAAAGAAGAGTCAAAGATATAGTCAAAACGCCTAGCTAGGGCCTCAAAGACACGAGCAGTAGCATAAAAATGTATATCCCCTTGCCTGAAGAAGAAGGGACGAATATCATCAAGACCCATGGTGTGGTCAGCATGCTCATGGGTCAGTAAAACCGCATCGAGACGATCTACAGGTTGACGCAGTAGTTGTTGTCTGAAATCTGGACCACAATCTATAATAAGCTTGCCCTTTGGCCATGAAACCAGTACAGAACTCCTGAGTCTCTGATCTTTAGGATCTTTGCTGTGGCATACTGGGTGATCACTACCTATCACCGGAATACCCTGTGAAGTTCCTGTGCCTAAAAAGGTTAAAGCTAAGTTCATTTCTAGGTTAAAAATAGGTGTTTTAAAGAGACTTAAGGCGTTAGAACCCTTACCTTTGTACTGGTTTTAGATTACAATCCATGAGTAAAATTGTTTTTAGAGAAAATGAGTATGAAGTAGTTCCCTCTATACAAGACAAAACACTTCGTATAAACCTCAATAAGAACATCTACGGATCGTTTGCAGAAATAGGTGCAGGCCAAGAGACCGCGCGTCATTTCTTTAGAGCTGGAGGGGCTTCTGGGACCATCGCAAAGGCTATGAGTGCCTATGACAAGTCATTTAGCGATGCCGTGTATGGACGCGAAGAAGATGGACGTTATGTGACCGAGTCGCGATTGAATAAAATGCTCGATCACGAAACCAATCTGCTTGAAGAGCGTATCGACCGCTCGATCAATCCCGACTACCTTTTCTTTACCTACGCAAACACCGTAGCTACCATCGACTTTTCAAAGCGTTATAAAGGTCACGGATGGATTGGAATTCAATTTCAACTCGACCCACAACAAAAAGAATACAATCGCATTGTCTTACACGTGCGCTTTAAGCAAACCGAAGCACGGCTGCAACAAGAAACTTGTGGTATCGTAGGGGTGAATTTGATCTATGGTGCCTTTTACAAGTACCGCGAGCCCAAAAAGTTACTGAGATACCTCTATGATCATATCGACAAAGACACCTTAGAAATTGATATGATCAATTTTTCAGGACCTGATTTTTCTGACGTAGACAATCGCTTGATGAGCCTTCAGCTCATCAAGAACGATATGACCGAAGCAGTGATGTTTGGTCCGGATGGAAACAACTTGCTTCCGGCCGCACTGCTTTACAAAAAAAACATACTTGCACTCAGAGGTAGCTTTCGTCCCGTGACGAAAATCAACATGGACATGCTTGAGAAATCACAACAACTCTTTTGCAACAGTTCAAAGGTTACTAAATCGAATACTGAAATTATTTTCGAAATCACTCTTGAAAACCTCAAGGCTGATGGGGATATC
>JBJOGS010000024.1:0-6613 GCA_046048095.1 Bacteroidota bacterium
CTGGGTAGGTTGAATCTTATGGGGTGCCGCACAAAAGCTGTAAAAGAGTCATAAGGCAATTACTACACAGACTTAGGTTACCTGAACCAACTGCCTAACGGTTATGACAGAAGTGTAGAGACTTGAAAAGATTCTCGGCTTTATAAGGATAACCGAGAGGTGCCAGTTTTGTTTTGCTTTTAAGGAGCATTTCAGCAAGAAGTTATTAACCAAAAGTGTTGAAATCGTAGCATCGGTCTGCTTTAACCGGAGAAAATGCGATTTACGTTAATGACTATTGTTGACCTATTATTACTGCCAAATAGCTGCCAATATTGACTACTTTTAAGAAGTTAATTGTTATAAATGTCTGAGTGGCGCAACCAAATAGATTTAGGATTTATCCTAAATATGAAGCGCTCAACTCAGATGGGTACTGGGTTGAGCGCTTTAGCGCATATGATTCTTAAGTGACCTCGGCAGGATTCAAACCTGCAACCTTCTGAGCCGTAATCAGATGCGCTATTCAGTTGCGCCACGAGGCCGATTTGGGCTGCAAATATAGGTTATAAAATGATTATGGCAAAAGAAATCAGCTGAGATAGGGGCGTAAAGCAATATGGACTGCGGGTTATCTGTTCAATGATTCTTTCGTGACAAAATAGCGGTATGCAAGCAACGCCAGTTGCCATTTTTTAGCTTTCGCTGGGTCTATGCCGCGTTTGCTCAATGAGGGTAGTATCCATTTGTTGAGTTTCGCTAATGCACGAAAAAATGAGTGTTTCATATGGAATGTGTCAAGCTAAAAATAGTGCTTTGCTAGTATCTTTGAGCTATGATTTCTTTTCTTTTGATCGCCTTAGGGCTGTTTTTACTCGTACTTGGGGGCAACTTGTTGCTGAAGTCTGCCGTTTCTATTTCGCTTCGTCTTTCGATTCCAAAAATTGTAGTAGGGATGACTGTAGTGTCGTTTGCTACTTCACTTCCTGAATTGGTGGTGAGTGTGAAGGCGGCGATGGCAGGTTCTCCATCGATTGCTTTAGGCAATGTGGTAGGTTCTAATATCGCAAATCTGGGGCTCGTTTTAGGGATGACGCTTCTTTTTGGATCGATGCAGGTAAAGCGATCGTTTTATGTGACGGATTGGCCGGTGATGGTGGTCGCTTCACTCTTATTGTGGTTCTTTTTGTACAATGATGAAGTGCTGCGACGTTCTGAGGGGGTATTGCTTTCTTTGCTTCTTGTGGGTTTTTTGTGGTATCTATTAAAAGTGCAGAAACCTGCCGTTGAAGACGAGTTGCCTGAAGATGACGAGCTGCTTTCGCCGATGAAAAATGTGCTCTATTTGACCCTGGGGGTACTCGGGCTATGGTTGGGCTCAGAGTGGTTGGTGAAAGGGGCGATCGATTTGGCTCAGACCTTCGGAGTGAGTGATCGAGTGATTGGAATTACTGTAGTCTCGATCGGAACCAGTATTCCCGAGCTGGCTGCTTCTATCATAGCTATGCTTAAAAAAGAAAAGGCTATTTCTTTAGGCAATCTAGTAGGCTCTAATATTTTCAATATCATGGCGGTGCTCGGGATTACGGCGATGATTCATCCGGTAGAAGTGTCGGATCCTAAATTTTTATCCAACGACGTGATTTTCATGGTGGGCTTTGCGCTACTGGTATTGCCTCTTCTTCTGGTGTCAAAGAGCAGAACGCTTAATTACAGACAAGGGGTTGCGCTACTCGTGGCTTATACGCTCTTTGTCTACACGGTACTATAAAAAAACCCCCATGGTATTTGGGGGTTTTTACGTTATCAATAGCAAGTAGTTTAGATTTTTGCTGACTTGACGGTTTTGATAATGCGTCCAGCGACCTGATAAGGGTTGGCGTTTGAGGCAGGACGTCTGTCTTCAAGATAGCCCTTCCAGCCGTGTTCAACGGTGTAGATAGGTATGCGAATAGATGCTCCGCGGTCAGATACCCCATATGAGAATTGGTTGATAGAGGCGGTTTCGTGACGACCGGTGAGTCTTTGCTCGTTGTAGGCACCGTAAACGGCGATGTGCTCCATGGCAACGGGTCTGAAGGCCTCACACACTTTTTCGTAGATCTCTTTGCTTCCGGCTGTTCTAAGTAGTGTGTTAGAGAAGTTGGCGTGCATTCCAGAGCCGTTCCAGTCTCCGTGAATAGGTTTTGGGTGCAATTCTATGTAGTATCCGTATTTTTCGGTGACTCTATTGAGCAAATAACGCGCTACCCAGATCTGATCACCTGCTTCTTTAGCTCCTTTCGCGAAGATCTGAAATTCCCATTGTCCTGGAGCCACCTCTTGGTTGATCCCTTCTACATTCAATCCGGCCTCTAGGCAGATGTCTAAATGCTCTTCAACAAAATCTCTACCCCAAGTGTAACGTCCACCTACCGAGCAGTAGTACTGACCTTGTGGGCCAGGGAACCCTCCGCGTGGAAATCCTAACGGAAGGTCTGTTTCAGTATCCATTAAGAAGTACTCTTGCTCAAATCCAAACCAGAAATCGTTATCGTCATCGTCGATCGTGGCGCGGTGATTTGAAACGTGTGGGGTTCCATCAGGATTCATCACCTCACACATCACTAAATACCCATTTAAACGATCCGGGTCAGGAAAAATGTTCACCGGTCTTAGAATGCAGTCTGACGAGTTTCCTTCGGCTTGAAGTGTTGAACTTCCGTCGAATGACCAATCTGAACAACTTTCTAACTTACCATCGAAGTCTGAAACAATTTTCGTTTTACTTCTGAGTTCTTGAGTAGGCGTGTAACCGTCAAGCCAGATGTATTCTAATTTAGCTTTGCTCATAGTATAATTTGATTGAAATTTTTTCGAAAGTAACGCATTCTATGACCAATCCTTTATCCTAACCTTCGAGTTATCAAATAATTATAAACTTGCTAAAATTGATACCTCAGAATCGTCAATGCCTCAACGCTATATGGCTTTCATTTATAATGGCATAAGTTCTATTTTTGTGCAAACACTACTCATGGTCACCCCAGAATCTAATCGATACGCTCAGCGCGGAGTTTCTGCTTCGAAAGAAGAGGTGCATGAGGCGATTGCGGGTATTGATAAAGGGCTGTTTCCGAAGGCTTTTTGCAAAATTGTACCAGATGCCCTGACCGGAGACCCCGATTATTGTGTGGTCATGCACGCCGATGGGGCCGGAACCAAGTCTTCACTCGCTTATCTCTATTGGAAAGAAACTAAAGACCTTTCGGTCTGGAAGGGAATTGCACAAGATGCCCTAGTGATGAACTTGGATGATTTGATTTGCGTCGGAGTCACCGATCGTATTTTATTGTCTTCGACTATTGGTCGCAATGCGCGATTGATTCCGAAAGAAGTCATTAAGGCCATCATTCAAGGAACTGAAGAATTAGTCGCTTCACTTGAGGCGTACGGCATATCGATTCACACCACTGGCGGTGAGACTGCCGATGTGGGTGACTTGGTGCGCACTATTATCGTAGATTCAACCGTGACGGCCCGAATGAAACGTGCTGATGTCATCGACAATGCGCGAATTCAACCCAATGACGTGATCGTAGGTTTTGCGTCTTTCGGACAGGCGACCTACGAAGAGCAATACAACGGCGGAATGGGAAGCAACGGATTGACCTCTGCCCGTCATGATGTTTTTGAAAAGTCCCTCGCCGATAGATATCCCGAAAGTTTCGATACCGGATTGCCCCGTGATTTGGTGTATTCAGGAAGCCTTGGTCTTACCCAAGCTATTCAAGGATCACCATTGGATGCAGGTAAACTGGTCCTTTCTCCGACCCGAACCTACGCACCAATCGTGAAAGCAATTTTAGATCGTGTAGATCGCAGTTTGATTCACGGTTTAGTGCATTGCAGCGGGGGCGCGCAGACGAAGGTGCTGCATTTCATTGACCAACTTCACGTGATTAAAGATCAACTGTTTGAGGTGCCAGTACTGTTCTCAACCATTCAACGAGAGTCGGGAACAAGTTGGCACGAGATGTACAAGGTTTTTAATTGTGGACACCGTTTAGAGGCCTATGTGCCTGAGCATGTCGCGGACAGCTTGATCGCGATCTCAGAATCGTTTGGTGTGCCGGCAAAGATCATAGGGAGGGTAGAAGCTAGTGCGCAAAAGCAACTCACCATAAAGAGTGAATACGGCATCTTTGAATACCGTTAGCTCTGCCAGTGATCTCTGCCCAAATTCTATAATTTCGACTCAATAGCTTATCTATGATAGACAAACTAAATATTATTAAGCAGCGCTACGATGAAATCGCCGATCTGATTATTCAGCCCGATGTGATATCAGATCAAAAGCGCTACGTGCAATTGAATAAAGAGTACACCTCGCTTAAGGGGTTAGTTCAAAAGCGTTCAGAATATCTCGAAGCTAAAAACAACCTCGAAGAGGCTGAAATGTTGATGGCACAGTCAGACGATCCTGAAATGATTGAGATGGCCCGCATGCAATATGACGAGTCGAAGTCGAAACTGCCACTCATCGAAGAAGAGATTAAGTTTTTGCTCATTCCAAAAGATCCCGAAGATGAGAAAGATGTAGTCATGGAGGTTCGAGCCGGAACAGGAGGAGATGAGGCCAGTATTTTTGCTGGAGATTTGTTTCGAATGTATACGAAGTATTGCGAGTCTAAGGGCTGGAAGACGAATATTATCGACCTAAATGAGGGCACGAGCGGGGGCTTCAAAGAGATTCATTTTGAGGTGTCTGGGCAAGATGTGTATGGCACGCTGAAATATGAAGCTGGGGTACACCGCGTGCAGCGGGTTCCGCAGACCGAAACTCAAGGACGTGTTCACACCAGTGCTGCCACCGTGATGGTGATCCCAGAGGCTGAAGACTTTGATGTAGCTATCGATCCGAAAGAAGTGCGCATAGACTATTTCTGTTCATCAGGTCCTGGAGGGCAATCGGTAAACACGACTTATTCGGCGGTCCGTTTGACGCATCTTCCGACCGGAATCGTGGCGCAATGCCAAGATCAAAAGTCACAGCACAAGAATAAAGAGAAGGCCTTTAAAGTACTGCGCTCACGGCTTTATGATTTAGAATTAGCTAAGCGTCAAGAAGAAGATGCCGCCAAGCGAAATTCTCAGGTGAGTTCAGGAGACCGATCCGCTAAAATACGCACTTACAATTACCCTCAAGGACGGGTAACTGATCACCGCATCGGGCTAACGCTTTACGATCTTCAAGGAATCATCAATGGTGATATTCAGCGCATCATTGATGAACTGCGTTTGGTAGAGAATACTGAAAAACTCAAAGAAGCCTCTGAAACTTTTTAATATGGATCGATCATTTTTGACGCAACAAATACGTGAGAAGGGCTCTTTTCTTTGTGTAGGCATTGATCCGGTTTTAGAAAAATTACCTGAATCATTGAAGGGTCAAAAGGATGGATTGTGGCACTTTTGTAAAGCTATAGTGGACGCAACCGCTCCGTATTGTGTCGCATTTAAACCCAATACCGCCTTCTTCGAAGCCTATGGTGTGCCCGGTTGGATGGTTTTAGAACAGCTTAGTGAATACATTAAGGCGAATTATCCGCATCATTTTACTATCGCCGATGCCAAGCGCGGGGATATCGGTAATACCGCAAAGGCCTATGCCAAGGCCTTCTTTGAGCAGCTGAATTTTGATGCCATTACTCTATCTCCATACATGGGGATAGAGACCATTACCCCCTATTTAGACTACGAAGACAAGACCGCAATTGTGCTTGCCCTCACATCAAACAGTGGAGCTTTTGATTTTCAGTGGGACGTGAGCCAAAGTAGCACTCATCTGGTCGAACGTGTAATGGTGAAAACCCAAGCACTGCCGCACAGCGATCGCATCATGTATGTGGTCGGAGCGACCCAAAGTGATCAGCTCAACTACTTACGTGCCTTGGCGCCCGATGCCTTCTTTTTAATGCCCGGAGTTGGCGCGCAAGGAGGCTCGCTTTCTGAGTCTTTTAATGCTGCGAAGAACGATACCGTGGGTGTGTTAGTCAATGCCTCGAGAGCCATTATTTATGCATCATCAAAAGATGATTTCGCCGAAGCTGCTGCGAAAGAAGCCAGGGCGATGCAGCAAGAAATGCAATCATTACTGTATATTTAATACATGCTACATTACACCACCTACACCGAGGCCCACTCTGATCAATGGGTCACTTTTGTACACGGCGCGGGTGGAAGTTCTACCATATGGTTTAAGCAAATCCGGGATTTCAAGAAACATTACAATGTACTCTTGCTTGATTTAAGAGGTCACGGAAATTCTAAAATCTCTCTTTCTCAAGCGTTTAAGACGAAATACACCTTTAATGCGATCGCCGATGATATCGTTGAGGTACTTGATTATTTGGCTATTGAACGCTCTCATTTCGTGGGTATTTCTCTTGGAACAATACTGATTAGAAACATGGCAGATCGCCACCCGAAACGGGTGCAATCGATGGTTTTAGGTGGGGCGATTGTCAAATTAGATATTCGATCGCGTTTTCTTATTCATTTAGGAAATGCCTTTAAGTCGGTGGTGCCCTATATCTGGCTGTATCGCTTTTTTGCTTTTGTGATCATGCCGAATAAGAATCACAAAGAGTCA
>JBJOGS010000025.1:0-2781 GCA_046048095.1 Bacteroidota bacterium
AGTTCAGCCCTTTGTTTTGAGCTGCTTGAATGATCGCCGCCTCGGCTTTATCCCAGTTCGATTTGTCTCCTATATATTTTTCGGGCTTGTCTAGATCGCGAACGCTTACCTGTGCGGTAAAGTCGTCGAAGCCAAGTGAACCGAGTACGTAAAGAGTGAGATCAATCACATTTTCAAATTCAGAAAGCAATTGATCTTGGGTACAAAATATATGGGCATCGTCTTGAGTGAAACCTCGAACTCGTGTCAATCCATGCAATTCGCCACTTTGCTCGTATCGATACACCGTACCGAACTCGGCGAAGCGTTTGGGAAGATCTTTATAGCTAAAGCGCGTAGAATTATAAATTTCGCAATGATGCGGACAATTCATGGGCTTTAGTAAAAATTCTTCGTCTTCTTTGGGGGTGCGGATGGGTTGAAAGCTATCCTCTCCATACTTGGCATAATGTCCAGAGGTGACGTATAGTTCTTTTTGGCCAATATGCGGAGAGACGACCATTTCGTATCCCGCTTTCTTTTGAGCTGCTTTCAAGAAGTTTTCTAAACGTTCTCTCAGTGCTGCACCTTTTGGAAGCCAGAGGGGTAGGCCCTGACCCACTTTAGCAGAAAAGGTAAAAAGTTCGAGTTCTTTACCGAGCTTTCGGTGATCACGCTGCTTTGCTTCTTCGATTCGCTCTAGGTATTCGGTGAGATCTTTTTGCTTTGGAAACGAGATGGCGTAAACCCGAGTGAGCTGTGGTTTGTTCTCGTCACCACGCCAGTAAGCCCCGGCAATACTCAATACTTTAAAGGCCTTTACCCATCCGGTATGCGGAAGATGTCCTCCTCTACATAGGTCGGTGAAATTACTGTGATCACAGAATGTAATGTCGCCGTCAATGAGGCCCTCAATAAGTTCGATCTTGTAAGGGTTCTCTTGAGCTTGGTAATAAGCTAATGCGTCTTTTTTCGATACTGCGCGCATGCTAAATGCATGCTTTTCACGGGCAATTTCGAGTGCCTTGTCTTCAATTAATTTAAAATCCTTGTCACTGATGGTGTGACTGCCGAAATCGACATCGTAATAAAATCCGCTTTCTATGGCAGGTCCTATGGTGAGTTTGATTCCGGGATACAGTGATTCAAGTGCTTGAGCTAGGATGTGCGCACTAGAGTGCCAAAAAGCCTTCTTACCCTCATCGTCATTCCAGGTGAATAAAACCAATGACCCATCTGAGGTAAGTGGTGTCGAAAGCTCTACGGTTTTTTCGTTGAATCGCGCTGAAAGAACTACTCGAGCCAGGCCTTCGCTAATAGCACTAGCTACCTCGTGGGGGGTGACTCCTGATTCGAACGCCTTCACAGACCCATCAGGAAGCGTGATTTTTATCATGGCTTTTCTTTAATAAGTCGCAAAGATAGTTATCTGATGCGCTCTCCCAAACTCTGTTTAATGCTTAATTTTGACGGTGATGATTCGTACGTATTTCACGACAATTCGCTCTATTTTACCTTTTTTGTACAGCGTTTTGGCTGCAACACCTCTGTTGTTGCTAGACAAAGGCACGGTGTTTTCATTCTTAAACAGGTTGCACCACGGGTTTTTAGATCGTTTTTTTGAATACATGACTTACCTCGGAGATGCTACGTATGCTCTGGGTCTACTTCTTTTCTTCCTCTATAAAAAACCACTTAAGTGGGCATTTTCTTTTACCCTGGGCTTTGCTTTTCATGCACTATTTGTGCATCTGTTTAAGCAGTGGCTCGCTCATGGTATGCTAAGACCTTATGGTTATTACAGTGAGATTTCTCAACTGGCTAAATTTCATTGGATAGATGGGGTTTCTATGAAGATGCTGAATAGTTTTCCGTCAGGTCATACCACTACAGCCTTCTTTTTTGCGAGTTTCTTTGCTTGTTACCTTGGGCATAGGGGGATGACCTACGCGCTCTTAGTGCTTGCTTTGTTAGCCGGAATTTCGAGAGTTTACTTGGGGCAGCACTGGTTTGTTGATGTCTATGCTGGTGCGCTTTTTGGCTTAAGTTCTACGGCTTTGGCTTTTTGGATCATTTGGGTATTTCCTAGAAAATGGCATGCAAAACAATGGCTGTAAGCGCTGATTTTACCAAGTACCGTTACCTCATTCTGTGGGTGGTCGCATTCGCGTTATTTTCTGCATTTAGCGGAGCGTATCCTTTATACATCTTAGATGAGGCCAAGAATAGTGAAGCGGCACGCGAGATGCTTTTAACCCAAAACTTTTGGAAGCCTACATTTAATGAAGCCTTACGCACCGATAAGCCTCCGCTTCATTATTTTTTTATGATGCTGTCCTACAGCCTCTTTGGTGTAGGGCCATTTGCGGCCCGCTTTTTCTCGGCTGTTGCAGGGGCGTTTAACGTCGTGGTTATCAGCCGATCGACCGAGCGCTATCTGAATGTGAAGACCTCCAATCTGACCGCTCTTATTTTAACTAGCGCCCTCTTATTTGCACACGAGTTTCATATGGCGGTTCCTGATCCTTATTTGATCTTTTTTGTAACTGCTTCGCTGCTGTGTTTCTTTGAATTTTCTCAAGGTGATCGCCAGAAGTCGTTGTGGTGGGGGTATGGATTTTTAGGGTTGGCCTTACTTTCAAAAGGACCGATAGCTGCGGTTATAGTGCTGCTCACGGCCTTTGTCTACTTGGGGTGGGCTAGAAAATTGAGTTGGAGGGTGATTCGAACTTTTCAACCACTTAAGGGTGTCATTTTTGCCCTGCTCATCGCTGCACCTTGGTACTATATGGCGCACATCTC
>JBJOGS010000026.1:0-14117 GCA_046048095.1 Bacteroidota bacterium
CGTGGGTTCGATACTCGGAGAAAGCAGGTTGAATTTTTCAAGGGTCTGATGAAAATCTACCGTGTATTTTTGAACCACTTCCATGGGTTCAATGCGCTCTAGTCTTGCTTTTTTGGCAATTTTATCTTCGCCTTCATCTTCATCGTGCTCTAAGTGACCTGCGTCGGTGATATTGCGCACATAACGCACCTTATAGCCTAGGTGAAGCAAATAACGGTAGATCATATCAAATGACATGAAGGTGCGGCAGTTTCCTAAATGGACGTTTGAATATACCGTTGGACCACAGACATACATACCCACATAGCCTTCAGCAAGAGGGGTGAATGCTTCTTTTTTTCGCGTTAGCGAGTTAAATACATGAATTTGATGCTTCTTGTAAAGGGTGTTCACCGTTTAAAATTCAGTTTCTAGGCTAACATAGGCTAAAAAATCTCGTCGCAACGCCTCATTCGTTTTAAAGACGCCTTGGTATTCGGCGGTAACGGTGCTGCTTGAGACATCTTTTATCCCTCTTGAATTTACACATAAATGTTTCGCATCGATAATACAGGCCACATCTTGAGTCTTTAAGATTTGCTGCAGCTCTTGAACGATCTGCATGGTGAGACGTTCTTGCACTTGAGGACGCTTGGCAAAGTGGTCAACAATGCGATTCATTTTTGACAATCCCACGACCCGACCACTTGAAACATATGCCACATGGGCTTTTCCGACGATGGGTAATAGGTGGTGTTCACAGGTAGAATACAGAGTGATATTTTTTTCAACGAGCATCTCTCCGTATTGGTACTTGTTTTCAAAGGTTGAAGCGCTTGGTTTATTTTGCGGGTTGAGACCGCCAAACAACTCTTTCACATAGGCTTTGGCCACTCGTTTCGGAGTACCTTTCAAGCTGTCATCGGTGAGGTCCATCCCTAGTGTTTCTAGGATATCGCGAACACTTTGAGTAATGCGCTCAATTTTAACCTCATCACTGAGGTCAAAAGCATCGGTTCTCAAAGGAGTGTGTGCTGAACTACTGAAGTGATCGAGTTCGTTGACTTCGTCTTTCATGAGTTAAAAACTATTGGGCGCAAAGATAGGTATTCTGGCAGAGTTGCCATTAGAGTGAAAAGGTGTATGTAGCTACCAATCTAAGGTCAGCGCGTTTCACAATCGCCGCGTTTGGAAGCAGGGCATCAAAGAAAAATACATTTTCTTCGCTCACCTCGTGACGCAGGCCCACATCGAACTGAGAACTGCCTCTTTTACGACCAATTCCTGCGCTGATGGCTGTGCGCTCTCCTAGAGATCCGCCAATGGCCGGAATGCTTTGAGTCATGTACCCAAAGCGCATGAGTCGTTCTCCTTTTTGAAACTCTGCACCGAGGCCAAGTCGTTCTACTGTGCTGTAGGCGGCCTTCATCGCCTTATTCTCTAAAGCAAAAGAGGGATTTTCATTAGGCAAGAATTGTGCGTCTCCGTAATTCTCTCTGCGATAATCGGCCACGAAAGTGATGTTTTCTGCCAAATTGATCCCAAGATTAAAGCTTAGCGATGACGGAAGTTTCATGCGGTAATCATCGTAGAAATTGAGCAACGAAAAATTGATGAACGATAGGTCTTCAAGGGCTGCATCTGATCCGACACTTTGTGCGGTTTGGTCATTCATGGTGTACCAGGTGGGCGTGGTATAACTTGCCCCGACCACTATGGCTTTGTGAAGCTTAAGTAGTATTCCGAGCTGCGCAGACACTCCGAGCCCAGTGGTAAACAGGTAGTTGTCTAATCTGCTTTCGGTGGCACTCGAATTGCTTCCGAGATAGCCCTCTTCACTGAGGTAGCTAAAACGCTCATAGCGCAAATCGTGAATGCCTAATGAAGCGCCAAGAAAGATGCGATCCTTGTAAGAAGCTGCCGAATGCACTAAAAATCGACCAATGGCTCCTTTCACCGAATTGCGATAAAATTGCAATACATCAGTATAATCCAAACGTGAGTAGTATCCTAGTTCGTCATGAGCGATCAGGCCACTGTAAATACCTAGAAATCCTTGTTGCGCTCCGTAGCCATAGTCGGCACCGATTCTTCTGTAAGCTTGCTCGATAAATTCGTTGTCATACGGAAGAAGGTCGATATAGTTGTTTCCTTCTGCAAATCCCAAATAGTATTGATCTATTCCTTGTTGGGCAATTCCTCCGGCCCTTATTCTTTGGTTGAATAAGGCATTTTGATCGTAACTAAATCCTATGGTGACTTTGTTCCAAGGGCTTTTATCGGATACGAAAACCAATAATCCAGCGGCTTGACTCAGAGTGAAGCTCAGTTTTGAGGCGTTGTCTCTAAATTCTCCGGTTTGTGAACGATTGTTGTTATGGGTGAGGGCTGTTGAAAGGCTAAAGGCTCCGTAATCGAAAAGCGCGGCTGCGGCCGGATTGATCTGAATCGAAGAGAGGTCACCTTTTAGCGCTCCTCCTGCGTGACCTAGCGCAGTTAGTCGGGCCGAACCCATCGTTGGTGTATTTACGTATCGATAAAGATCGTCAACCGTTTGTGCTCGAGTTAGTGAAATGCACGAACCCAATGCCAGCAACAGGAATATTTGTCTCATGCTGCAAAATTAATTGTTCCCCCTGGAATTTGAGCGTGAAGATGAGGAAGAACGTGTCGAACCAGAACGACTCGGACTAGACGATCGGCTAGGGGTGCTCATTCTTATAGGGGTTGAATTGCTCGAACGATTGTACTGAGGTGCTTGTTGGCTTCTGAGCGTGCGCGAAGACGGAGTGACAGAGCGGTAGTTTTGCGCGGGTCGCGATGGGTAACTGTTTCTCTGAATTTCTTGCTGATAGCTATTTCGAAGACTGTTTTGGCTTCCATAAATAGCACTAGAGCGCACGGGAGATTGATTCGAGCGACCTCGATCTATTTCTCCTAGGTAATACGGATTCGACCGTGTTGGTCCACTTCGGTATCCTTGGATGACGCGGGGCTGCGCAGAAAATGCAATAAAAGCCCTTCTTGGTACAAAACCGTAGACCAAAGGTCGTCCCCAAAAAGGATCATACCAGCCTAACCCCCATCCGCGATTGAACCAGCGTCGATTGTAAAGGCCATTGTACCAGAATTCTGATGGCCCAAAAACAGGCCCAAAAAAGGAATCAAACCACGGATTGATCCAGGGATTCACCCATGGATCATTAAAGAAAAATGGAGACATCATTGACCCCCATCCTCCTGCAAATGGTGTGTTGAATTGGTTGATGGTTATTCGAGTGCGCGGTGCATTTTGCCCAAATGGGGCATAAGTGGTTTCAGGACCACTCGAATAAGCGTCGATATCTGTAAAACGCTCGCCTTGATTGTTTTGGGCGAGTTGCGCCGCCTTTTCTCCGAAGTAATTCTCATAAAAAAGCGCGCCCTCTCGATCGATGTCTTGCGCACGTGCACCCTCTGAGAGTGAACGAAATTCTCCTTCTTTGTACTGATGCGTGCGGTAGGATACAGGATAATAACTAATACATGAACTCAAGGATAGAATCCCGAAGAGACTTCCGAATAAAAAAAGGAGAGTGCCTTGATTTTTGTACTGATCATTTGTTCTAACTGCCTGCTTCATATCTCTAAATTTACTTAGTTTTACCCAATTTTTAAAGGGCAATCTCTATGCCAAAATCACAGTGATGAGCAAGAATCTAACTTCTAGAGCCGAAGATTATTCAAAGTGGTATAACGAATTAGTTATTAAAGCCGATTTAGCTGAAAATTCAGGAGTGCGAGGCTGTATGGTGATCAAGCCTTACGGTTATGCGATTTGGGAGAAAATGCAACATGCTTTAGATCAGATGTTCAAAGACACTGGGCATGAGAATGTATACTTTCCTCTCTTTATCCCGAAGTCTTATTTCTCGAAAGAAGCCTCACACGTTTCTGGTTTTGCTAAGGAGTGTGCTGTAGTCACGCACTACCGATTGAAAAATGCAGAGGACGGTTCGGGTATCGTTGTGGATGAAGCGGCGAAACTCGAAGAAGAGCTGATTGTGCGTCCGACCTCTGAAACCATTATTTGGGATACCTACCGCAAATGGGTGCAGTCTTACCGCGATCTTCCGCTGCTCTATAATCAGTGGGCCAATGTCGTACGGTGGGAGATGAGAACGCGTTTGTTTTTGCGCACCGCAGAATTTTTGTGGCAAGAAGGGCATACCGCTCACGCTTCAAAAGAAGAGGCCATTGAAGAAGCCGAGAAGATGATGCACGTGTATGCGGATTTTGCAGAGCGATTTATGGCGATGCCAGTAATTAAAGGTACGAAGAGTGAGAGTGAGCGCTTTGCCGGCGCAGAAGAGACCTATTGTATAGAGGCGCTCATGCAAGATGGAAAGGCACTTCAGGCGGGCACTTCGCATTTTCTAGGTCAGAACTTTGCCAAGGCCTTCGATGTGAAATTCGCAAACAAAGAAGGGCAGCAAGAGTTTGTTTGGGCGACTTCTTGGGGAGTGTCGACCCGCTTGATGGGAGCACTGGTGATGACGCATAGCGACGATCACGGCCTAGTGTTGCCTCCGGCCTTAGCTCCGACTCAGTTGGTTATTGTGCCGATTTACAAAGGAGAAGAACAGTTGCGCATGATCGACGCCCATGTGAAACCACTTGTAGAGGCGTTTAGAAAGCGAGGTATATCGGTCAAATATGACAATCGCGATACCCATAAGCCCGGATTTAAATTCAACGAATACGAGCTGAAAGGAGTACCGCTGCGAATTGCGATCGGAGAGCGTGACCTAAGTGAAGGGACTTATGAGCTCGCACGCCGTGATACATTAACCAAAGAATCAGTGCAAGCAGCAGTTATTTTTGATCGAGTTGAAAGCTTGTTAGAAGAAATGCAACAGGCGTTGTTTGATAAAGCGTTGAAGCACCAGATCGCTCATACGACTAAAGTAGATGATTACACTTCGTTTAAAGAGCAACTCGAGAACGAAGGGAGGTTTGTTTTGGCGCACTGGGATGGAACCGCAGAAACCGAAGAACGCATTAAGGATGAAACCAAAGCGACGATTCGCTGTATCCCACTAGATGCCCCAGAAGAACCGGGAGTTTGCATTTACTCAGGGAAACCTTCGAATCGCAGAGTTTTATTTGCAAAAGCGTATTAAATAATAGGTTGGGGCGTTTGCGAGACTTAAAAATAGTTGTATTTTTGCATCCGCAATTTATTGCGCATGATGGCCCGTTCGTCTAGGGGTTAGGACGCCAGGTTTTCATCCTGGTAACAGGGGTTCGATTCCCCTACGGGCTACAAGTTTTATTGAAAATTAATTTTTAAGGGTTTAATCGGCCCGTTCGTCTAGGGGTTAGGACGCCAGGTTTTCATCCTGGTAACAGGGGTTCGATTCCCCTACGGGCTACAAGATTTATAACAATTATGGCAAATCATAAGTCAGCTTTAAAGCGCATCAGAAGAAACGAAGTAGTACGTCTTCGCAATCGTTACCAGCACAAAACTGTGCGTACAGCTATTAAGAAGCTACGTGCAGAAGAGAATAAAGGTGAAGCTGAAAAGCAGCTTCCTTCTGTTTTCGGTATGATTGATAAGCTTGCAAAAAAGAATATCATTCATCACAATAAAGCGGCCAACCTCAAAAGTAAGTTAGCCAAGAAAGTGGCAGAGCTGGCTTAACGAAAAGCGCTGCACTTTGCACCATAAAAAAACGCGCCTTGCAGGGCGCGTTTTTTATTCCTAAACTTTTTTGTGGGCTTACTCGTTCATGGTAAGTAAGAACTCATCGTTGTTTTTGGTTTGACCGATGCGCTGTCCGATAAATTCCATGGCCTCAACCGGATTCATGTCTGCTAGGTATTTACGCAAGATCCACATGCGCTGAATAGTGCTTTCGTCCAGTAAAAGGTCGTCTCTTCGGGTAGAAGACGAAATGAGATCGATTGCAGGGAATATGCGTCGATTCGAAATTTTTCTGTCTAATTGAAGCTCCATGTTTCCGGTACCTTTGAACTCTTCAAAGATCACCTCGTCCATTTTTGATCCTGTTTCAGTAAGAGCGGTAGCAATGATGGTCAACGATCCGCCGTTTTCAATATTTCGAGCAGCCCCGAAAAATCGCTTTGGCTTGTGAAGGGCATTGGCGTCTACCCCTCCGCTCAATACCTTTCCAGAGGCTGGTTGTACGGTGTTATAGGCTCGAGCCAAGCGTGTGATAGAATCCAGTAAGATCACTACGTCATGACCGCATTCTACAAGGCGCTTTGCTTTTTCAATTACAATATTGGCTACGCGTACGTGTTCGGCGGCTTCCTTATCAAAGGTCGATGCGACTACCTCGCCTCGAACGTTGCGCTGCATGTCGGTCACCTCTTCAGGGCGCTCATCGATTAACAATATGATTTGGTACACCTCTGGGTGATTGGCAGCAATCGCATTCGCGATGTCCTTTAAGAGCATGGTTTTACCCGTCTTAGGTTGTGCCACAATCATTCCGCGTTGACCTTTTCCGATTGGAGAGAACAAGTCGATGATCCGTGTTGACACGGTACTGCGTACTCCGGCTACATTGAACTTTTCTTTTGGAAAGAGCGGAGTCAGGTGCTCAAATGAAATGCGATCTCGAACGACATTGGGGTCAAGACCGTTAATCTTTGTCACCTTAATCAGTGGAAAGTACTTCTCTCCTTCTTTAGGAGGCCTGATACTTCCTAAAACCGTGTCCCCTGTCTTTAAACCAAATAAGCGTATTTGTGATTGAGAAACGTAAATGTCATCTGGCGAGGCAAGGTAATTATAGTCTGAAGAACGCAGAAAGCCGTATCCGTCAGACATGATATCTAATACACCTTCGCTATCG
This sequence comes from Bacteroidota bacterium, assembly GCA_046048095.1. GTDB lineage: Bacteria > Bacteroidota > Bacteroidia > Flavobacteriales > Flavobacteriaceae > UBA3478. Next base: position 6,846 of record JBJOGS010000026.1, read on the forward strand.
ATAATTCCTTCGAACTCGTATTCAGGCTGCTTGTATCTGCTTTTAAGATCTTTGTCGAAATTGTTGTTTTTCTCTCCTTGGTGATTGCCGTTCTGGTGGTTGCCGTTTTGGTGGTTACCGTTCTGCTGGTTACCGTTTTGGTGGCCTCCATTTTGCTGATTTCCATGGGAAGGGTTGCCATTGTTTGCCCGGTGGTTGCGCGAATTCGAGTGATGGCTTTTGTTAGCGTGCTTTGGTTGTGACTCTCCTGATGCAGCTTTCACGTCGAGTTCTTTTGAACCCTCATCTTTTCGATTGCGTTCGGGGCGGTTGCGCTCTGGTCTTGGTGTAGCCGCAACTCTCACCTCTTTTTGGCGCTCTGGCCTCTCTGTCTTCTCAGCTGCTGCAAGTGGCTCCACACGTTCTGGGCGTTGCGCCTGAACATCTAGGATTTGATAGATCAGATCCTGTTTTTTTAGGGTCTTAAATTTGGAAATTTTGAGCTGAGCAGCGATTTCTTGAAGCTCAGTCAGCTTTTTCGCGCCCAAGGCGTCAATGTCAAACATGAAAATGAATATTTATGAAGAAAATCAAGTAATTATAAGTGAGGGGGATCGAGAGGAAGAAGTGTGTGGTGATCTCGTTTCCTTTGCAATGATACAAAGAAAATTTAAATACAAATATGAGGATTAAAAAAACCAATTTACTTTTGGAGCACCTATGATTCAACGTATACAATCTTTATATCTCTTTGTGGTTGGACTGATCTCTGCGGTGATGGCTGTAGCTGTGTTCACCGGATCGCTGGGCTTCAATCTTCAAGGGAGCGCGCAGCTCATTGTGTTCGCTGAATCGGTGCTTGTTACTTTTTTAGCCTTGGGCGCTATCTTTCGTTTTAGAAATCGTCAGCAGCAGTTTGTGATTAACCGTATCAACTTGTTGCTTCAATTGTTTTTACTAGGATTTTTCGTTTATCGGTCGCTAATCTTATCCGGAGGCACCTCGCCTGAGAAGGGTATTGGGATGCTGATTCCAGTTTTTTCTATCGTATTGTTAGTCCTCGCCAATAGGGCTATCAAGCATGATGAAGATCTCGTAAAATCTGCTGACCGCTTGCGTTAAACCAGATATCTTAGTAGTATTAGTGCGCGAAAAAGGCCCGAGAAATCGGGCCTTTTTTATGAATGTATTCGACCTCTTGGGCCGAATTCGATCACCTGAAGGTCTTCAATGTTCCCTGCATTTATTGTAAACCTGAGTGCCGTTCTCAGATGGTGAAATCCGTGGACCCCTGCAGCTCCGGGATTCATATGTAAATGGCCAAGTGAGGCATCTCTAGCGACTTTCAGCAGGTGAGAATGACCGCAGATAAAGAGGTTACAGGGGTGGGCCGCAATTAAGGCTTTAGTTTGCTTCGAATACCGGGTAGGATACTGACCGATGTGAGTCATGAGTACCTGAATTCCTTCGCAAAGAAAATAGAGTGTTTCTGGGAAGGTGGCACGCAAGCGATGGTCGTCTATGTTTCCGTGTACTGCTCGAAGTGGCGCTGTTTGTTCGAGGGCGTCGGTGACATCAAATGATCCGATATCTCCAGCATGCCATACCTCATCGGCATCAGAGGCATACGCGACGATGCGATCGTCGATATAACCATGCGTATCAGAAAGCAGTAGAATTCGGCGCATTGAAAGTGTATCTTTAACGCTCTAAAATACACTTTATAGTGCGGTATTTTTTAGAATTGGCTTTTGACGGAACAGCCTATCACGGATGGCAGCGCCAACCCAATGCGCATTCTGTACAACAAGAACTAGAAGAGGCGTTATCTGTGCTTTTAGGGCAACCGATTGAAGTAGTTGCGGCCGGTAGGACAGATGCAGGGGTGCATGCAGCGCACATGGTGGTCCATTTTGATTATTCACAGGCTTTTGATGTCCAAGCGCTCATCCATCGGTTGAATCGATTTCTCCCCGAGGCCCTTGTTATTTCTAAACTTGTTGAAGTGCATCCCGAGGCTCACGCTCGATTTGATGCCATTTCACGTACCTACCGTTATCGCATCAGTACTCGAAAAGATCCCTTTAGCGAACGCTTCACTTGGCAGTTGCATCAGCCCCTAGATCTCGAGTCGATGAATCTTGCGGCTCAGTATTTAATTGGCACTCATGATTTTGAGTGCTTTTCTAAGTCTCATACCGATGTGAAAACCTTTATCTGTACTGTCGCTTACGCCAGGTTCACTCAGCAGGCCCACGAAATTCATTTCGAAATTCGCGCCGATCGTTTTTTGAGAAATATGGTCAGGGCGATTGTCGGTACCTTAGTCGAAGTCGGATGGCACAAGCGCGCGCTTAGCAGCATTCCAGAGCTTATTGCTTCAAAATCGCGGTCAGAGGCAGGTGTTTCAGTGCCTGCAAAAGGATTATCTTTGATTGCCATTGAATACCCCGAATTAAGATTGCATGCAAACTGACAAAACTTCAAAGACCAAGTTTGATTATAGATTATTCGCGAAGATTTTTGCGTACACTAGACCTTATTCAGGTGTATTTATTGTTTCAGCTATTTCTGCGCTGCTCATTTCGGGTTTTGCAGTGCTTACCCCATCGCTCGTAGGACAATTGATTGACGAAGCGATCACGAATCGCGATGCTGAACTGCTCTTTTCACTCGTGATCACCATGAGTTTGGTGCTTTTGGGTGAAGTGTTTTTTCAACTTCTGTTCACCTATACCGCGAATTTATTAGGGGAGTCTGTGATTCAAGACGTTCGAGTGAAGTTGGTTTCGAAGATGATTCGTTTTAGAATGGCCTATTTCGACAAGTCTTCTATTGGCGTGTTGGTGACTCGTGCAGTGTCGGATATGCAAAAAATTGGAGAAATCTTTAGTCAGGGGTTCTTCATGATCGTCGCTGATGTTTTAAAAATGGTGGTGGTGGCCAGCGTAATGCTCGCTTTGAATTTTCGTCTGGCACTCTTGGTATTCGCGATTATGCCGCTTATACTTTATGCCACCCGATGGTTTCAAAAGTCGATGAAGGTCGCTTTTGTTGAGGTTCGCTCTCAGATTGCGGCTCTAAATTCATTCGCTCAAGAGCGTTTAGCCGGAATTAAAATTGTTCAATTATTTCACCGAGAACAGATCGAGGCTAATTCCTTTGAGCAGATTAATAGAAGGCATCAAGATGCTTGGTTGAAAACCGTTTGGTACAACTCGATTTTTTTCGCAGTGGCTGAATTGCTTGCGTCAATAACTGTCGGTCTAATTGTGTGGTATGGTGGGGTTCAAAATGTAGGAGGTATCACCGCTGAGCGCTATGGGGATATCTTCACTTTTATCTTGTTGTCGTCACTTTTATTTCGTCCGTTGCGTCATATTGCTGACAAGTTTAATGTACTTCAAATGGGAATGGTTGCCGCCTCTAGGGTGTTTGCAATTCTTGAAACCGATGATCACATCGAGGATAAAGGCCAGTTGGTGGTAGATCAGGTTGAGGGGGTAATAGATTTTGAGGGCGTCAAATTCAGTTATGACAATGAAAAGCAAGTACTCAAAGGTGTTGATTTTCGCGTAGAAAAAGGATCTTGTGTCGCTATTGTCGGGGCTACGGGTGCCGGAAAGTCTACTATTATCAATTTGCTGAATCGATTTTATGATATCAATGAGGGCAGTATTAAGGTTGATGGGGTAGATGTGCGTGATTACAGTTTGTCGTGTCTAAGAACTCACATTGCTGTGGTGCTTCAAGACGTGTTTTTGTTTGCCGATTCCATCGCAAACAATATTAGTCTTGGAAATGAACAGGTGAGTCGCGAGGCCATCATTCAAGCAGCTAAAGAAATTGGAGTTCATGATTTTATACAGCAATTGCCTGGTGCCTACGACTTCTGTGTCACCGAACGAGGAAGCACCTTGTCTAGTGGGCAAAGACAGTTGATCTCTTTTTTGAGGGCCTATGTGTCTAATCCGAGTATTTTGGTGTTAGACGAAGCGACCTCCTCTGTAGATACTTATGCTGAGCAGCTGATACAGCGGGCGACAGAGCAAATTACTAAGGGAAGAACCTCGATTATCATCGCTCATCGACTGGCTACGGTTCAAAAAGCTGATCGCATTATTGTTCTTGATGAGGGGCGTGTCATTGAAGAGGGCACGCATGAAGAATTACTTCAGCGCAAAGGGGCCTATAACGAGCTCTACAAAGCGCAATTTCTTGATGTGATCAAAGAAACGGCCTAGGCCAAGTCTCGTTTTAGTTTCTCTTTGAGCATAACGATCGAATCAAAACTAACAAAATTCTTCTCTTTGATGTAAGAGATTTCTCCGCGTTCTTCACTGACCACGAGGCAAATGGCATCGGTATTTTCGGTAATACCAATGGCTGCTTTGTGTCTTAGTCCGTACTGAGCCGGAATATCCTTGGCGTTGCTCACCGGCAAAATCACTCGCGTGGCAACAATCTTGTTTGCCCTTATAATTGCTGCCCCATCGTGAAGAGGGCTGTTTTTGTAAAAGATACTTTCAATGATGGGGGCATTCAAGGTGATGTCCATGCTGTCTCCGCTGTTTTTTACAAAATCGAGGCTGTCGTTTCGCTCGATGACAATCAGGGCGCCCAATCTCTGTGCGCTCAATTTTTCACAGGCTTCTACTAAGGCTCCGATATTGGTTCGCGGTTCTTTTTTTTCGGCTCGAACAAATCGAAAGAAGCGTCCCATTTTTTTTGAAGAGAAGTTTCCTGATCCCAACACAAGTAAGAAGCGTCTTATTTCTTGCTGAAATACCACGACTAAAACGATAAATCCGACTTGCATGAATCCGCCTACGATATTACTTATCATCTTCATTTCTAGCAGTCGGGTGATGTTCCAGAAGCCCCAAACAATAACTAAACCTATAAAAATGTTAATCGCCACAGAGCCTTTGAGTAGCCTGTACACATAATAGAGTAAAAGCGCCACAAGTAAAATGTCAATGGCATCGGTGATCTTAAAGGTTAAAAAATCAGTGAGGTTCATAGACTGTTTTTTCAAAGGTACAATTTCGTGCTAACTGACTTCTGATTGCAAAGCGGTATAGAGTTTTATGCACTCTTGTGCCTCTTTTACATCGTGCACCCGAAGTAAGTGTGCCCCGCGCTCTAGTGCTATCATGTGTAATGCGGTGCTTCCGTTTAAGGCGTCTGCTGCTGTGGCGTTTAGGGTCTTGTATATCATCGATTTTCTGCTCAGACCAACAAGCAGCGGTAACTCGAGTAATTGAAAGGCATCTAAGTGCTGCAGCAAGTAAAAGTTTTGAGGTACAGTCTTAGCAAATCCCAGTCCTGGATCGATAATCAAATCATTGATATTGCGTTTCGCGGTTGCTTCGGCAAGGGACGAGAAATAGTGTCGGATTTCAAAAACAATGTCCTCATAATCAGTGAGCTTATTCATTGTCTGAGGGGTGCCTCTCATATGCATTGCGACATAAGGCACTTGAAAGTCTGCAATCAGGTCGAGCATGTGTTGATCTGCCGCTGATCCGCTTACATCGTTGACCATAGAAACTCCATGTTCTAGTGCCGCCCTTGCTACGGTTGATCTGAAGGTGTCGATCGAAAGGGGGATGTTCTTAAAGTGACTGCGAATCAATGCAATGGCCGGAAGCACACGACCCAGCTCTTCTTCAATCGAAATGTCTTGAGCTCCTGGACGAGTAGAGTACCCACCAATATCAATGATGGCCGCACCCTCATCAATGAATTGCTGCACCTTGGCAATAATTTGGTCTTGGTTGTTCAACCTTCCACCATCATAAAACGAATCTGGAGTGAGGTTGAGTATCGCCATAACGCGTGGGGTACTTAAGTCAAGAAGCTGCTGATTTAGAGTAATGGTCATGAGTGAATCCTGTATATTTGGGCAAGCTATAATTAAAGCGCTAAGTTACGTTAACAGGCCTATTTTTTTATGACCGACACCGCTTCTCAATTTGATGAACAGATCGAACAGTGTAAAACCCTGTTTAAGAAGAAAACACATGATTACGGAACGGCTTGGCGTATTCTTCGTTTAGCCTCACTCACTGATCAGATTTTTATCAAAGCACAACGCATAAGAGGGTTACAGACCAATGCGCAATCTAAAATCGCCGAAGGACAAGAGGACGAATTCATCGGAATCGTGAATTATGCGGTCATGGCACTGATTCAAGTCGATCTGGGCCCTGCGGATCAACCAGATCTTTCTGCTGAACAAGCCCTCGAGCACTACGAGCGAAAGGTGTCAGAATGTAAGGCGCTCATGCTTGATAAAAACCACGATTACGGAGAGGCGTGGAGAGATATGCGCGTAAGTTCACTTACAGACCTCATTTTGCAAAAATTGTTGCGGGTAAAACAAATTGAAGATCATCAAGGTAAGACCCTTGTAAGTGAAGGGATTGAAGCCAATTATCAGGATATGCTTAACTATGCGGTTTTTGCTTTAATCCATTTGAATCAGCGATGAAGGGGTTGACACACGTGATACGGGCCCTCACGGGTTTGATCTTCATACTTTCAGGTCTGATTAAGTTGAATGACCCTGTTGGATTCTCTTTTAAACTTGAAGAGTATTTCAGTGTGGGAGTGCTGAACCTTCCGTTCTTTGCTCCATTTGCTTTGCATCTTGCTCTGTTTTTGGTGGTATTCGAGGTGCTACTAGGCGTATTTCTTTGGCTGGGTTCTTTTAAGAAATTCACTTTATACAGCTTGTTAGGCCTAATCGTCTTTTTCACCTTTCTCACTTTTTATTCGGCTTATTTCAATAAGGTCACCGACTGCGGATGTTTTGGCGACGCCATAAAGCTTACACCTTGGGAGTCTTTTACCAAAGATGTGATTCTCTTGGTCTTTGTATTGTGGTTGTGGTTCAAGAATTCGCATGTTCAGCCGCTTTTTAGTCTGTTTATGCGCCAAATTTTGGTGAGCTTCAGTGTCTTGTTTTGTGCGGGGTATGCATACTATGTACTGCAGCATTTGCCTGTATTTGACTTTAGGCCGTATTATGTCGGAGCAAATATTGAGGCATCGATGCAAGTGCCAGAAGATGCTCCAGAAGAGATTTACGAGTATACTTGGGCCTTTGAAACTAATGGTCAAATAGAGTACATCACTACCGACGGATCATTTCCTGAGCACAGCGGAACCTTTACAGGTCAAGTAGAAACCGTACTTGTTCAAAAAGGGTATGAGCCACCTATTCACGATTTTACGCTGATGCGAGACGGGGTAGATTACACGAGTGAATTGTTGGCCGCACAAAAG
>JBJOGS010000027.1:0-11924 GCA_046048095.1 Bacteroidota bacterium
CGGTTCCCGCCTCAATCTCACGATACGTGCCTACCTGATTGATTTCTTGCAATAGTGCCGACTCGAAAATGCCGCCATATATCTGGTGTAAGTCTTTGATCATGGTTGTTGATGAAAGTGACCTTAAGGTAAAACTTAATTTGGGTTTACATACGTTGGTTGTGTAAAACTAAAACCTCGCTTGGGGGGATAAGGTAACTCAGGTTACACTTTTTGCCAAACAAAAAGGGAGCTCATGTAGAGCTCCCTTTTGAGAATAAGGCAGAAGAACGTATTATAAATTAACGCGTAATGTGGCATTCCAAGTTCTTCCAAATCCAAACCATACAGAGTTGTTCACGTCAACACCATTCCAAGTTTGAGATCCTGAAGTGGCATGGATGTTTGTATTTGACTCTGCAATGTATACGGTATCAAATAGGTTATTCACATTGACTCTAAAGCTTGCGTCGTTTCCGAATAGATCGAAACGTGCCATGGCTCCAAAGTCTACTAGCCCATACGATGGAAGTTTTACCGCACCGTCATTATTTGGGTTTAAGAAGTCAGAGGCAACAATGCTGTAGTCTGCGTAAAGACCATCTACAAATCGATAACCTAGGTCAAATGACAAGGCGCCTACGCGATACATGGCTTCAGTGAAGAATACGAATTGAGCCGCATCACCTACTTTAGCATCTTTGATGTAAATGGTTCCTTCACCTACTTTTTGATTCGTATCGTCAAACACTTCTGAGGTGAAGTCTTTGGTGTATCTCCAATCACCTGCTGAAAGCATCCCTTTTAGTCTAAAGTCTGGGGTGGCATAGTAGGTAGCCTCAAGCTCGATTCCTTGGTGCAATACGTCAACATCCTTGAACTGAGCGGTACCTTGAGTACCTCCATCTAGAGTGAATCCTCTTGAGATAAAGCGGTTACCCCAAACTGTAGAGTACACGTTGGCGTTTAACTTGAAGCTTGATGAAGCGAAACCATATCCCGCCTCGATCGAGGTGATCTCTTCGTTTTGAAGATCAGGATTGATGTTGTTCGCAAAACCTGGGAATACGGCGTCAAACAGTGGTTGACGTGAGATGTATCCGGCGTTGAAAAACACGTTATTGTTGGCGTCAAGGTTTAAGTTAGCCCCTCCTTTAACGTATCCACCTGGAGAATCTTGAACCGCAGAAATAGGGTTGCCTACCTGATCAAAGTAGTCTAAACGCTGGTAGCTTTGGTTTGAAAGACCTGCCTGAAGTACCGAAGTGAATTTGTCGTCGTTGTTGTACTCTACTAGACCGTTAAATCCAGCCCATTTTACCACCCCTACGTTGTAGTAATCGATCATTGGTCCACGAATACCTGTGTTTCTAAATGGATCAGCAGCTACTTCGGTTTCAATAATTAAACCTGCCGAGTTTTGGTTTCCAGTAGAATAGTATCCGTCAAGGCCCATTAAATCATTAAGTACGCGGTAGTGGTACCCAGTATAAGTTCTAAGGTCTACCCCTAGAGAATAACGGAATTTATCTGCCTGAATGTCTAATGAAGAGATGGCACCCACCCAGTCGTGAGAGTTCATTGAAGAACGACGGATCATAATATCACGACTTACTCCGTCGTTTCTAAATCCGTTCGAACCGATTAATTTACCTGCATAACCTGAGATTGGTCCTGAATAAGGTTGAGCATTGGCTCGGTTGGTAGCAACCACGGCATCAAAATTGATGGTACCATCGGGGAAACGCGTTCCACGACCATTCTCAAGATAGTGTTTCGTAAGGTCTATGTTGAATGGATACATGTCTATCGCGGCATTTCTAAAGTTGTTTCCGCGAGTACCTGTTCCTCCTCCGCGACCAGCAGAGGCGTATACAGAAGTATTTAATTGGATGTTATCAGCAATGTCCCAGTCCCAGTTGAAGGTGGCAAGAGGCTTGTTGTAGAAGTTTCTTCTCATGTTGTACTCTTCGCCATTGAGGTACCCTCCGTCGGTATTCCAACGTCTGTCGATACCGTCTTTGTGGTCTGTTCCAAAGTTCTGGTGATCTCTGATTGATACCCAAGTGTCTCTTTGGTGGTGCCATTGACCGGCTCCAAGCATGGTTAGGTTGAACTGGTGGTTAGACCCTTCTGGCGTATACCCTACAGCTGCGAAGTAGGTCCAGCCTTCTCCTTGAGTTTGGTTGACGTATCCGTCTCCTCTCCAGTAAGTAAGAAGGAGAGAAGTGGCCCATCCTTTTTCGTTTACACCTGAGTTGTGAACAGCGGTTGTTTTGGTGTATCCGTCGTTACCTAGCATTTGAGCGAATACCCCTCCAGCCTTTCGGTCTGCAGCTTTAGTAAAGATTGAAACTGTTCCTCCTACAGAAGGTACGGCTAGACGCGAAGCTCCTAAACCTCTTTGAATTTGGATGCTTGAGGTAACATCAGTTAGCCCTTGCCAGTTTGACCAGTACACCCAACCGTTTTCCATGTCGTTTACCGGTTGACCGTTGATCAAAAAGGCGGTGTTGCTCTGAGTAAAACCGCGCAAGCTGATACGGCTATCTCCGTATCCTCCACCTTGTTTAGTGGCATACACCCCAGGGGTGTTGTTCATAATCTCAGGAAACTCGAGGTTACCTACTCTAAGTGTCACGTCAGACGCAGTAATAGTAGAAACTGCTACAGGAGTAACGCGTTCTTTGGCTACGTCGATTACACGTGAAGACACGACTACTTCTTCAAGCTCTTGAGTCAGCATCGAATCACTTTCTTGTTGGGCTTGTGCGCTGACGAATAGAACAGCCGAAAAAGCCAACAGGGAAAAGACTTTTTTCATGTTAAATGAGGTTTAGATTTACGTTTACGCCGCAAAATTACTAGTATTTTTAAATGTTCAACGTAAACTCTTTATTAAGTAATTAAAAACTTTATCAACTAAATGTTTAACCAAATGCCTGATTTTCTAAACAGAATGTGTTAAAGTCTGTTAATCATTATATAAAATCGTCGTAAATTTGCGCGACTAACACTTAATGAAATGAAGAAAATTCTATTTAGCATGCTACTTTTTGTAGCGTCGCTCTCGACCGTACTCGCTCAGAGTAGAGTCGATGGTAAAGTGTACAATGAGACTGGCGAACCACTTCCAGGAGCCACCGTCGTAGTAAAAGGGACCTCATTTGGTGTAGCTACCGATTTTGATGGAAACTTTCAAATTAACGCTAACGCATCTCAAACGCTTGTAATCAGCTATATCGGTTACAAAACGCAAGAGGTTGCCGTTGGTTCACAATCCACTTTAGAGATTTATCTACAACTTGGAAACCAGCTTGATGAAGTGGTGGTTACCGGTTTTGGACGTGAATCGAAGAAGTCGTTTGCTGGAGCAGCGAAGGTAGTAACCGGTGAAAACATTAGCCAAAAGTCGTTTACGAACGTCTCTCAAGCGTTAGCCGGTGAGGCCGCTGGGGTGAACGTCATTAGAACTTCTGGATTGCCAGGTTCTGATTCATCTGTTCGAATTCGAGGATTTGGTTCGATCAATGGTAATGCTGATCCGCTTTACATCGTTGATGATGCTCCGTTTCAAGGATCATTGAACGACATTAACCCAAATGATATCGCTTCGGTGACCGTACTAAAAGATGCTTCGGCTACGGCGCTCTATGGATCTCAAGGGGCCAGCGGGGTAATCGTTATTACCACTAAAAAGGGTTCTGACCTTGGTGATAAAATTGATGTGACTATCAAATCAGGGGTGAACTACGAAGGGATGCCGCGATATGACCGCATTCTTTCTCCTGAAGAATTTATGAATGTCACTTGGGACGGATTGTACCAAAGAGGGCGCCAGTTGATTGCCTCTGGTGAGGTGAGCACTGACCAATACGCTAATGCTACCATTTTTGCCAATGAGCGCATTTTTGGAGCTGCGGGGATTGATCCGATGTACAATATGTGGTCAAATGGTCCTGCAGGAACTACGACACGTCCTGATTGGTTCAACTACTCAAGAAGATATACCCCAGAAAACTGGAATGACTTTGCGTTTCAAGATGCCAATCGTCAAGAGGTTTTTGTAGGTATCTCTAACTCTTCTGATCGCTCTTCAGTATATACCTCTTTCGGATATATTGATGATCAATCCTACGCGGTTAATTCAGATTACAAGAGAATCAATGCCCGTATTCGTACCAATCAGAAGTTTGGAGATTTCATTGAGCTTTCAAATACATTGGCATACAACTACGATATTACCAACAACGCGGGTAACGTAAGTAACTCAAGTAGCCAATTCTGGTGGGTGAATAACTTGCCTCCGATTTATCCGTTGTTCTTGCGCGATGAGAATGGCCAGACCATTGAAGATCCGATCTACGGAGGATTCTTATACGATTACGGTCTTCAGAGAGGTTTTGGTCCTCTTACCAATGGGGTGGCTGACTCGTTCTTAGATGTAAACAGAACGAAGGCGCATGCTATCAACTTCAACCAAGACCTTCGCGTGAACATTTTCAATGGATTGACCTTTGAGAACAATACGGCGGTACAGTACACCATGTCGAACTATGACAATCTAGACGAACCTTTCTACAGCCCTGCTAAAGGAGCTGGCGGAAGCATCTACAAGTCTAAGTCTCAGACCGTAAACTATTCGGTGCGAACAGGTCTTCGTTATGCTAAAGATTTTGGTGAGTTCACCACAGATCTTTTTGTCAACCACCTTTCTCAGAAGTACGAGAATAACTTCTTGTCTGCTGCGATGACCAACTTAGTTCGTCCTGATGGATTAGAGTTGGATAACGCGGTAGTACTTCCTTACAACCCAGGTTCAAATACTCAAGCCTATTCGCTTGAGAGCTATGTGGGTAACTTAAATCTTGGATTTAAAGACCGTTATTTCTTGACTGCAAGCTTTAACCGCGACGGATCTTCACGTTTTGTGAATGAGAAATGGGGTAATTTCTACGCCTTCGGATTCTCGTATATACTTAGCGACGAAGCGTTCTTTAATGTAGACGGTATCGACTACTTGAAGCTAAGAGGAAGCTACGGTAGCATTGGAGAGGCCCGTGGAAACGGATTCTATCCAGGGTTTGACTTGTTCTCAATTCAAAACTTGAATGACAAGGTGTCGCTTTCATTTGACACGAAAGGAAACAGAGACCTGACTTGGGAGCGTTCAGACATGCTCGATTTAGGTATCGAGTTTGGTCTTTTCGGAGGCTTTATCGACGGTGAATTGGGCTACTACCAAAAAACCATCAACGATATGTTCTTCTCAAGACGTGTTGGGCCATCAGCTGGTTACGCTTTGCTTGATGTGAACGACGGAAGTATCCAGACTTCAGGTCTTGAGTTTGACATCGATTTCAATATCATCAATACCAGAGAAGGTTCGCTGTCTATCGGACTCAATGGTGAATCATTCGGTGAGCAATTCCAGGCGCTTCCGCTTGATCCTTCAACCGGGTTTGAACAGAAATTTCAGGTGGATGGCCTCTACGGATGGGAGAACGGACGTTCGCGTTACGATTATTACATTAGAGAATATGCAGGTGTAGATGCGACTACTGGAAAGGCGCAATGGTTCATGAACTTTGTGGACAACGACTTTGACGGAGAGTTCTCTGAAGGTGATGAGAAAATTCAGTCACTTACTCAGTACCTGCTTGACAACCCGACAGCCACGGTTGCTGAAACTCTAACTGATGTTTACAATGACGGAACTCGTCGTTTCGTTGGTAAGACTTTCATTCCAGATGTACGCGGTGCGTTCAGAGTGAATTCAAGCTACAAGAACTTTAACTTGAGCGTCCTATTTAATTATTCTTTAGGAGGCTATATCTTTGATTCAGGCTATCAGTCGTTGATGTCTAACTCATTGCCAGGAAACAACGCGTTCCACGCAGATATGCGAAACAGATGGCAAAATGTAGGTGACATCACTGATGTACCTGTTTACGATGCGAACTTACAGGTGAATCAAAACGGAGCATCTACACGTTTCTTAGTGAAAGGAGATTACATTGCCTTGAACAACATTCGATTCGGGTATTCGCTTCCTAACGACTTCATCAATAAAATCGGCTTTAAGAGAGCAGATCTATTTGTAACGGGCGACAACCTATTTGTGACTTCTGCACGTAGAGGTTTGAATCCGACTACTTCTCAAACAGGTAGCTCTGATTTTTACAAGTACAATCCGCTCACCACAGTCACATTGGGTATCAACTTAAATCTATAACACAATGAAAACATTTAAAGGTTTATTACTACTATCAGCCGCTACTGTTTTCCTTTTTTCGTGTTCTGAGGAGTTCTTGGATGAAATCCCAAGGGGCTCACTGATCTCTGCCGAAGAACTCGGAGAGGTGGGTAAAGTGAATTCAGAAATTGGTAATGCAACAGTTGGTGGTATTTACACCACTTTTTACAGCTCTGGTGTTGGAGGAACTACACGTCACTCTGACTTTGGTGTAAAGAGCAATGACATGAATATGGATTTGCTTTCTGGCGATATGGTTCTTGGTGCTAAGCGCTACGGATGGTGGAGATGGAACTCTGAACTTACTGTTGGAGAGGATTTCGTATCTACTGAGAATTATATTCCATGGCGCTTTCTCTACCGCGTTGTCAACCTTGCCAACCTAGTAGTTGATGGACAGGGAGGTAATGATGTGGTGCCAGAGACCGCTGCTGCTCGCGCCCTAATGGGCCAAGCGAAGGCTGCTCGTGCTTGGGCCTACTTTAACTTAGTGCATCTATATGTGGATGACATTCACCAACGCGATCAGCTTGTACTGCCTATTTACACCTCCTCTACTGAGAATGTGGGTAAAAGCAGCTTAGGTGACATCTACAATCTCATGGAGGCTGATTTGACTGAGGCGATTTCATTGCTTTCTGAATTTCAGCGTTCAGCAAAATTTGAGATCAATACTGATGTTGCTAGAGGGGTACTTGCCTATGTATATGCCGCTCAAAACAAATGGCAACAAGTAAAAGAAACTACAGAAGCGATCGTTCTTTCAGGAACCTATCCTATCATGGATAGAGCCGAAGTGCTTGCAGGATTTCACGCGGTAGATAACCACCCTGGAATTATGTGGGGAACCGATATTACTACAGATAACGGAATGAACCTGCTTTCGTTCTGGGGACACATCGACTACTACAGCTATAGTTATGCAGGGGTAGGAGATCCTAAGAATATCAACGCCGAGCTTTATGCTGCAATGGACGATTCTGATGTGCGCAAGCAACAATTTGGATCGACTGCATTTACGCAAGGCCCATATGCTCCTATTCGCAAGTTTTATCGCGAAGGTGCGGCTCCAGACTTCCAACGTTTTAGTGGCCCTTCTAGCGGATTCACTTCAGACCTTCATTACATGCGTGTAGCCGAGTTTTGGTTGCTCCATGCCGAGTCTGCTGCTGAACTCGGAGACCTAGCTGCGGCGAGAACCTCATTGAAGAAGCTCCTTGACCTTCGTGTTGATGATTCTTCTTATGTAGATGGGCTTTCTCAGTCAGAGCTTTTGGATGAGATTTATCTTCAAACGCGCATTGAGCTTTGGGGAGAAGGAAAATCGTATTTAGCGCTTAAGCGCAGAAAAGGTACGGTAGTGCTTCCATCGAATCACCTAGACTTCCCTGGAAGACAAATTCCTCACAACAGCAACTTGATCACCTTAGAGATTCCTGAGGCTGAGATCTTGTATAATCCATTAATCAACGATCAGAACTAATGGGTCGTTAGATTGAATTTATAAAACCCCCCGAACCTAGTGGTTCGGGGGGTTTTGTTTTTAATGAAGTTTAAAGTGGGTTACGGGATTGCTTAACCGTTGGTTAAGCGGCCCAAGGGGGTTACCTGCGCATCACACAATGAAAACCAATCACAGCACTTCGTGCTGTTGGGTTTTTACCTTTATAAGGCCTCTTTAAAACCTGCGGCTTTACGAAGCCTTATAAATGCAAAAACCGACTCACATTAGTGAGTCGGTTTTCATTGTGTGATGCGGTCTGGACGGGACTCGAACCCGCGACCCCCTGCGTGACAGGCAGGTATTCTAACCAACTGAACTACCAGACCAAAAACCCAACGCTCTTAGCGAGCCTTAAGCGGGGGCAAATATAAACTTTTATGCTTCCTTGTACCAAAAAAAGCGGTAAAAAAGAAATAGAAAGGTGTTGTTCGTTTATAATGCGGCATCAATAGCCTCAGCGTACACATTTTTAGGCGCGACACCCACTTGACGATTCACAATTTCTCCACCTTTAAAAACGAGTACGGTCGGAATATTTCGGACGCCGTATTTCGCCGCGAACTGTTGGTGGTTGTCCACATCGACTTTGCCAACCACAGCTTTTCCTTCGTAGTCTTGTGCTAGCTCTTCAATGATCGGACCCACCATACGGCATGGTCCGCACCAAGCCGCCCAAAAGTCAACCACTACGGGCTTATCTGATTTAAGAACGACTTCTTCGAAAGTAGCGTCAGTTATTTCTAGTGCCATAATGCTAAAATTATTTATCGTGCAAAGTTATGGAATTATGCGCCTTAAATGCTAGGCATTTACAGCGTATTGAATGTTTTCTTGGTCAAGCATTTCAAGGAGCTCTGCACAGATTGAAATTTGACGTTTTCTGCTTTTTAATTGTACACTAAGCGCATCGTCGTGCAATGAGAAGGCTAAAGGCTTTTTGCCTTTGAATGACTTCAATATTTTTTCGATCTGTTCGATCTTGCTGTGATCAATATCTGCAGCTTTGAGGTGAAGGGTTAATTTTTTGGATTGTTGTTCCATCACGTCTTGCAGCAATTTGATTTCATTGAATTGAATGCGTGGTTCACCGCTGGCACCTGTGTCGCGGTTGGTATACCCTTCACGAACCAGAAGTCGCATGAATAAGAAGGTTCCTGGTTTGAAGAAATGCTCATATTTCAGGTATTCTTCTCCGAAAACCCTGAAAGTATGCGCCCCGCTATAATCTTCTAAGGTGAAGGTGCCCCATTTCTTTCCGTTTCTAGAGAGTCGGTCTTCGTTTTCAGTGACCACGCCTCCGAGGGTAAGTTCTTTTCCGACCAAACCTTCCAAATCCATTGAGAGGGCTGAAAGATCGGCCTTGGTGAATAGCTGAAGTTCTCTTTTGAAGTCATCTAAAGGATGGCCGCTGAGGTAAATGCCCACCACCTCTTTTTCTTTGCGTAAGAGCTCCATGGTAGGCCAAGGCTCACAGACCGGAATTTCAGGTTCACTGATCTGTGCCATCGGATCATCCTCAAACAAGCTTACTTGAGCGGCCTGCTCATTCTCTTTGAGTTTGGCCGCAGAGCGCATGATTTTTTCTAAGAAGTTCGATTCGTCTGAAGTCTCTTGAAAATACTGACTTCGAGAGGCTCCAAATGAATCAAAAGCTCCAGCCATGGCTAGATTTTCGAATGCCTTTTTATTTGCGGCCCTAAGGTCTACCCGTTTGGCGCAGTCAAAGACAGATACAAAGGGACCGTTTTCTTTGCGTTGTTCGATAATGGCCTCAACGGCACTGCGACCTACCCCTTTGATGGCTCCCATTCCGAAGCGGATAGCGCCTTCTTGATTCACAGAAAATTTGTAGTACGACTCATTAATGTCCGGGCCCAATACGGCGATTCCCATGCGCCTCGCCTCTTCCATAAATAGGGTGACCTGATCGAGGTGATTCATGTTGTTTGAGAGTACAGCTGCCATATACTCTGCCGGATAATGCGTTTTTAGGTAAGCCGTCTGATAGGCGATGAAGGCATAACAGGTTGAATGGCTTTTGTTGAAGGCATAGCTCGCAAAGGCTTCCCAGTCGGTGTAAATTTTTTCAAGCACGTCTTTGGGATGGCCGTTGGATACCCCTCCGTCGATGAACTTTGGCCGCAATTGATCGATGAGGTCTTTCTTCTTTTTACCCATCGCCTTGCGCAGCACATCCGCTTCACCCTTGCTAAATGATGCCAATTTTTGAGATAGTAGCATCACTTGCTCTTGATATACTGTGATGCCGTAAGTCGACTCGAGATACTCTTTCATCTCGGGCAGATCGTATGTAATCGCCTCTTTGCCATGTTTGCGGTTGACAAAGCTGGGGATGTACTCGAGTGGCCCTGGACGATAGAGGGCATTCATCGCAATTAAGTCGTCAAAAGTGGTCGGTTTGAGTTCTTTGAGGTATTTCTGCATCCCTCGCGATTCGTATTGAAATATCCCAATGGTCTCTCCGCGTTGAAAGAGTTCATAGGTCGCTTGGTCATCAAGTGGAAACGAATCGGGATCAAGCGTGACGCCTGAGCGTGCCTTGACAATTTTAACCGTGTCTTTGATTAGGGTCAGAGTCTTAAGCCCTAGAAAGTCCATTTTGAGTAGTCCGGCGTTTTCGACTACAGAGTTGTCGAACTGCGTGACCCACATCTCAGCATCTTTCGCCGTACTCACCGGAACAAAATTGGTGATGTCGTCAGGAGTGATAATTACTCCGCACGCATGAATTCCGGTGTTTCTGACAGTCCCCTCAAGTCGTTTGGCAATGTTTAAGGTGCGTCCTAAATCGTCATTGGCCTTGGAGACTTCTTGAAGTTCTGCGATTTTTTTGGCCTCCTCGCTGCGGTACGATTGCTGAAGGGTCTTTGCGTCGAGGTCCCAGATCTTGGCCAGTTTGGTCATATCGGGTAGCAGTTTTGCCAAGCGATCGGCCTCTGAAAGCGGAAGGTCAAGTACTCTTGCGGTATCTCTAATTGCCGACTTTCCGGCCATGGTGCCATAGGTGATGATTTGTGCCACCTGGTTTGAGCCGTATTTTTGAATGACATAATCGATTACCCGCTGACGCCCTTCGTCATCGAAGTCGATATCGATATCCGGAAGTGAGACGCGATCTGGGTTGAGAAAGCGCTCAAATAGCAAGTCATACTTTATAGGGTCAATGTTGGTGATGCCTAAGCAATAGGCTACGGCTGATCCAGCGGCAGACCCCCTTCCGGGGCCCACAGAAACCCCCATGTTTCGAGCTTCTCGAATAAAGTCTTCAACAATCAGAAAATATCCCGGATAGCCTGAGTTTTCAATCGTCTTGAGCTCGAAATCGATCCGCTCAGTCAATGCTTCACTCAAAGTCCCATAACGCTTTGCGGCCCCTTGATAGGTCAGGTGTCTTAAATAGGCATTTTCACCTCTCTTGCCTTGGTCAAGGGCATCTTTTGGATCGATAAATGCCTCTGGAATGTCAAAATTTGGCAACAATACCTCACGTGCTAGCTCGTAATTTTCAATTTTATTGAGTAAGGCCCCAATGTTTATTATGGCCTGTGGGATATCGGCAAAAAGCGCTTTCATTTCGGCGCTAGACTTGAAGTGGAATGAGTCGTTCGACAGTCCGTTTCGAAAACCGCGTCCCCGTCCGACAGGGGTTTCTTTCAGTTCTCCTTCTTTAACGCACAGCAATAGATCTTGCAGTTCGTGATCTTCAGCCTTTTCGTAATAGCATTCATTGGTCGCGACCACGGCGACTTCATACTTCTTAGCTAGTCTTAAGAGCGTCTTATTTACAGGCCCTTCTTCTTCAAGTCCGTGACGTGTGATTTGGAGGTAAAAGTCGTCTTTAAAGTTTGATTGGTACCAAACCAAGGCCTCTTCGGCTTGTTGCTCGCCTTGCGTCAAGATTTTGTTCGATACTTCTCCTGAGAGATTTCCGGACAGCACGATTAGGCCTTCGGCGTGCTCGAGCAAAAGAGATTTATCAATTCTTGGCAAGTAATAAAATCCTTCAGTGTACGCTTTTGAGGTGAGTTTAGAAAGGTTTTGGTAGCCCTGCTTGTTTTTTGCCAATAAGACAAGTGAATAGCCATTGTCTTTGGTGGATTTATTGAGTCGGTCATGAGTGACCTGAAGTTCACATCCGACGATTCCTTTCAGTGGTTGCTCAGG
>JBJOGS010000028.1:0-13325 GCA_046048095.1 Bacteroidota bacterium
TCTACAGACGGAGCTTTTACTGAAGGCTTTTTTCTCGATCATAACCTCAATCGATTTAGTGATGAAAAAGAAGGGCATGGTGGGCCATTCATCATTACTCCTTTACTGGTGATTGCCGGCCTGCTTCCTTTCGGTATTTGGCTCATTCCAGCAGTAAAACACGTTTATCAAAGAAGTACCTCTAATGAGTTTTTAAGATTTTGCTTCTCGGTAGCTGCGGTGGTAGTGGTCTTCTTTAGTTTCTCTGAGACTAAACTACCCAACTATCCCATGCCATCTTTTGCGTTTTTAGGGGTGATGCTCGCCGATTACTTCTACCATTTGCAGCTCGAAGATAAAAGAAGGCCATTCTTATGGGGAGTGTGGGTCTTATTGGTCTTAGGGCTATTCATCTTGCTGGGTGCTTTTTTTGCGCTAAAAGCACACCCAGCACTAGCGGATATCGCCTATGTGTCATTCGTTCTGGCCCCTTTGGTCTTGGTGCCTGCAGGGTTGTTATGGCGTCTTCGTAAATGGGCCTATTCTAAGCTCATACTGTTGCTTGGATTAAGTTGGATGCTAGTTGCTTGGATGGTTTGGGGCCTTGCATTGCCATCAATGAACACCCTGTCTCCTGTTGAAAAGGCCCGTCCTTGGGTCGAACAAGGGTCGATAGTAGTGTATAAACGTCTAGATCCGGCTTTTTTGATTCAAATGCAGCGGACGTTTACCGTTGTTCAGTCGAGAGAAGCGCTAGCGCAGTATGTAACTGATCATTCAAAAGGGTATATTTTGACCAACACCAAAGAGCCTACCGAGTTATTGTGGCTATCTCAGACTTTTGAATTGGTACTTGAAGCGCCTGCCTTATTTGAAGATCACGTGACACGCCTCTATCGCATTTCTAAATAAAATAGGCTACAACGATCGCACTGATGATCGCCGCAATTTTCTTGCTGTTAAAACGATGTCCTTTTTCGGATTCAAATAGAATGACCGTTGAAACATGAAGAAATATACCGGCAGACAAGGCATGTATATATTTTTCAATGGCTTGACCTTCAATGGCATTTCCGAGTAGCATGCCTAGTGGGGTCATCAATGCAAAAACGAGTAGAGCGAGGGTTGAAAAAGTTTTGGATCGTGAGGCCTGGAACAGAAATTGAAAGAGCACCATACTAACTGGGACTTTGTGCAAAAATACCGCGTAAGAAAGATGTTCGTTCTGCGAAAGTGGAGCACCTTCGATGAAGGCATGCACAAAAAGGGCCAAAAAAACAGCGTAAAAATAAGCGCTCGATCTATGGGATTCATTAAGATGAACGTGTCCGTGCTCGGCTCCTTTAGAGAAGAACTCTAAAATTATCTGCAATAATATTCCTGTTAACACCGCTAGAGATATACCTTTGGTTTCAGGCTGAGCGAATAATTCGGGAAGTAATTCGAATAAAGTGATCGAGAGTAAGAAAGATCCGCTAAATGGAAGCAACACCCATAAAGCTGATTTTGAAAATCGCCCTATTAATGCGGTCAAAAGAACTCCGATGGCTACAGCAAGAATCGGTAATGTAAAAAGCGTAAATGCGCTCACGCCGCAAAAATAGTTCAATTTTAATGCCACTATGAAAAATCCTGAACAAAACACGCGATTCTTGGCCAAAACCTTTTACGGCTTAGAAGGGGTGTTGGCGAATGAATTACAAGCCTTAGGGGCGAAGAATGTAAATCAGCTGAATCGAATGGTCGCCTTTGAGGGCGACATGGGTTTTTTATACAAGGCGAATTTGGCGCTGGGTTGTGCCCTGAGGATTCTGATGCCCATCGCTACCTTTAGAGTGATCAATCAAGACCAACTCTATGAGGCGATTCACAGTATTCCGTGGCCTCAATACTTTGATGTAGACAAGACCTTTGCGATAGATACTGTTCTTTTTTCTGACCACTTTTCGAACTCAATGTTTGTCTCACAGAAGGCGAAGGATGCCGTGGTTGACCGCTTTAGGGCCACTACCAAAAGTCGACCTGACGTGAATACGGCTGAACCTGATGTGCGTATTAATCTTCATTTGAGTGCAGATACATTGACCGTAGCACTTGACAGTTCTGGGGCCTCGTTGCATTTACGAGGCTACAAAACAGCTACAAATAGTGCGCCAATGAACGAGGTGCTCGCGGCGGGCTTAGTGCATCTTAGCGGTTACCATGGACAATGTGATTTCTTTGATCCGATGTGTGGAAGCGGTACACTGGCGATTGAGGCGGCTATGATCGCTTGTCGCATACCTCATGCACTTCATCGCAAGCAGTTTTCTTTCATGCATTGGAAAACTTATGATGCGTCGCTATTTGAAACGGTTAGGCAGTCAACATTAAATAAAATCAAAGATTTTTCTTTTACCATTTACGCTCAAGACAAAGCGCCAAGTGCGGTCAGAAAAACCGAAGACAATATCGAAAATGCAGGATTAAGTGAACTGATTACTGTGAAACGTGCAGACTTCTTTAAAACGCTTTCACCCTCTAACAGGGCGCTGCATATGGTGTTTAATCCGCCTTATGGAGAACGTCTGGCTATCGATGAGATTCCTTTTTACAAAGAGATTGGTAGCACCTTAAAGCACCAATACGCCGGAAGTGAGGCTTGGCTGATCAGTTCAAACCTAGAGGCGCTCAAGCACGTCGGATTAAAACCCATTAAAAAAGTCAAGCTGTACAACGGTAAACTTGAAGCGCGTTTTCAGGGATACAGTTTATACCAAGGCAGTTCGAAGTAGAGTGTAGAAGCTACTTCTTAAGCAGTGGAATGAGATAAGAAAGGGTGTAGTTGACATTCAGACCAAAGCGCGCTCCGTCAGTTACTTTGTTGAATCCTGGTATCCATAGGTTGTCAAAGTTGTCTGGGCTTTTCTCGGTAAGTAGAAATCCAAGTCGCAAACTGGCGCCGAGGTAGACATTGTTGAAAAGTGAAGTTTTAAAACCAATGACTCCTTCCATCCAGCTCCCATTGAGCCCATCAAAATTGGGGCCGTCATTAGTGAATAACGGAAAGCCTTCGGGCTCGCGCAAGCGATTGCTATCGTACACATGTACTGCGCCGAGATCGCTACTGAAAGTCGATAACGCATAGCGCACCCCTGCAGTGACCAGGTTTTTTTCTTTGGTTTTAGGCTGATACACTAACCAATCCGCACCAAACTTTAGGTAACTGCCGCGGTATTGGGTTTCATAGAGCAGGTATGCTCCTAGAGTTTCTCTGTCGGCCAAGGTTTCGTTTCCCAGTTCAGCGCTGAGAAAAAGATTGCGTTTTAGTCTAAGGTCGCCACTGAGTTCAAATCCACTGTAAGAGTCACTTAACGAGGTCCGTGCTACACGGAGAAGGTCAGCGCCAACCCGAACACCATAGGTGGTTTGTCCCTGCGCTAGAGTGATACAGAGCAGCGCAAGTGCACCAGCCAAAAATTTAGTGGTAGATGACAAGGTGAGGCCCATTCGAAGCGGTTATAGTGGTTTGAAGAACCTCTACAGAAGAGATCCATGATTTTTGAGAGCGGCCATTCACCGTAAGCTGTTCAAACTGCAACACAAATCCGCAGGCTCTAGATACATAAGTTGCTTTTGGGGTAACAGCGACCTCGATTTTATCGGGTGTTTCGATCTCGGCCTGGAAGAAGTCGAAAGCATAAGTCGTTTGGTCGGTAGCCAATGCCAATGCTAGCTTTGAGGTCGTGGTGTTGTTCAAGCCTTGATACACTTCATCGTCGAGATACACACTTAATCCAGCTACATTTTTAGTTATTTCAGGGTTCGCAGCATCTCTAAATTCGATTTGAAGTATGGCCGAGTCTCCATCTACACAGATGTCATCTTTTTCACACGCTGTGAGTAGCAGCACCATTAAAAATGTACGAAGTCTAAGGCGTTTGAACATAGGGTAGAACAATTCAGCGCAGCGATAAAAGTACTACATTTTCAACGTGGTGGGTCTGTGGAAACATGTCGACCGCTTGAGATCGCAGGGTACGGTAGGCCGTGCTTAGTCGTTGCAGATCTCTGGCCTGCGTGGCCGAATTACAACTTACGTAGACTATTTTTGGAGCACTCAGTTTGAGTAATTGTTCTACAACATCGGCGTGCATTCCGTCTCTAGGCGGATCGGTGATGACCACATCGGCTTTTGAATGCCTTGCTATAAAGTCAGCGTTGAACACGTTTTTCATGTCTCCAACCTCAAAGCTTACGTTCTTTATTCCGTTGACCTCAGCGTTTTCTATCGCTTTCTCAATAGCTTCTGGAACTGACTCCACCCCGACCACCTTCTTGGCCCGTGAGGCAACGAATTGAGCGATGGTTCCGGTTCCGGTGTACAGGTCATATACTGTATCTTTTGGTTGAATATCAGCGAATTCACGAACCACTTGGTACAGGGCATAGGCCTGTTTAGGGTTGGTTTGATAAAACGATTTGGCATCAATGGCGAATCGCAGACCCTCCATTTCTTCTTCGATGTAGGATGCGCCTCGAAAACAGTGAATCTCTTGATCGTACAGCGTATCGTTGGCTTTTTTATTTATCGTGTACAGCAACGAATGAATCTGTGGAAATGTATCGTAAATGGCAGTCAAATACTTTTCTATTGCATCTTGGCTGGCCGAACCGAATTGCACGAGTACCATCCATTGGTTTTTCTGCGTGTTGCGGATCATGAGCGTACGAACATCACCACTTTGCTGTCTTGGATTAAAAAAGCGCAAGTGTTGACGTTCAGCTTCCGCTTTGCAAAAGAGTCGAATGGCGTTCGATGGATCCGCCTGCAAGAAACAAGCATTGAGGTCGATCACCTTATCCCACATTTGAGGTTTGTGAAACCCTAGCGCATTTCTATTGAATTGCTTTTCTGAGGCTATTTCTTCTGGGGTGAGCCATTTTGAATCTGAGAAAGAGAACTCCATTTTATTGCGGTAATGATAAGGATCTTCGGCGCCTAAGATCGGGTCAATACGCTCTGGAATAACCCCTCCGATGCGTTTGAGGTGCGCGAGCACCTCGTCTTGCTTTCCACTTAATTGGCGTTCGTAGGTGATGTGTTGCCACTTGCATCCTCCGCATAGTCCAAAGTGCGGACACCTCGGTTCAATTCGATCTGCGGACGCTTGATGAAGGGTTTCAATGACTCCTTCATAATAGGCACTGCGCTTTTTGGTAACGCGTATATCGACAATATCTCCTGGTGCAGCATAAGGAACAAAGACGATGCGTTCGTCTTGAGCACGGCCAAAGGCCTTGCCTTTGGCAGCCATACCTTCGATACGTACACGTTGTAATACCATCGGGGTGTTGTTTCTCATCGCTGCAAAGGTAATTGGTTCTAGCCGGTGAATTGCCGTAAATTGCAAGCTTAAAATCAAAGGCCATGAGCATCACCTCTACAGAAGCGATTGCACTAGAAGAACGTTATGGGGCACACAACTACCATCCACTATCCGTGGTACTTACCAAAGGGGAGGGGGTTTTTGTTTGGGATACCGAACAGCGTCGTTATTTTGACTTCTTATCTGCGTATTCTGCAGTGAATCAGGGACATTGCCATCCTAAAATTGTGGATACACTCATTGAACAATCAAAGCGTTTGGCGCTGACCTCGAGAGCGTTCTACAATGACAAGCTGGGTGTCGCAGAACGCTACCTTGCACAGACCTTTGGATTCGACAAAGTGCTACTGATGAATTCTGGAGCCGAAGCCGTAGAGACCGCCTTAAAAGTATGCCGTCGATGGGGGTATGAAAAAAAGGGGATTGCCGAAAATGAGGCGCTGATTGTGGTTTGTGATCAAAACTTTCACGGTCGAACGACGACCATCATTTCATTTTCATCGGATGCACAGGCAAGGCGTGCCTTTGGCCCGTATACCTCGGGCTTTATTACTATTCCGTATAACGATGCCCAGGCGCTTGAAGAGGTGTTAGCGCTTCATCCAAATGTGGTGGGATTTTTGGTAGAACCTATACAGGGAGAGGCAGGGGTGAATGTTCCGGATGAAAACTATTTGGAAGCCTGTAAGCAGTTGTGTACTGCACATCAAGTACTGCTCATCGCTGATGAGATTCAAACCGGAATTGCCCGGACCGGAAAACTGTTGGCTAGTTGCGGAAACTGCACCTGTGAAGAGCGGCACTGCAACAGTCAATCGCCTCAAGCAAAACCAGACGTATTGATCTTAGGAAAGGCCATATCTGGTGGTAGCTATCCAGTTTCAGCTGTTCTTGCAAATGATGCCATTATGGAGGTCATTACCCCGGGTTCTCATGGAAGTACCTACGGAGGCAATCCGGTGGCTTCTGCAGTAGTAGTAGCTGCTTTAGAGGTGGTAAAAGAAGAGCGACTTGCTCAGAATGCCCATGACCTCGGAGTCTATTTTAGAGCTGAACTCAAGCGGGCCATCGGCGATTCACCTTTGATTGCCCATATTCGAGGCAAAGGATTGCTGAATGCCATGGTCATCAACGATCATCCAGAGAGTGAGACCGCTTGGAATATCTGCCTGAAAATGAAAGAAAATGGGCTACTCGCAAAGCCAACCCACGGTAATATCATTCGTTTTGCTCCACCCTTGGTGATAGACAAAGCTCAGATTGATGAATGCGTTCAGATCATCGCGCTTTCTGTTCGGGCCTACGAACAGATTTGGCAATCTTGAGGTCTTTTAGTTAAAACGCTTCAGCGTTTAGAATGAACACATTCTGCACCGGCCAGTCGCCTTGGTCTACTTCAACCTGATTGATGCGATCGACCACATCCATACCTTCAATCACCTCTCCAAAGGCGGTGTAATTGCCATCTAGGTGATACGAACCGGGCGAAGTGACTACGATGAAGAATTCATAAGGAGAGGCCAATTTATGCGGATTATCGAGATCGCTACTTGGCATCGAAATCACCCCTCGGTGATGCTTGTGATTTTTGTCGGTGTCTGGCGGTAGCAAGTACCTTCCAATAGCCGTCCGTTTTTGGGCAATTTTTCGATTGTCTGTGTTTCCTCCTTGAATGATAAAATCTTTGACTACGCGGTGAAACTGCGTGCCATCGAAGTAGTTTCGCTTAGCCAAATACACCAAATTCACGCGGTGGTAGGGCACATTCTCATAGAGCTGAACGGTAAATGATCCCAGACTGGTTTCAAATCGCACATGGCGTTCTTTTGACGTTTTTTCGTATTCATAAAAGAACGGAATCGCATTTTCTTCTGTAAGCAGAAAGACAGAATCCATTGGTTCGGACTGCTCTTGAGTCAAACCTTCGGCCTGTTTGGTTTCGGATACTTTTGGTTTCGGAGTCCTCATCAGATCTGTAGATGAGGCTCCTGTTTTCGATTGGCAAGAAATCATACCCAAGCATCCGATGAAAACAATTAAAATTCTCATAGTTAAGCTTTGATTTGGATGTAAAGCACATTTAAAAGCTTTTGTACTTTTGACCAGCTATAGGAAATTACCTTGAGCAGCAACTTAACGATTTTTATGCCTTTATTCAAACGAAATCCTTTTGGGCACAACCTCTTTCTAAAAAGGCTTCTGATTATCGTTGCCGGAGTCATCACTCATTCACGCTACAAGCAATTTAATACGCTAAAGATTGAAGGGTCTCAGGTTTTACGTGATTTACCAGACACTAATGTGTTGTTTGTGAGCAATCACCAGACCTATTTTGCCGATGTGGTGGCGATGTTTCACGTCTTTAATGCGAGTCTGAAGGGTCGAGAAGATTCGATCAAAAACGTTTCTTATCTCTTTAACCCAAAGCTGAATATTTATTACATCGCCGCAAAAGAGACGATGAAAGGTAGTTTGATTGCTAAAATATTGGCCTATGCGGGTTCGATTAGTATCGAGCGCACCTGGAGGGCCGGTGAACAAGAGGTAAATCGTCAGGTGAAAATGAGTGATATCTCGAATATAGGCCGGGCCTTGAACGACGGATGGGTCATCACTTTTCCTCAAGGCACCACAAGACCTTGGAAGCCGCTGAGAAAGGGTACGGCACACATTATTAAGACCTATAAACCGGTGGTGGTTCCGATTGTTATCGACGGATTTAGGCGTTCATTTGACCGCAAGGGACTCTACATTAAGAAGAAGGGTATCTTACAGTCGATGATCATTAAAGAGCCGCTACAGATTGATTATGAAAACGAACCGGTGAATCAAATCATTGAACGATTAGAGTATGCCATTGAGCAGCATCCGTCTTTTCTTAAGGTGATTCCTGAAGAAGAGCTTGCAGCGTATCAAGCGGATCACAGAATGCGCCAGTACAATGTGGAAGAGGATGATTTTGAAAAGGATGAAGAGGGTGAAGATCACCTACATCTCACCGATTAGTATGCGCTGAACTAATTGCGGTAATCTAATGCCGGGGGTCTGTTTCCTAACAACGGAACATACTTAAAGTCTTTTCCTCTTCTTTGCTCGAATTCTTCCTTCGCCTTAGCAATGACCTTGGGTTGTTGGTAAAGTTTGGCTGCGCTTACCGCAAGGGTCTTTGCTGCGAGGGTCATGCCTTTAATGCCAATAGAGGTGCCTCCGGCAGCCACTGCTTGCCAAGAATGGGCAGCAGTTCCGGGTACCCAAGTGGCAGTTCTAAACCCAACCGTAGGTGCGACAAAGCTTACGTCGCCTACATCTGTAGAACCAAATGCTCCTTGAGATTTTTCATATGGAAAGACTTTTTTGGTCACGGTCTCATCGAGTAAAAGATTCATGGATCCTGAAATTTCTTTCGCAAAAGCGCGTTCTTGATCGTTATAAGTGTACCCTCCAATCTCAGACATACTCTGATGCACGAGTTGCTCTAGAGTTTCATTGGGTAAAAGCTCATGAACACCGTTAACCAGTTCGTAGCTCATTTCGGTTTCTGTGCCTAAAGCCGCTCCTTCTGCGGTCTTCACAATGCGATCAAAGATGGATTTGACCACATCGCGTCTAGGGTGCCTTGAATAATAGTAGACCTCGGCAAAGTCAGGAATGACATTAGGCGCCTTTCCGCCGTCAGTGATTACATAGTGAATTCGGGCATCTTGAGGAATGTGTTCACGCATCAAATTGACCATATAGTTCATGGCCTCAACTGCGTCTAGTGCTGATCTTCCTCGCTCAGGGGCCGCGGCTGCGTGAGCTGAGATGCCTTTGAATCTGAATTTAGCCGAAATATTGGCGAGCGCGGCCGCCTCATTGACTTGATTCGAAGCCCCGGGGTGCCAGTGAAGTACCACATCTACGTCATCGAAAAGCCCTTCTCTTGCCATGTAAACTTTAGCGCCTCCTCCTTCTTCTGCCGGAGTACCATAGAATCGAATGCGCCCCTTAGTGCCTGATTCTTCGAGCCATGCCTTAACGGCAATGGCTGCAGCGGCCGACGCTGTTCCAAACAAATGGTGGCCACAGGCGTGGCCGCCTCTCGTATTCGCACTTTCTTTGTAGGGAACGGCCTTTTGAGAAATTCCTGGTAAGGCGTCGAATTCTCCGAGAATGCCAATCACCGGCCCATCACCGCCATACTCAGCAATAAAAGCCGTTGGAATTTGCGCCACTCCTGAAGTGATCGAGAATCCTGCCTCTTCAAGAGTGCGTTGAAGTAACGCACTTGATTGCACCTCTTGATACCCCATTTCAGCCCATTCAAAGATTTGCATAGCCACCTGCTCGTAGGTGGTCATACGCTCATCAATGTGTTGCGTGAGCGATTTATATTTCTGAGCGAGTGTTGCGTTGCTGATCAGAAGGACAAAAGCTAGGGCGAACTGTTTCATAGAAAATGATTTTGATAAAAATAGTCAATTAGTCGCTAGAAGAGCGATTTAAGGTAGCTCTGGGATGCATGAGTTCGAGCGTACTTCGCAGTTTTTCTGCACTGCTATGCAGGTAAATTTCGGTTGTGGTAATACTTTGATGGCCTAACATGAGCTGAATGGCTCGCAAATCGCCTCCGTGCTCTAAAATATGTGTTGCAAACGAATGCCTAAAGGTATGCGGGCTGATTTTCTTTTTTATACCCGCTAAAGCAGCTAGGTTTCGAGAAAGGGTAAAGATCATGGCACGGGTCAGCGAGCTGCCTCTTCGGTTTAAGAAGAGGAGGTCTTCAAAAGCACCTTGAGGGGCATAGGTGGCGACCCGTTGTGCGATATACTGTTCGACGCGATCTTGACTGAATTTTTGAACAGGCACTAGGCGACTCTTGTTTCCTTTGCCGGTTACTTTGATGAAGTTCTCTTTGAAGAACAGGTCAGAGAGTTTGAGATGCAACAGTTCACTTACTCTGAGGCCACAGGCGTATAACAATTCAAAAATGGCCTGATTTCGGTAGCCGTGGGGTTCGCTGAGATCAATCGCCTTAAAAAATAGATCGATTTCTTCGCTACTGAGGTAGACGGGTAATTTTCGTCCTATTTTAGGGGCTTCTAGTAAGGATGCGGGGTGGTCGTCTCGATACCCCTCAAATTGCAAATAGCTGAAGAATCCTTTAAAAGCAGATAGCATACGCGCTTGTGAGCGCTCACTGAGTACCTCTGAAACCACGGCTAAGAATTCTCTTAGATGGGTGGTGGTGAGTTCGGTCGGCGCTACTCTTAGCGTATCTGTGCTACAGAATGCCGCGAGCTGCTCTAAGTCAAAACGGTAACTCGAAATAGTTGCCTTACTGCTCGAGCGTTCGATGCTCAAGTAAAGGATATAATCGTCAATGGCTTGTTTCCAATTCATTGAAAGCATCTATTTTAGCATTATGAAGATAGCGGTAATTAACGGTCCAAACCTTAATCTTTTGGGTAAAAGAGAACCCGAGGTGTACGGGTCTCAAGACTTTGAGGCTTATCTTGACCATTTGAGAACAGCATTTAGCCAAGTACAGATCGATTACTACCAATCGAATGTTGAGGGCGAGCTGATCACGGCCATCCAAGAATTTGGATTTTCTCACGATGGCATTATACTCAACGCGGGGGCATACACCCATACTTCAATTGGAATGGGAGATGCGGTGGCGGCCATAAAGGCTCCGGTCATTGAGGTGCATATTTCAAATACCTACAGTCGCGAATCGTTTAGGCATCAGTCTTACATCGCCCCAAAGGCAAAAGGAATCATTATCGGATTCGGCCTAGACAGTTACCGTTTAGCTTTTCATGCCCTTCTATAGGTGAATCACTTCACCGTAGGCCGCTGCTACGGCTTCCATCACCGCTTCACTCATGGTCGGATGCGGATGCACAGCTTTTAAAATGTCATGCCCCGTGGTCTCTAGTTTTCGAGCCACTACGGCTTCAGCAATCATATCTGTAACCCCTTGACCGATCATATGGCAACCGAGCCACTCACCGTATTTGGCGTCGAAAATGACCTTCACGAATCCGTCAGCATGGCCTGAAGCCTTTGCTTTGCCGCTGGCAGAGAAAGGAAACTTTCCGACTTTAATCTCATAACCTTGCTCTAGCGCTTGCTTTTCGGTGAGACCTACAGAGGCAATTTCTGGGCTGCAATAGGTGCATCCAGGGATGTTTCCATAATCGAGCGGCTCTACGCTCAGTTTGGCAATGTGTTCTACACAAAGGATTCCTTCGGCTGAGGCCACATGAGCTAATGCCTGACCTTTGGTAACGTCTCCAATGGCATAGTAGCCCGGAACACTCGTTTGGTAGTACGCATCAACAGTGATCTTATCTTTCTCAGTCGCAATTCCTACTGCCTCTAGGCCAATGTTTTCGATATTTGATTTGATTCCGACCGCTGAAAGAACTAGGTCAGCCTCAATCACTTCTTCTTTGTCTTTCGAACGAAGGGTGGCCTTTACGCCAGAGCCTGAAGTGTCTACCTTGGTGACCTCAGTACTCGTTTTTATCGTGATTCCGGCCTTTTTGAAGCTGCGTTCGAGCTGCTTAGAAATCTCTTCGTCCTCTACCGGAACAATATTTGGCTGGTATTCAACCACCGTGACCTCAGTGCCCATAGCGTTATAGAAGTAAGCAAATTCAATGCCTATAGCTCCGCTTCCGACCACGATCAGCTTCTTTGGTTGTGTTTTCAGTGTCATCGCTTCGCGGTACCCAATGACTTTTACGCCATCTTGAGGAAGATTCGGAAGTTCTCTACTTCGCGCTCCTGTGGCGATGATAATGTGCGCAGCCCCTAGCGTCTGTTCTTTTTCGGCGCTCGTGACTTTGACCTTTTTTCCTGGAAGTAAGGTGCCGTAGCCGTCAATCACCGTGATCTGATTTTTCTTCATCAAGAATTGCACGCCTTTACTCATACCATCAGCCACCCCTCTAGAGCGGTTGATCACTTTGGTAAAGTCATAGCTCACTTCACTAGCCGAAAGTCCGTAGTCTTCAGCGTGATTTAAATATTCAAATACTTGTGCCGATTTGAGTAGGGCTTTAGTCGGAATACACCCCCAATTCAGACAAACTCCGCCTAGGTTTTCTTTTTCTACAATTGCCGTTTTGAGACCGAGTTGAGAGGCCCGAATGGCGGCAACATACCCCCCTGGTCCACTGCCAAGCACAATTACATCAAATTCTTGCATCGAAGTTTTTTAAGTTGAGCCCAAAAATAATCAATAGCCCCTATACGCGTCTACTTCCTGGGCTTAAAATCGAGACAAACCGAGTTTATGCAATACCTTTTTTTGGTCGTGTGCCGAGGTCCGTCATCAAAAACGTGTCCTAGGTGTGAGTCGCATTGCGCGCAGCGCGTCTCAGTGCGGATCATGCCGTGAGAAGTATCTCTTAAATAGGTAATGGCCCCAGGGACAGCACGGTCAAAAGCGGGCCAGCCACATCCGCTCTCGAATTTATGCGTGCCTTCGAAGAGCAAACTGCCACAAGCCATACAGTGGTAATTTCCGCTTTCGAAGTGGTCGTTATATACTCCTGAGAAAGGGGGTTCAGTAGCACCGTTTCTTAGCACCGCATAAGCAATTGGCGTGAGCTTGGCCTTGAGTGCCTGCTCATCGTAATGGTGTGGTTGATCAGTCGACATCAGCGATGAATTTTAAAGCTGCTCCATTAATGCAGTGTCTCTTTCCGGTGGTGGCTCTTGGACCATCATCGAAGACGTGCCCGAGATGCGATCCGCATTTGATGCATTTTTCTTCGGTTCGAGCCACTCCGATATCGTAGTCGACGTCAAATACTAGAGCGCCTTCAATGGGTCGATCAAAAGAGGGCCATCCGCTATTTGAGTCGTATTTGTGTTCAGATCGAAACAAGGGGTGGTCGCAAGCGGCACAGACATAGGTTCCTTTGCGCTTCTCATCGAGAAGTTCGCTCCTGAATGCATATTCTGTACCTCCGCGTCGCA
>JBJOGS010000029.1:0-61180 GCA_046048095.1 Bacteroidota bacterium
CTTAAGGAGGTCTAAAGAAAGTAAGGTGCAACAAAAGCTAAGGCTGCGCTCGGTAACGCTGAAGGCCCCTTTCGCACGCTTAAATTTCTCATAGGGGTAATTGATTTTTTGATGCTCATCCGTGGTCACTGCTCCGATGAGGCCAGGGCGTGAAGTGGCAGTTTGATATGCGATCAATTGCTTAAACGTGTCTTTCTGAACGGTGACATCTGACTCTACAATGATGAGCGGGACATTCATCGTTATCGCCTCTTTTTGAGCTAACTGCAACACGAGTTTGTAATTAGGAGAAGGATGGCTGGTCAGGGTTTCGA
This sequence comes from Bacteroidota bacterium, assembly GCA_046048095.1. Classification (GTDB taxonomy): domain Bacteria; phylum Bacteroidota; class Bacteroidia; order Flavobacteriales; family Flavobacteriaceae; genus UBA3478. The sequence goes on from JBJOGS010000029.1 coordinate 315, forward strand.
GATGGACGAGTTCAAAATTCGTCGCCTTCGCTGCCTCTCTAAGGCCTGCTTTTGTTTCATCGTCACTAAAATCGTCATAAACGATGTGCCGAAGAGCGATTGTTGAAGCGGAAATTGCTTCGCAGGCTTCAAGGGTGTTTTGAAGGGAATTTTTTACTGGGGTAATGACGAGAGCGTTGTACATTTTTGGCTAAGTTAAGCTGCCTTGACATGAACTACCCGCTCCAGCGGTGCACCCATAGCAGTGTTGATGCACTTGGATGGAGCGCTCTTGAAGCGCCGCCACATCGAACTGGTCGATGTGCCTTGACGCCCCTGAAACAGGCAGGTCTAGCATTTGGTTGAAATCACAGTCGTAGAGCATTCCGTTCCATCCGACCGAAAGGGTGTTGGTGCACATTACCCCTGCGAGCGTGGCAGGATTGAATGCGTCGACTAAAGTATGCATGTACTCGTCGAAATTTCCAGAGGCGACGAGGTAGTCTAGAAAACGTGAAATGGGCAGGTTATTGATGCAGAATAATTGATTGAAAACGATGCCGAACTGATCGAAAAGTTTCGATTTGAAATCACGCTCTAGTTGAGATTGATCCATGGATAGAAAGGCCCCGGCGGGGTTATACACTAAATCAAGCACAAGATCAGGATGGCTTCCATATCCTAATTTATTTAGTTGCTTTAGAGCGCTAATTGATTTGTTGAAGACCCCTTCTCCGCGCTGTTTGTCAGTGCGCTTTAAACTGTAGTGAGGCAACGATGAGACCACTCTGACTTTCATTTCTTTAAAGAAACCGGGAAGCGTTTTATATGTCAGATTAGCCTCTAGAATGGTCAGGTTCGAACGCACAATAATTTCATTAACGCCCTGCCTCTTGGCCTCTGCCACCAAATAGCGAAAGTGCGGGTTCATTTCAGGGGCACCCCCAGTAAGGTCTAGTATGTTGACCTTGGTGCGCTGAACGACGGCCAATACCTTGTTTATCGTCTCAAGGTCCATCACCTCTTTGCGGTCGGGCCCTGCATCAACATGACAATGCGCACAAACTTGGTTACAGAGGTATCCAAGGTTCACCTGAAGAATTTCAAGCTTAGAGGGCTTCAAAGGAAAGGCGTTAAGCGCTTCGAGCCGCTCTTTAAACCAAGGCAGTTCTTTCTTGACAAACGGGCCGCTTTCTAATTGTTTTAGCTGTTGGGCGGTATTAGCTAACGGGTTGGCCCTAGAGTGCAATGATTTAAGCATGCTAAAGACTTAGTTTGTCATGCTTGTTCATCATCTGAACCGCGTGTACAAGGGTTGCTCCAGCCTCGATGGCCGCACCGGCGTGAACGGCCTCCATCATCTCTTCTTCACTGATACCGCGCTTTAGGCTGTCTTGAGTGTAGGCATCTATACAATAAGGACATTTTACGACATGTGATACGGCGAGAGCAATAAGTGATTTTTCACGAGCTGAAAGTGCGCCTTCTTCGAATACTTTTTGGTAGTAAGAAAAAAATGCGTCGCCTAATGGGGCGCTCCAATCGCTGATGTTTTTGAATTTTTTTAAATCTTTTGGGTCGTAGTATGAGTCGCTCATGGTTTGAGAATTTCGTAAGCCTTAAAGTTACAACCAAATTATCCCTCATCCATTATTTTCTAACTTTGCGGGGTGACGAAGTCAGCTACAGAAACGGCGCTTGTACTCTCTGGCGGAGGCATTAGAGGGATGGCGCATATTGGGTTTATCAAAGCGCTACAAGAGCATGGTATCGCAATTGATCGTGTGTCTGGGGCAAGCGCGGGCGCCTTAGTAGGCGCCTTGTTTTGCAACGGAAACAGCACCGATGATATGCTCGCCTTTTTTAAAGAAACCCCGCTATTTAGATACAACTATTTCAGCATCAACAAACCCGGGTTGATTGATACCGATCGGTATTATTCTGTGTTGAAGGGCTATTTAATGCACGACGCCTTCGAATCACTTCAGCTTCCTTTGCACGTGGCAGCCACGAATTTGCAAGAAGGTTATTTGCGCGAATTTAACAGCGGGCCTTTGATTAAGCCGTTGTTGGCTTCCGCCTCGCTTAGTCCTGTTTTTAGCCCTGTAGAGATTGAAGGACAGCTTTATGCTGACGGAGGCATCCTAAGCAATTTCCCATTAGAGTTTGTGGCAAATCGCGCTCAAAGAATTATCGGCTCAAATACCACCGAATTGAGCAATGTATCATCACGACATTTAAAGAATGCGCTGCAAATCACAGCTCGAGTAAGCAGTCTAATGATTTATTCACGGACCAAAGAGAAGCTCGAGCGCTGCGATTTTTATATCCAACCTAAAGGACTTAAAAAGATTGGCTTCCTCGATAAATCGGGTATTGAGCAAGCCTACGAAATTGGTTACAACGAAGGATGCAAAGTGATCACGGACTTTCTTAAAAGGCAAGAAAGGCAATCCGCCGGCTAGACCTCGTCAAAATCAATACTGAGCTTGGCAGAGGTCGCCTTTGCTTGACAGCTGAGCAAATATCCTTGCTCGATCTCTTTGTCTGTGAGTACTTGGTTTCGCTCCATGGCCGCGCTTCCTTCAGTGATTTTACAGATACAACTGCTACAGGTTCCGCCTTGGCACGAGTATGGGGCGTCAATACCTTCTTCTAGTAACAAGTCGAGCACAAACTCGTTTGCATCCCCGTGAACAGTATACGTTTGGTTGTCTAACTGCACGGTGATCTCCACTGCCCCTTCGGTGGCCACTTCATTCACCTCGGACGAAGCTGTGAATAGCTCAAACCTAATAGATGCTTCGGGCATGCCCGAAGCACTTAAGACCGCTTTGGATTCATGAATCATCGCCTCTGGACCGCACAAGTAGGCGAGATCAAAAGCGTCGATTCCTCCTGAAGCTTTCGTGCTGTGGTGAATGACTGCTTTATCGATGCGACCGAAATAATCACCATCGTTCTTGCGCGAAAAGATTTGTTTTATCGTAAGTCTTTCTGGAAATCGTTCTTGAAGTTCTTGAAGCACTGATGCGTACATCACATTTGATGCGTCGGTGTTGCCATAGAGAAGCAATAGGCTGCTGCGCTCTTGGGTTTCTAATAAGGAGCGAGCGATGCTGAGTACTGGAGTAATTCCGCTTCCTGCGGCTAGGGCTAACACCTTACTGCCCTCTGGGGCGGTGTATGTAAAACGCCCTTCAGGGGCAGAGACTCGAAGCACCTCTCCGGCTTTTAACTGCCGATTAGCGATCGCTGAAAAAAGCGCTCCTTTGTCGAGCTCTTTGATGCCGAGTTGAAGCGTTTCTTGTCCGGGTAAGTTTGATAGCGAATAAGACCTTCTTAATTCTTGCCCTTCTTGAGTGGTGTAATTTATCGTGATGTATTGACCAGGAACGAACTGAAAAACGGACGTTAGCTCGCTAGGAATCTTAAGCTGTACGTTTACCGCCTTTGATGTAAGTCGATCCACTGAATGAATCACTAGGTCGTAAAACTGCATAAGTCGAAATTTAGATGCAAAAGTACAAACTGTGAAGGTTTCTTATTCGCACAACTCCGTTTACCTTTGATCTTATGGGGGTAAATTTTGTTCGGATTTACGGGGTGCTGTTGCTAGGTATTTTAGCCTCTTCTTGTGCTGTTTCACCTAAGTTGCGATCATCGGCAATCCAAGAGATCAGCGCCAATTATAACGTGCTGTTTCATGGCGAAGAATCACTGAGCCAAGCCATTCAAGCCTTAGATAGCATGGAAGAAGATTACGGCCTTTCTCTTTCATTTCTAGCGCCCTCGTTGAGAGCGGGTGTGAGAGATAGTTCGATTTTTGATCTTTTAGATCGTGCTGAAACTAAGGCCGTTAAGGCCATACAGAAGCACAGCGTGATGCGCGACAAGGTCGAATTTAATAAACACATTCCTCGTGCGTATAACCTTCTTGGAATGGCTCGGTTGCTCAGAGCAGCGCCCTACGAAGCCATAGAGGCTTTTGAAAAGGCAAAGACGTTAGCACCTTCTCGCGAACAGCTCGACCGGGCGAACTGGGGCCTTGCTCTGGCAAGATATCATTTAGGCAATTCAGAAGTGGCGCTAGACCACCTGCGATCGCTTCAGCTGAGCCTAAAATCAAGACGTCTTTCAGAAGAGGTGAACTTGCTCATCTTTGAGATTACACGCACGACCTCACCTGAGTCACTAGAAGCACTTTTAGATCGTGCAATCGAGAAAGGAGCACTAAAATCATTTTCTGTGCGATCTGTGTACGCAATGGCTCAAGCCTATGAGGCAATGGCACAGATCGAAAAGGCGAAGCGACTTTATACACACGCTTCTCGAACCAAAGGGTATGCCAATGCGCGGTTCCGGACCCTTGCGTCGCTCAGGCTGGCAACGCTTTCAGCAACAGACTCTTTGGAGCTCTTTAGACGACTGGCCAAAATTGAAAGTCGCTGGAGCAACTATGATCAGCGCTTTTATGTGGATCACGAAAGAGGCCAATGGTTTTTGAACCAAGCGCTAAGTTATGAGAACGACAGCGTATCAGCCCTAGCTGAACAACGAGCTTTAACAGCCTTTAGTCGCTCAAATGCCACGGCAACTGAACGGGTGCAGGCGCTGAATTACGAACTTTTGGCTCAACACTTTTTTGCGCAGAAAGATTACTCGGTCGCTTATGCATTCTACGACACCTTGGTAGGCGGATTTTCAAATCGGTTAGTAAGACGCCCAGCAACCTCGAACGAACTGTTGAGTAAGCTGAATAGGTATCTCGAAGTCACTGCGGCACTAGGCATTTCAGACAGCCTGCTTACAATGAACAAGCAAAGTGTCTTAGAAAGCGCGCAAGACGAGATGCTTACCTTGATGCCGCTCATGGAAAATAGTGTGCGATCTTCAAAGGGGCCTAGTTTGATGGCGGCTTTGCGCGACGAAAAGGCAGCGCTGTCTATTGAGGCTGCCGGATTATTGGCTTATGATTTTGAAGACCTCCAGGGGGCGGTGGCGCTTTTAGTTCCGCTTACAGCGAGCGACTTCTCGAATGAAATCAGGGCCGCGGCTCTTTATCGTTTGCACCAGGCGTATATGTTGTTTGAAAAAAAGGATCAGGCCCAGCAGTATGCGAGCGCCCTGCTCGATGAGCATCCGAACAGTATTTACATGCTTTATTTAAATTCCGCCGAGGTGGCGGTTGGGCCTTTAGAGGCGCAATTGGCTGATTACTTTGCAGCGTATCGATTTCACGAGGCCTATAACTTGTTAGAAAAGGCCTATCAAGAACGCCTTCCGCTAGGGCCTGAAAGCTTACTTATGGCAGCCATGATTGAAGCGCAATTGTTTGGGACTGCAAGGTATGTCTCGCGCCTTGAAGAAATCAAACAGGTGTTCAGAAATACTTGGGCCCAACGAGAGGCCACAAGGCTTATCGAAGAAGTAGCTGAAATTCAAAAGGCTGAAAATGTTCAATCTGAGCGTTATGCTTTAGTGTTTTATTCTGATGAACAGACCCTTGAGAAAACAAGAGAGTTAGCAGCTCAAAAGTTGCGCGAGCAGAATTACGATCTTAGCGCAGTGATCGATCCGTTTGATCAACAATCGAGTTATTTGGTTGTCGGATGGTTTGCGAGTGAGGCTTATGCTGATGCATTCTATAAGCGCAATGCACCAGAGTTAAAGTTGCAGAGGCACATTATTATTTCTCAAGAGCGCTATCTCTCAGCTCAATGGGACAAAACCCCCTTATTTTGAACTCGAATCGATTTAATAAGGCCATAAAATACAGTGGAATTGCTATACAAATGGCAGTGACGATAGCCCTTTGTAATGCCATCGGAAAGTGGGCTGCTGTGCGGTTTGGACAAGAATGGTTGGTTTCAGCCCTCACTCTTTTCGGTATTTTTGGAGCGATGGCCTTAGTGATCGTACAAGTCATTAGGGACCAAAAAGAATCAGAATGATAAAGGCCTCCATGACCGCGTTTATCGTGTTTTTTGCACTGACCACAGCATTGGTTATACTGGGCTTGTACCTGCTCAAGCGCAAAAAGCGCATGAGTTATTTGGGTCCCGTCTATCTTGGGACGATGCTGTTGAAGATGGTGTTGTTTGGTTTGATCTTCTATCCCTTTTTGGTCGATTTAGAGTTCATGTCTAAGCTTGAAAGAGCTCAACCGCTCATACCGCTTTTCGCTACACTTTTTTTAGAAGTAGTGGCGGTGAATAAAATGCTTAAGGACAGCTAAAAAGACGCTAGCTTAAAACTTTATTTGAGGACTGTTTTAGTTGATGATAATGCATATCTTTGCCGAAATTTTAACAAAAGTTCCCCTTAAAAGGAGTTTTAATGAAGTCGAGAAGCCGTTCTTTATCCGCCCTCTTTTTTGTACTCTTGATTGCGCTTTTGCCTTTAGAAATGAAGGCCGCCACGCTCACTTTTAACAGTGACAACGCTCCGGCTCAAAGCGAAGAAGGAGCAGTAGACACTCAAGAAAAAATCTCGGCCTATATCGAGCACCACATTAAAGACGCGCACGACTTTCATTTGTTTTCTTACAATGATGCCGAAGGACACAGAAAACACGTAGGCTTTCCGCTTCCGGTCATCGTCTACACCTCTCAGGGATTGCGCGCGTTTACGTCTTCTGAGTTTCACCATGACGATAGTGGCCACCACGTGGTAGAGAAAGAAGGGGTGAGACTAGTTAAGTACCACGAAAAAATATATGAGTTAAATCAAGGTGAATCTGCTCTTTCTTTTGGAGAGGATGCGCATCACCAAACATCATCGACTTCATTGTCAGATGAACTATCCTCGATTGCAGAGACTGAGCAGTTCGATGCTTCTCACCATCCAGTAAATGCACACGCGGTACTCGATCTCTCGATTACCAAAAGCGTCTTTGGATTTCTGTTGGTCTCTTTGCTGTTACTCGTTGGTTTTAGATCATTGGCCAATCAATATAAAAAACGGGCTATTCCCGTAGGTTTTGGCCGCGTATTAGAACCTCTAGTACTTTACGTCAGAGACGAGATTGCCAGACCTAATATTGGCGAAAAGCATTACAAACGGTTTACAGGATTTTTGTTGACAGTTTTTTTCTTTATTTGGGCCTCTAATCTCTTAGGCTTAACGCCTCTTGGATTCAATATTACAGGCCAGTTAGCAGTAACTTTTACCCTTGCCCTGTTTACCTACATCATTACCCAGTTCAGTGGCAATAAAGATTATTGGAAACACATCTTTTGGATGCCCGGCGTTCCGGCTCCGATGAAAATCATTTTGGCGCCGATTGAATTGCTCGGAACCATCACCAAGCCCTTCTCTTTGATGATTCGTCTATTTGCGAACATTTCTGCAGGGCACATTGTGGTGATGAGTTTAATTTCAATTGCCATCATCATGAAAAGTAGCATGGGAGCAGTCGGAGCCACGGCTTTGTCATTTGCTCTTTCATTCTTTTTGACTTTGATCGAATTATTAGTGGCGTTTTTGCAGGCCTATATTTTTACGATGCTATCTGCTTTGTTCATTGGCATGGCGGTGCAAGAACACGACCACCACTAACCTTTTAATTAATGTTTAATCTTTAGTTTTTTAGTTATGACAATTCCAAATTTAGTAGGTGCCGGATTAATTGTGATTGGTGCTGGTATTGGTCTTGGCCAAATCGGAGGTAGAGCGATGGAAGGTATTGCTCGTCAGCCTGAGGCTACCGGAAAAATCCAGACAGCGATGATCATTATTGCAGCATTATTGGAAGGTTTGGCTTTTGGAGCCCTTTTCTTAGGAAAATAAACCTTAAAAATGAGAAGCTGGTGCGCGCAGCGGTTGGCTGCGCGCCTAGCCTATCACAACGCATAACATTATGGAACAATTAATTAACGATTTTTCTCCGGGCTTGTTCATCATGCAGAGCATCTTGATGCTTGTCGTGATATTCTTAATGGTAAAGTTTGCCTGGAAGCCTATAGTATCATCGCTTGAAGAACGAGAAGAGGGGATTAAAAAAGCGCTCGAATCTGCCGAGCAGGCAAAAGCAGAGATGGAGAATATTTCTTCAGCAAACGAACAACTGCTTAAAGAAGCAAGAGAAGAGCGCGAGCAATTGATGAAAGAAGCGAGAGAGACGAAGGCCAAACTCATTGCTGATGCAGAAGAGGCCGCTCAAGAAGAGAGCGCCAAAATCATTGCTAAGGCTAAGGTTTCTATTGAACTTGAAAAGAAAGAGGCTTTAGCACAGATTAAAAAAGAAGCAGCTTCTCTTTCGGTGGCTCTAGCGGAGAAAATTCTAAAAGAAGAACTCTCAACTGCCTCTAAGAACGCTGAACACATTGAAAAACTACTCAAAGAGGTGTCTCTTAAGCCCTAAGCGTCAATGAAACAATCTAGAGCATCAATACGGTATGCCAAGGCGTATTTAGAAGTGGCAAATGATCGCAATAGCTTAGATCAGGCAGCAGCAGATATGCGCACGATTCAAGAAACTGTGGCTGCATCAAAAGAACTTTCGGCGGTGCTTGAAAACCCTATGACTAGTCCGGTGCTGAAAAAGTCGATTCTCGACGAGTTGTTTAAAGATCTAAGTCAGGTCACTAAAGACTTGCTCAAAGTTCTTTCAGAGAATGATCGTCTTGAGCTGCTCGACGACATTGCTGAGCGTTTTGTGGCGCTTCTTGCAAAGCATCGAGGCCAAGTTAGAGCGACCTTGACCATTAGTTCGCCTGAGCAGAAGGATGCGCTTGAAAAAACGGTACTCAATCTATTGAACGAGCAGGGGTATTCGAATGTGTTGCTTCAGGTTGAGGTGGACGCAGCGCTTATTGGCGGGTTTGTATTAAAGCTAGATGACCTGCTCTACGATGCTAGCGTGGCCGGAAAAATTAAACGTGTAAAAAAAGAATTTTCAAACAGTCTATAACATGTCAGACCTTAAAGCAGCTGAAGTATCAGCGATTCTAAAGAAACAAATAGAGGGCTTCGACTCTAGTGCATCACTAGACGAAGTAGGAACTGTATTGGCCGTGGGTGATGGTATTGCCCGAGTTTACGGACTTTCTAACGCCCAGTATGGAGAATTAGTTGAGTTTGATGGCGGATTAGAAGGGATTGTACTTAACCTCGAAGAAGACAATGTTGGGGTCGTGCTATTGGGCCCTTCAAAAGAGATCGGAGAAGGCGCAACAGTGAAGCGTACCCAGCGCATTGCCTCACTTAAAGTAGGAGAGGGTGTAGTGGGACGAGTTCTGGATACTCTAGGAAACCCAATAGACGGAAAAGGAGCGATTGAGGGCCACTTGTATGACATGCCGCTAGAGCGCAAAGCACCAGGAGTAATTTACCGTCAGCCGGTAAATGAGCCGCTTCAAACGGGGATCAAGTCGATCGACGCCATGATCCCGGTCGGAAGAGGGCAGCGCGAGCTCGTAATTGGTGACCGCCAAACGGGAAAGACTACCGTTTGTATTGACACCATTTTGAATCAAAAAGAGTTTTATGACGCGGGCAATCCGGTGTATTGTATCTATGTGGCCATAGGCCAAAAGGCTTCAACGGTAGCTGCCATTGCTAAAACTCTTGAAGATAAAGGGGCGCTTGCCTATACCACTATTGTAGCTGCAAACGCTTCTGACCCTGCTCCAATGCAGGTTTATGCCCCATTCGCTGGTGCGGCCATTGGAGAGTATTTTAGAGACACAGGTCGTCCGGCCCTTATCGTTTATGATGATTTATCAAAGCAGGCAGTGGCTTATCGCGAGGTATCACTTCTTTTAAGACGTCCTCCGGGGCGCGAGGCTTACCCAGGAGACGTGTTCTACCTGCACTCTAGGCTTCTAGAGCGCGCGGCAAAAGTGATTGCTGACGACGCGATTGCCCAGTCGATGAACGACCTTCCTGAATCGATCAAGCATTTGGTTAAAGGAGGCGGATCACTTACTGCCCTTCCGATCATTGAGACGCAGGCTGGAGACGTTTCGGCCTATATTCCAACCAACGTAATCTCGATTACTGACGGTCAGATTTTCTTAGAGCAAGACCTGTTCAACCAAGGGGTGCGTCCTGCGATCAACGTAGGTATCTCAGTTTCACGTGTAGGAGGATCTGCTCAGATCAAGTCAATGAAGAAGGTTGCGGGTACGTTGAAACTTGACCAAGCACAGTTTAGAGAACTAGAGGCCTTTGCTAAGTTTGGTTCTGATCTTGATGCGGCGACTCTCAATGTAATTGAGAAAGGAAGACGTAACGTTGAGATTTTAAAGCAAGCTCAAAACGATCCGTATACCGTAGAGGCTCAAATCGCTATTATTTATGCAGGCTCTAAAAATCTTCTTAGAGAGGTTCCTGTTGCGAATGTAAAAGCTTTTGAAGCCGATTACATTCAAACGCTGCGATTAGATCATGCGGATACACTAGCGTCTCTAAAAGCCGGAGCCCTAACTGATGAGGTCACAGAAACACTTACAGAAGTAGCCGCAGCGGTGGTTAAACGTCACAAGAACTAAAGCAAAACACGAATGGCAAACCTCAAAGAAATACGCAATCGTATAGCTTCGGTTTCTTCTACCATGCAGATTACCAGTGCCATGAAAATGGTGTCTGCTGCGAAATTGAAGAAGGCGCAAGATGCCATTCTGGCCATGCGTCCGTATTCTGAAAAGTTGTCTGAGCTTTTGGGCCGACTAAGCACCAGTTTAGGAGAGGATGTCGAAAATCACTACGCTGAGAAAAGAGCGGTCAGAAAGGTACTTCTTGTGGTCATCAGCTCGAATAGAGGATTGTGCGGAGCCTTCAATTCTAACGTCATTAAATCAGCGCGCACAGCTATCGCTGAAGCAAAGTCTAAAGGGGCCGAAGTTTCGGTGATCACCATCGGTCGAAAGGCGAAAGATGCGCTTAAGCATACCAAAACCCTAATTGCAGATCACAGCCCATTGTTTGACGCCTTAAGTTTTGAGAACGCCACACTGGTTGTAGAGCCCTTAATTGAATCGTTTGTCGCTAAAGAATACGATGAAATTCGAGTGATCTACAATTCATTTAAGAACGCTGCCACCCAAGTAGTCAAGGATGAAACATTGCTTCCGCTAGTTCAAGAGGCATCGACTTCAAGCAGCTCAGAGGACTATATTTATGAGCCGACCGCCGAAGAAATGGTCAATCAGTTGATTCCTAAATCACTGAAGGTGCAATTTTTTAAGGCCATACGAGATTCTTTCGCAAGTGAGCATGGCGCGCGAATGACCGCCATGCACAAGGCTACTGACAATGCCAAAGAATTGAGAGATCAGCTGAAACTGACCTACAATAAAGCGCGTCAGGCAGCGATTACCAATGAGATTCTTGAAATTGTCGGAGGGGCTGAAGCGCTCAACGATTAGAGGTTTGTGCTTCGAGCCGATCTATGCCTATCTTTAGGCAAGTTGTCGCGCTCATGACTCATTTTTGGTTTGTCTTTTCGGTGGTACACGCTTTTGTTTTCAGCGCGGGTCTGTTTCATGCGCGCCACTTAGCAGATCAGTCTTCACTGCCGCCGCTCAAATCGTATTCCATTACGAAGTTGATTACAGGAAGATCGTCGAATCAGCCAAGGTTTCAATTGCGATTAGAACTAGAAGCACCTTTAAAGTCGAATAGGCCACTTATGCTTTTATTTGAAGACCGATCTGCCGCTGAGATGCTATATGTGACACAGAGTAGGTATGCGCTAGACACCTCATTCGAACTTCATTCTAAGTCTACACTTCGATTTTATGTGCAGGGGGGTAACGATACCTTACGACTTGAACCCCCTTTAATTATCACTTCTGAATTGCGAAAGTAACCCATGAGTGCAGTGAAACGTCTAGGAGCCCAAATCTTTGTTTACGGATTAGCAACCGTGCTTCCGAGGGCCTTGTCTTTTTTGCTTTTGCCTTTGTATACCAGCGTGTTCGAAGAGGCCTCGGGGTATGGAGAATACGTCTTTATTTATTCATGGATTGCGCTGTTCAATGTGCTGCTCAGCTATGGAATGGAGACTTCGTTTTTCAGATACTTTCACGATAAAAGCCTCGATCAAGACCGTGTGGTTTCTACTGCTTTGTGGTCGTTGGTGCTGAGTTCAGGACTCTTTTTCATCTTAGCCACTTGGTTCAACGCCTCTTGGGCTTCACTTTTGGGTATTCGCCCTGACTTCTTGCAGAAAACGGTAATAATTTTAGCCTTAGACGCCTTAGTAGTTGTTCCGTTTGCCTTGCTCAGGGCTCAAGAGAAACCTGTGCGCTATGCCTCGATTAAGGCGATGAATATTATCGTGAATGTCGCCTTTAACCTGTACTTTTTGCTTTATTCAAACAAGGAATTTATTGGCAGAGAAATTGACGCCATCTTTTTAGCCAATATCATCGCTAGTGCAGCCACCTTACTATGGTTTTTGCCGACCTATCTCAAGCAGAGACCGTTTTTTGACTTCGCTATCTGGAAGAAGATGCTCCGCTATGGTCTTCCGGTGATGCTCGCAGGATTTGCGTTTATTATCAACGAGGTGTTTGACAAAATTCTGCTCACGCGCTTAGACTCTGCCTATGCGGCAGGAATCTATGGTGCCTGCTATAAACTGGGGGTGTTTATGACTTTGTTCGCCACCGCCTTTCGCATGGGCGTAGAGCCGTTTTTCTTTAAGCAATCGAATCACGAGAATCGCGAAATCCAATATGCTCAGATCACCTATTATTTCGTGGCTCTCGGAAGTGTTTTGTTCTTAACAGTGGTTGTTTTTCTTCGACCAATTGCTGAACTATTCATTCGGGATGAGGCGTACCTTGAAGGCCTCAAGGTTGTTCCATGGGTGCTGATGGGAGCCCTTTTCTTGGGGGTATATCACAACCTCTCAGTGTGGTATAAGCTAAAAGACAAGACGCATATCGGTGCAATTATTTCAGGGATAGGCGCGGCCATTACTTTGGGAGTAAATCTCTGGTTTATTCCTTCTATGGGCTATATGGCCTCGGCCTTGGCTACATTTTCAGCGTACTTGGCTATGATGTGCTTGTCGTTTTTTTGGGGCAGAAAGCATTACTTCATACCGTATCGCATTGGGCCAATGATGGCGTACCTGTTCACCGCTGCACTGTTTGCTTACCTTTCGCTTGTTCTTTTTGAGACGAATGCCCTGGCGAGGGTTTTCGTGCTGCTCGTATTTATTAGTTTTGTGTTTATTCGAGAATACAAAGGCGTTAAACTGCTTTTAAATCCTTTTGGAAATGGTTCAAGTTAAGATTATCAATACCTCTACTCACGATCTGCCGTCGTATCAAACAGTCGCCTCTGCCGGCATGGACCTGCGGGCTAACAATGACACCCCAATTGTACTAAATTCTTTGGAGCGCGCAATTATACCGACTGGTATATTTATAGAGCTTCCAGTGGGTTATGAAGCGCAAATAAGACCTCGCAGTGGTTTGGCAGCGAAAAGAGGAATCTCTCTTGTTAACAGTCCTGGGACCATTGATGCGGATTACAGAGGAGAAATTGGAGTGATTTTGGTGAATCTTTCTAAAGATCCGTTTACCGTAGAAAAAGGAGAACGCATTGCCCAAATGGTGATCGCTAAGCACGAGCAGGCGCAGTGGATTGAAGTCACAGTGCTAGAAGAGAGCGAAAGGGGTACTGGCGGATTCGGAAGTACAGGACTTAAATAACCGTATGAAAATAATTGTACCTATGGCGGGTCGAGGCTCGCGATTAAGACCGCACACATTGACTGTGCCAAAGCCTCTTTTACCGGTAGCCGGGGCACCAATTGTACATCGGCTGGTTAGGGATATTGCTAAGGTCATAGGCCGTCAGGTTGAAGAAGTGGCCTTTGTTATCGGCGATCCTGCCTTTTTTGATGAAGAGGCGGTTCGATCTCTTGAGGCGCTTGCGCATTCTCTCGGTGCAAAGGCGAGTATTTATAGACAAGACGTTCCGTTAGGCACCGGACATGCCATTATGTGTGCCGAACCTTCCTTGTCTGGTCCTGCGGTTATTGCCTACGCAGACACCCTTATTCGCGCCAATTTCGAGCTCGACCAGACCGCAGATAGTGTGATATGGGTGAAGCAGGTAGCTCAACCAGAAGCGTATGGAGTCGTTGAATTGAATGCCCTAAATGAAATTGTATCTCTTGTTGAAAAGCCTACTACCTATGTTTCGGACCTAGCGGTCATCGGAATTTATTACTTCAAAGAGGTGGCTCAACTCAAAGATGCCTTGCGCCAAGTGATCGATCGCCGTATTTCACACGCAGGGGAGTACCAAATCAACGATGGAATTAAAATGATGATGGCCGAGGGCAAGCGTTTTGTGACCGGAGCCGTCTCTGATTGGATGGACTGTGGATACAAAAATATTACCATCGAAACCAATGCCCGCATGCTTGACCACCTCTATGCTGAAGGAGAAACGCTTATTGCTGAAGACGTGACCCTATCACAGTCTACCATTATTCCGCCTTGCTCCATTGCCTCTGGGGTAAGGCTAGTAAATGCTACGATCGGCCCCCACGTGTCTATTGGTCCAAACACGATTGTAGAGAATGCCACCCTTGCAGATAGTATGGTGCAGGCGAATAGCCATATCAAAAACTGCAAACTCGAACAGGCGATGATCGGAAGTCATGTGATATTTGACGGGGCATTCACTAAAGTAAGTTTAGGGGACTATAACGTTTTAGTATAGAGATTGATGGTCCGTAGAAGGTTAGCTTTGCTTGTTGGTATCTCGGCGTTACTCTTAGCGGCGGGGTGCAAAAGTGGCTATACCGCATTGAAAACTGAAGTTGGCCGAGAAGCTTCTCCTGAAGAAATCTTCGACCGAATCACAAACGAAACATCGAGCTCAGATGGATTTAGAGGTAGAATTCGGGCGCGCCTCGAACAAGCCAACACCAAAAAAGAGGTGACCCTAAGCGTACGCTATGCCAAAGACCAAGGACTGCTCTTTAGCGCTCCTCTCGGCGTCGCCAAAGCGCTTGTTACCCCTGATAAATTTTCATATTACAACAAACTCAATCGCACCTATTTTGAAGGCGCCATGAATGAGATCGACACCTTGCTGCCCATACAACTGAGTTTTGAACGGCTTGAACGACTGTTGAACGCTGAAATGGTTTTTAATGAAGAGGCAGTCAGCGCCATGAAATCAACGAAGCGCCTAAAGCGGAACAAAAACCAAGCGACTTATGCATCTGTCTTTAACTCTTCTGAGCTTGGTAATGGAATTTATGAAGTCGTGGCACAACTGAACCCATTAAGAATAGTCTCTCAAAAACTGACCTCAGACAAGTTCAATACCCCGGTGACAATACTTTATTTCTACCCAGCTCAAGGAGAGTTGCCCAGCGAAATAATCATCTCGGCCGCTGACAAAAAACTTCAGCTATTCTTGAGTGGATTCGAGTATCAAAAAGGATTACCCCTGCCGTTTCAAATACCCAGCGGCTATAGAAGAGCCTTAAAATAATGATGAGAGCAGTACTAATTATATTGGCGCTTGTGGTATTCCAGGACGCTTTTGCTCAAGAAAAAACACCAGAACAGCGCGAACTAGAACAGCGCAAGGCCGCACTTACCGAAGAAATCGCTCAGATTTCAGCATGGGTAAAAGAACAGCAGACACTTCGTGGGTCAGTAGTAGACCGCATTCGCATTTTAGACAGAAAGCAGCGGGCTTTAGAGAGTCTTATTGCCCTTTCTGCAAGAGAAGTACAGTACTTACAACGGCAAATAGACCAAAGTAGCGCTGAGATCGTTGCGCTCAACACAGAACTCGAAAAGTTGAGGGCCGATTATGCGAAGGTGATTCAGTCCGCTTATCAAAAGAAGTTAGAGCAAAACAAGTTGCTTTTCTTGCTTTCTGCCACCTCATTCAACGAAGCTAGACGACGGATGAACTACCTGCTTCAGTATGCTGAGTATAGAACCATTCAAGCAAAACGAATCAGTGCGAAGCAGCTTGAACTTCAAGAAAAAGAAAAAGAGCTTCAAGCGAAACTGGTGATCCAACAAGAAAGAATTGCCGAGAATCAACGTCAGCGAGACGAGCTATCTCGTGACCGCAAAAGTCAAGAAATATTAGTGGCAGAGACCCGTAAGCAAGAACGAAAATATCGAGCAGAGCTTGCAGAAAGAGAGAAAGAACGCAAGCGCATTGACCTTGAAATAGAGAAGCTCATTCGAGAAGCAATCGCCCGGGCAAATCGCGCCAAAGCTAAGGCCAAAGTCAAAGGGTCTTCTGAAGAGGTGTTTGTCTTAACCCCAGAGGCCAAGTTGATTGCGGACAATTTCGAGGCAAATAAAGGAAGACATCTATGGCCTGTAGAAAAAGGCATCAAGAGCATCGGCTATGGCACGTATGCGGATAAATTGTATCCGAGTTTAAAACACTTCAATAATGGGGTCTCTATCACGACAGCCGCTCAGGCTAAGGCGCGCGCTATCTTTAAAGGTGAGGTCATGTCCATTATGATTAATCGTCAGGGCATTAAAGGGGTATATGTGCGGCATGGCGACTACATTACTATGTACTATAATTTGGCAGAGGTGTACGTTTCAGAAGGGCAAATGGTAGACGCGAAGCAAGAACTTGGGGTGATTCATACCGATAAGGTAAACCAGCAAACTACCTTGAAATTCTACCTCTATAAAAACACCACGCGTTTGAATCCTGAGCTATGGGTCTATCAGCTCTAGTCTAGTTCTCGAAAAGAGCTTTTAATTCGAGGGCTTCTGAGGGTTTCATTTTTCCGGCCAGTACAAGGCTTAGCTGCCTTCTTCTTAGCGCGGCATCAAAACGCTCTTTTTCAATTTTTGTTTCGGGTACAATAGGGGCGACTTCTACAGGCTTCATCGTGTCGTCTACGGCCACAAAGGTGTAGATCGCTTCATTTGCTTTTGTGCGAACGCCACTTATTCTATCTTCAAGATAGACATCAATGAAGACCTCCATGGAGGTTTTGAAGGTGCGTGAAACTTGTGCTTCAATGGTCACAACGCTTCCGACAGGAATAGCAGTGTTAAATGCCACGTGATTTACCGATGCAGTTACTGCAATTCTGCGACTGTGCCGCCGGGCAGTGATGTAAGCCGCTCGATCCATCCTTGCCAAGAGCTCTCCACCAAACAAATGATTGAGATGATTGGTTTCTGAGGGGAGTACCATATCGGTGGTAATGGTTCGCGACTCAGCAGGAGACTTCGCTTTCATAGGCTAGCTAAATAAAGAGAGGTATAACGAGAAGAATACATAGAGCATACAAGCAGCGGCCGCGGCAAAACTAATCATCGCTGCTCTATACCAAGCACGAGTCGATGCCCCCTCGGCATTGACTATCTCTGCAGCCTGGTCTTGCTTTTCAAACGCTGCCTCTGACGCTGCACTGGATACACGCTCTTTTGGCGCGTCAACCTCTTGTTTGATAACTACAGGCTTAATTACGGGCAGACCGAAACTTTCTCTTTGAATTTTTAATGCCTGCTCGGGTTTCAGTTCGATGAGCCCTGTTATTTTTACGAAAGTCCCCAGGCCAGATACGACAACTTCTCTTCCTTGATTTAAGGTAGATTTCCACTCAAAGACAAGTTGGCTTAACGCTTCAACTACCTCTTCGAGCTCACGTTGTTCGCGGTCTGCGATATATTGTGCCAGAGCATAATCACTATAGGTCAGTAATGGGTTAAAACTAATTAACCTTCTCGGCGGAGTAAGTTCGCCATTTTCATTCACTTCTACTGGAAGTAGTTTGCCCGGCTGAAAGGCCCCAAACCCTGATAATATCACATAATTTCTATGCACCAAGAGTTCTTGTATGTAAGGGGCCAAGGTCATGAAGACAAATATCCTAAAAATAGGCTTAATCTTTGGCGTCTGCCTGCCCAAAGATTGCATTGAAGGCAGATAGTTTTGCCTCTATGACCAACGCGGACAAAAAAGCACTTTATTTATTATCCCGCTGTGAGGGGATAGGGCCTATGGCTTTGAACCAGCTTCTAGAGCACCTTGAATGTTTTCATGACTTGTTAGAACTGAGCAGTGAACAGGTGCAACATAAATTAGGCAGGTCAATGGCGAAGCTGGCTCCGTTTTTTTCATTGAAATGGAGAGCCCAATGCCTCGCCGAGTTCGACCGATTGGCTACTCAGAATATTCGCGTGCTCTTTAAGGGAGACAACGGCTACCCCCCTCTTTTAGCCTCACTTAAAGACGCTCCTTTTGTACTGTATACTTCAGGTAAGCCGATTTCTTTTGATCGAAGGTTTTTGAGTATTGTGGGCACCAGAACTATGACCGCCTATGGCAAGAGGGTTGTTGAGCAATTGCTCGCGGGCCTAGATCCGAATCAGGTGAGTATTGTGAGTGGGTTAGCCAAAGGAGTCGATGCGCATGCCCAATCTACCGCGCTTGAAATGGGATTTGAAGTGCTTTCAGTGGTTGCCCATGGCCTAGATCGCACCTATCCAGTCGACCACCGAGCATTAAGGCAACACATCGAGCAACAGGGCGGTACAGTGAGTGAATTTTTTAACGGGGTACAACCATTGGCAGGTCATTTTATAGCCCGTAATCGCATTATCGCGGGTCTTTCTGAGGCGACACTGATTATTGAATCGGCCCAATCAGGGGGTAGTCTGACTACCGCACATTTTGCGCATGGCTATGAACGGATGCTCTTTGCGGTGCCGGGCAGATTAACTGACAATTTTAGTTCTGGCTGTAACCGTTTGATTGCAGATTTAAAGGCGCTTCCTTACTCTGGGCCTGAGACACTCATCGATGCGCTTTCTCTACAACAGAGCGCTGCAAAGAAAGGGAGAACCAGGGTACCTAAATTCAAAACACCTGGCGACGAGAAACTCTATAACCACCTGGTGAAACACGGGCGGGTCTACCCCAGCCAACTGTTGCGTGAATTAAAACTTGAAAAGCAGGTGATTTATAATGCCTTGCTTAATTTGACATTAGAGGGGGCCATCGTACACCACAAAGACAATTCTTATGAGGTGATTTAAGCGCGTAATCCAAGGGTAGTGCGCACTCGATGCAATACTTCTGAAGCCTTCTCTCTCGCTTTCTGGGCGCCTACAAGTAGCTGAGTTTCTAGCTCATCAGGGTGTTGCATGAGGTAGTCGAACTGTGCTCTTGGTGAGCGATAGGTTTCTAAGATGAGTTCTAAAAGTGCATTTTTGGCATGGCCATATCCGTAGTTGCCAGCGAGATAATGTGCGCTCATCTCTTCGATTTTCTCTTGCGAGGCGATAAGTTTATAAAGAGCAAAAGTCGCATCAGTCAATGGATCTTTGGGCTCTTCAAGGCTTTTACTGTCGCTGAGTATACCCATAATTTGTTTTTTCAGGGTTTTCTCATCTGCAAAAACGTTAATCGTATTGTTTTTGCTTTTACTCATTTTGTGTCCGTCCGTTCCGGTGACATACATGGTTTGCTCATTAAGCCGTGCCTCAGGAAGCACAAAGATTTCACCATAGACAGCATGAAAGCGTTGCGCAACATCTCTAGCCATCTCAATGTGCTGTAGCTGGTCTTTTCCTACCGGCACCACCTCGGCGTCATAAAGTAAAATATCAGCTGCCATGAGCATAGGGTAAGTGAATAGCCCTGCATTGACATCTTCAAGACGATCCGCTTTATCCTTGAACGAGTGCGCTAGCGTAAGTCGTTGATAAGGAAAGAGGCAGTTTAAGTACCAGGCGAGTTCAGTGACTTCGGGCACATCGCTTTGGCGATAAAAGACAGTTTTATCAATATCGAGTCCAAACGCTAACCATGCAGCTGCCGTTGCCTTGGTATTTTCTTTTAATTGTTGTGCGTCCTTAATTTGGGTAAGCGAGTGCAAATCGGCGATGAAAAGGTAAGAGGCCTCTAATTGAATGTTAGCCATTTGGATGGCCGGAATGATTGCGCCTAAAATATTTCCTAAATGCGGAACCCCTGTACTTTGAATGCCCGTTAGAATCCTAGCCATGCCATTTTATTTGCGTACATAGATACGAAAAATTAAAAAGTTATACTTTCGAATCCCGTGATTCAGTTGCTCAGAAACCTCGGATATTTAGCCTACAAAGGATGGTTTTATCTAGTGACCGCTATCCCTGTATTCATTTGTGCTCCCATTTTGTTCATTGGAGTGCTTTCTGAGCGCACCTACCCAATTCTTTATTGGGTGGCACGGTCGATCTGGGCGCCTTTTATTTTGTTTATGATGGGCACTCCGATACGAAGGGTCGAAGATTCTTTGTCACTACCTTCTGCCCCATTTATTGTGATAGCCAATCATACTAGTATGCTCGACATTATGCTCTTGCTTCGTATTTGTAGGCGCCCCGTGGTTTTCGTCGGAAAAGAAGAACTCGGGCGCATCTGGCTTTTCGGGTTTTTTTACAAACGGGCCGCTATATTGGTGAATCGCTCGAACAAAGCAAGCCGTAAACGAGTGTATGAAAGTGTTCGCAGAAAGTTGCACTACAAAAGGTCGATTGCCATTTACCCTGAAGGGGGGGTACCTCATGTCTCGGTAGATCTAGACCGGTTTAAAGACGGGGCCTTTTCTATGGCTATTGAACACGAACTGCCTTTGGTGCCCATTGTTAATTTCGATTGTAAAAAGAGGCTGAATTGGGAGCTTTTCGAAGGGGGTCCTGGGATACTTCGCTATAAAATTTTAGATACCATACCGGCGAACACCTTCAAAGAGGGTCAGGTTGAGGACTTCAAACAGCACGTGCGCCACCTGATGCTTGAAGCCCTTAAAGCCGACACGCTGTAATCTATGCGTTAAGCAGTTTTAGCGCTTCATAGATTTTTTGCTCGATTTCTTCAGCGAGCTCAGGATTGTCTACCAACAGGGCTTTCACTGCATCGCGCCCTTGGCCTAGTTTTGTATCGTCATAGCTGAACCACGATCCGCTCTTCTTGATGATCTCATAATCGACCCCGAGGTCAATGATTTCGCCGAGGCGCGAAACACCTTCGCCATACATAATATCAAACTCAGCGGTTCTAAAAGGCGGGGCCACTTTGTTTTTCACCACTTTCACCTTGGTGCGGTTTCCTTGAACGTTTCCGTCGCCGTCTTTGATTTGAGTAGAACGTCTAATGTCAAGGCGCACTGAAGCATAGAACTTTAGGGCATTTCCTCCGGTAGTTGTTTCAGGGTTTCCGAACATTACGCCGATTTTCTCGCGCAACTGGTTAATGAAGATGACCGTGCAGTTGGTTTTGCTAATCGTCGAGGTCAGCTTTCTGAGCGCCTGAGACATCAAACGCGCGTGAAGACCCATTTTTGAATCACCCATTTCGCCCTCAATCTCGCTCTTTGGAGTAAGTGCAGCCACCGAATCTACGACTACGATATCTATCGCCCCCGAACGAATGAGGTTGTCAGCAATTTCTAATGCTTGCTCTCCGTGGTCAGGCTGAGAAATGATGAGGTTGTCAATGTCTACCCCTAGTTTCGCGGCATAAAAGCGATCAAAGGCGTGCTCAGCATCGATAAAGGCGGCAATGCCTCCGGCACGCTGAGCTTCTGCAATAGCGTGAAGCGTTAAGGTTGTTTTACCCGAAGACTCAGGGCCGTAGATTTCTATAATTCTACCCTTTGGATATCCTTGTACTCCGAGCGCAGCATTGAGACCGATAGACCCTGAAGAGATGACCTCAACGTCTTGAACAATGGTGTCGCCCATTTTCATTACCGCACCTTTGCCATAGGTTTTGTCTAATTTGTCTAGAGTTAGCTGTAACGCTTTTAATTTCGCCTCTTGTTCTTTGCTCATTGCCTTAAATTTTTTGGTAGAAATCAAAATTAACGGTTTATGCTGCATCAAAGTTGCAGCCGGATTAAATTGTTGAAAAAATGTACTTTTACCGCTGATTTTGATTCTTTTAACTTAAAACGATTGGTATAGCATGCAACTGTACAATACGCTAAGTGCAAAAGAACGAGCTGAACTCATCGAGAGTGCCGGGGTTGACCGGTTGACGATCTCGTTCTATACCTATGCACACCTGAAAAACCCTGAACTGGTTAGAAATCATTTGTTTATTGCCTGGAACGAGCTAGACGTTTTAGGACGCATTTATATTGCCACTGAAGGGGTAAATGCCCAGCTTTCGGTGCCAGCCCCTAACTTTGAGCGCTTCAAGAACCATCTAGACAGTATAACTTTTTTAAACGGCATCCGCCTGAACATTGCAATTGAGCAAGATAACATGTCGTTTTTAAAGCTAAAGGTGAAGGTGCGCAAAAAAATTGTTGCTGACGGACTCGATGATAATGCTTTTGACGTGACCAATAAAGGGGTGCATGTCGATGCAGAACAGTTCAATGCCTTGATTGAAGACCCCGAGACGGTATTGGTGGATATGCGCAACCACTATGAAAGCGAGATAGGTCATTTTAAGAACGCCGTATGCCCTGACGTCGACACCTTTAGAGATTCTCTTGATCTTATTGAAGAACAGCTCAAAGATCACAAAGAAGACAAGAAATTAGTGATGTATTGCACCGGCGGAATTCGATGTGAAAAAGCCAGCGCCTACTATAAACACAAGGGGTTTAAGCAAGTCTATCAGCTTGAAGGAGGCATCATTGAATACACCCGTCAGGTCAGAGCAAAGGGTCTAGAAAATAAGTTTTTAGGAAAAAACTTTGTGTTTGACGAGCGCCGCTCAGAACGCATCTCAGATGATGTAATTGCGGTTTGCCACCAATGCGGATCGGCGTGCGACACTCACACCAATTGCGCGAATGAAGGCTGTCACCTACTGTTCATTCAGTGTGAAGAATGTGCTGCCCAAATGCAGCATTGCTGTAGTGACGAGTGCAAAGAAATTATTGCACTACCGTATGACGAGCAGAAGAAATTGCGCAAAGGAAAAACGGTGAGCAACAAGATCTTTAAGAAAGGTCGTTCTGAGAAATTGAAGTACAAATCTGGTTGTGTGCACTAAGCCTTTGTTGTAATTTTAACATCTACCCAGAGAACTATGGCGTGTGCTTCGTGTGCTTCAGGAAAAGACGGAAAGGTAAGGGGCTGTAAGAATAACGGCACTTGTGGCTCAGACGGATGCAACAAGCTCACTGTCTTTGACTGGCTCGAAAATATGGCGCTTCCCAATGGCGCAACGCCTTACTATTACGTTGAGGTTCGATTTAAAAACAGCCGCAAAGAATTTTTTCACAATGCCGATAAGCTGCCCCTACTTATGGGCGACGTAGTCGCTGTACAAGCGGCTTCAGGTCATGACGTGGGCATCGTTACCCTCACAGGCGAACTTGTCAAGGTACAGATGAAACGCAAAGGCGTAACGGTAGATGAGACCCAGCAGCTGAAAATCTATCGAAAAGCCACTCAAAAGGACATTGACATCTGGCATGAGGCGCGTTCTAGAGAAGCTGAAATTCAGAAGAGAGCCCGAGAAATTGCCATTTCTCTTCAGCTAGAGATGAAGATAAGCGACGTTGAGCTGCAGGGGGACGGATCCAAAGCCACCTTTTATTATACCGCAGAGTCAAGGGTTGATTTTAGACAGTTGATAAAAGACATGGCCCGGGCGTTTAATCTGCGCATTGAAATGCGTCAGATTGGTTACCGCCAAGAAGCTCAAAGACTAGGCGGAATTGGTTCGTGCGGACGTGAATTGTGCTGCTCTACCTGGCTTTCAGATTTCAGAGCAGTTAGCACCGCATCTGCGCGCTATCAGCAATTAGCACTGAATCCTCAAAAATTGGCAGGCCAATGCGGAAAGCTCAAATGCTGTTTGAATTTTGAGCTTGACACGTATCTCGACGCACTGAAAGACTTCCCACCGACAGATAGTCGCCTGCAAACCGAAAAAGGCACAGCTTTTTGTCAAAAGGTAGACATCTTCAAAGGCCTGTTGTGGTTCACCTATAAGAACGACGCGACCAACTGGCATGCTCTTCACAAAGATCAAGTCATCGAAATTTTAGAGCTGAATAAAAAGGGTAAAAAAATCGATGCATTAGAGGGGTACAGCAGTGCGTTTTTGAATTCTGATGACACGAAAGGCGAAATGGTAGAGCTCGCCCCAGTTGAAGATAGCTTGACGCGATTTGACCGTCCAAAAAGAAATAAAAGTCGGCGTAAGAAGGGCTCTAGACGTCCTCAAGAACAACAAGATAAAATTCAGGGTCAACGTCCTCGATCTGATAAGCCGAAGCGGTCTTAACGTTTTTTGTGACGCATGCTCGGCAGAAGCACTGTATTTTTACCTAAAATCTATTCATGTACAAGCGATTAGTAATACTTTTCTGGATTGTATTTGTCTCTGGAGTGGTCGCCGTAGGGATCATTTTCAGAACGGCTGCTACGGGTGGATTTGGCCCCATGCCGACCTTTGATCAGCTTGAAAATCCGCAGACTAATTTCGCGACCCACATTTATGCTGCTGATTCAGTGCTCTTGGGTAAATTTTATTTGGGAGACAATCGCACCCCTACCGATTTCAATCAGTTTCCTAGTTCACTAGTGAATGCCCTTATAGCGACTGAGGATGTTCGTTTCTATGAGCACTCGGGTATTGATTTTAGAGGGTTTTTTAGAGCGGTGGTGTTTTTAGGTAGCCGTGGAGGGGCGTCTACGATAACTCAACAGCTTTCAAGGCAGTTGTTTGTTGGCGTGAGGTCAAGAAATCTTAAAGAAGCGCTGCAGCAGAAAATTAAAGAGTGGGTGATTGCCGTAGAACTGGAGCGCAATTATACCAAAGAAGAGATCTTAGAGATGTATCTCAATAATTACGATTGGGGATACTTGGCGGATGGCATCGAGAATGCGGCCCATATTTATTTCAACAAGCCACCTCAAGAACTCGCTGTTAAAGAAAGCGCGATGCTGGTTGGGATGCTTCAGAATTCGTCGTTATTTAATCCGATCCGACGCCCTGAAATGGTACTTCGAAGAAGAAATATTGTTCTTGACCAAATGGCCAAGTACGATTTCTTAGAGGCGCAGGTGGCTGATTCGTTAAAGTCTACCCCGTTAGACGTAGATTTCAACCCTGAAAATTCGCATAACGAGGGATTGGCGACCTATTTTCGAATGCATCTTCAATCATGGCTTAAAGAATGGGCCGCAAACCACCCGCGTGCAAATGGTGAAATCTATGACATTTATAAAGATGGTTTAAGGGTGTATACCACCATTGATTCGAAGCTTCAAGCGAATGCCGAACTTGCCAGCACGACTCACCTTAAGAATTTACAGCGCGCCTTTTTTAAGCAAAGCGCAAAAGACACCTCTGCTACTGCCCCTTTTATTGAGGTCGAGAAGAAGCAGGCACAAACTATTGTAGAACAGGCGATGCGCCGCAGTGAGCGATGGAGAGTGATGCGCGCTGAAGGAAAATCAGACACATTGATTAAGGCGAGCTTTTATGTTCCTACTGAAATGCGGGTCTTTGATTGGGAGCATGAAAGTCTCGAGCGGGATACGGTGATGACTCCTTACGATTCGATTCTATACTACAAAAAGCATTTGAGAACGGCCATGATGAGTATAGAGCCTCAAACGGGCCATATAAAGGCTTGGGTCGGAGGCGCCAATTACAAACATTTTCAATACGACAACGTCATTCAAGGCGCACGTCAAGTAGGATCGACTTTTAAGCCGTTTGTGTATGCTGCCGTCATCGATCAATTGCGCTTGTCACCTTGCGATCGCTTGCCCGATGTACCCTATTGTGTTGCGGCCATGCGCCATGGAAACAACGAGTCTTGGTGTCCTAAAAATTCGGGCGGAAAGTATTCAGGAAAAAACATCTCCCTTAAAAACGCGCTAGCCAATAGTGTGAACACGGTAACTGCTCAGCTTATCGACAAGGTCGGCCCTCAGGCCGTTTCTACTCTTGTTCAGCGATTAGGTGTGCGCAATGAAGTGCCGGCGGTGCCAGCAATTGCTTTGGGGTCCACTGAAATAAAAGTTTTTGACTTGGTGGCCGCTTACAGCGCATTTGCTAATCAAGGGGTATATGTGACGCCCACTTTTATCACGCGTATTGAAGACCGAACCGGCTCAGTAATTTACAGGGCGGCTCCTGAAACACACGATGTATTTAACAAAGAGATTGCCTATGCCATGATTAGCTTGCTCAAAGGGGTGACTGAGTCGGGGTCAGGGGTGCGACTGCGCCACAATTGGATGCAAGATAATCCGATGTACCAGGAAGTGGTGACGGGGTATCCGTATGAGTTTACAAACCCAATTGCTGGAAAAACAGGGACTACTCAGAACCAATCCGACGGATGGTTCATGGGCATGGTTCCTAATCTGGTTACCGGTGTTTGGGTAGGTGCAGAAGACCGATCGGTACATTTTGACAACATTACATACGGACAAGGAGCGACTATGGCCTTGCCAATATGGGCAAACTACATGAAAAAGAACTATAAGGATGCCCTCGGAATCAGTCAAGATGACTTTGAAAGGCCCGAGTATATGCCCTTTAATCTCAATTGTACTGAATCGGATGAAGTGCTCAACGAGATCGACCTCGAAGAAGAGGCCGACCTCGAAGAGTTTGACTTTTAGAACTATTTCATTGTGTTGTCGCCAGGAGCATCAATTCGTGGCGTAGGCAATTCATTGAACCCCATCGCATTCAGGGTAAACGCGTAGATATCAGCGTATTGTTCTATGGTTTTGCTTACGGGTGTTCCGGCTCCGTGGCCAGCGTCAGTTTCTATGCGAATCAAGACAGGCAATGATCCGGCATGTTTTTCTTGGAGCTCGGCGGCAAACTTGAAACTGTGTGCAGGAACCACCCGATCATCATGGTCGCCAGTGGTAATTAGCGTAGCCGGATAGGATACGCCCGCTTTTACGTTATGCACGGGCGAATAGCCCTTCAAATAAGCAAACATTTCTGGCGAATCTTCAGCCGTACCATAGTCGTAAGACCATCCTGCACCTGCAGTGAAGGTGTGGTAGCGAAGCATATCAAGAACCCCTACGGCAGGCAAAGCCACTCGCGCCAAATCAGGACGCTGAGTCATCGTAGCCCCTACCAATAGACCACCGTTAGAGCCTCCGCGCAGTGCGAGTAGCTCTGAAGAAGTGTAATTCTTGGCAATTAGGTACTCGCCGGCGGCGATGAAATCGTCGAAAACATTCTGTTTGTTCATCTGGGTGCCTGCATCATGCCAGGTTTTTCCGTATTCGCCCCCTCCTCTAAGGTTTGGAACCGCATAAATACCTCCCATCTCCATCCAAATGGCGTTTGTGACACTGAAAGAGGGGGTAAGGCTGATGTTGAATCCGCCGTATCCGTAGAGGATAGCAGGGTTCTTACCGTCTTTTTTTAGGCCCTTTTTGTAGGTAATCATCATCGGAACTTTCGTACCGTCTTTAGAAGTATAAAACACCTGTTCTGAAACATATTCGTCTGAATTAAAGGCGATTTGAGGGCTCCAATACACGTCTGATGCTCCGGTTTCTGGATCATAAGTGTAGCTGCTTGAAGGAGTGTTGTAGTTCGTAAACGTATAATAGAGCGTGCGATCAGACGATTTTCCGCCAAACCCTCCGACGCTTCCTAGGCCGGGTAGAGCGATTTCACGTACTAAAGACCCGTCGTATCGATACTGATAGACCTTTGAAAGTGCGTCGATCATGTATTCGGCAAAGAAGTAGCCTGATCCGCTGTTGAGGGTAAGCACGTTTTCAGTCTCAGCAATGACGTCCTTCCAATTTTCAGGGCCAGGTGAACTTGCACTGACTTGAACGAGGCGTTTGTTTGGT
This sequence comes from Bacteroidota bacterium, assembly GCA_046048095.1. Lineage (GTDB taxonomy): Bacteria > Bacteroidota > Bacteroidia > Flavobacteriales > Flavobacteriaceae > UBA3478. The sequence continues at coordinate 28,082 of JBJOGS010000029.1, forward strand.
GCCTGGCGATCAGTAACCAGATATAGGGTTTCACCCTGGTTATCGATGACGTAGGTGTCTGACTGCTCATCGTCAACAATGGCCACAATAGGGCTATTTTTATCGCTTAAGTCTTTGATGTACAGTTTGTTTCCTGAAGTGGTATTTGAGGCACTGATGAATAGAAAGCGAGCATCTTCACTGACTGATCCGCCTACATAGCGATGCTTTTGCTCAGCGCTTGCTCCAAAAATCAACTCGTCTTCGCTCTGCGCAGTACCTAATTGGTGAAAATACAGTTTGTGCTGATCGGTTTTTGCAGAGAGTTCGCTTCCGTCAGGCTTGTCGTAGCTCGAATAATAGAAGCCATCATTTTTTCTCCATGAGATGCCGCTGAATTTGACATCTACAATGGTGTCTCCGATTTGGTTTTTAGTTTCAGCCTCGAGCACTATAATTTTTCGCCAGTCGCTTCCTCCTTCAGAGATGGAATAGGCCAATAAGCTTCCGTCTTCGGTAAAGCTCAATCCTGCCAGCGAGACGGTGCCATCTTCAGAAAATGAATTGGGGTCAAGAAACACCTCGGCCTCGCCTTCTTCACCCTTTTTTCGATAGAGTACCGATTGATTTTGTAGCCCGTCGTTTTTATAGAAGTAGGTGTATGCACCTTCTTTAAAGGGCTGTGATATTTTCTCGTAGTTCCATAGTTTTTCTAGACGCGACTTCAGCGCTTCTTTATAACTGATAGCGTTCAGATGAGCAAAAGTCGTTTCATTTTGACGTTTCACCCAGTTTTCAGTTTCAGTGCTGCGGTCGTCTTCTAACCAGCGGTAATTATCGACAACTTCTTGTTCAAAATACGTATCGACTACAGGAATTTTTTCGGTCTTAGGATAAGTCACTGCGGTGTTTTCAGGGGTGCTGCGGCATGAATAAATTAGACCCAAGGCGGTAGACAGCCCTGTGACCAGGATGAGGTATTTGCGCTTCATAGGAGTTCATTTTTGGACTCTTGAAAGTACAAAATCTAAACGAGCGAATGGGCGACTAAATACTCAGCTATTTGAACAGCGTTTGTTGCGGCTCCTTTTCTTAAATTATCGGCGACGACCCACAGGTTTAGCGTATTCGCCTGAGAAGGGTCGCGTCGCAATCTACCTACAAACACTTCGTCTTTTTGGTGCGCCGTGTGCGGCATTGGATAGATGTTTTGGCTTACGTCATCTTGAACGACCACCCCTTCACTTTGTTCAAGTAGCTGCCTTACTTCGTTGAGTTCAAAGTCGCGTTTAAAGGAGACGTTTATTGACTCAGAATGACCTCCTGCGGTCGGAATTCGAACGGCCGTAGCAGTTATTTTTAGACTTGGGTCACCGAGTATTTTTTTAGGCTCTTGCATTAATTTTTGCTCTTCTTTGGTGAATCCATCAGCTAAGAAAACGTCGCAATGCGGAAGGGCGTTGCGATAAATGGGATGGGCATAAGCACGCTCTCCTTCAATTCCTTTCTCTTCATTTTCTAGCTGCTTCACGGCCTTGACGCCGGTTCCAGAGACGGATTGGTAGGTCGATACAACGATGCGATCAATGCCATAGGCTCGATGCAATGGAGCTAAGGCGAGCACCATTTGTATGGTAGAACAATTGGGGTTGGCGATGATATAATCGTCTTTGGTCAGCTCATGAGCATTGATTTCAGGAACTACGAGTTTGTGCTCGGGATTCATTCGCCACGCTGAAGAATTGTCAATGACTCGACAGCCCACAGCAGCAAATTTGGGGGCCCATTCAAGAGAGGTTTCTCCTCCGGCTGAAAATAGCGCAATGTCAGGGGCCTGAGAAACCGCCTCTTCTAAAGAAATCACGGTATACGGTTTGGACTGAAAGTAAAGGGTTTTGCCCACAGATCGCTCTGAAGCGACTACGAGTAATTCATCAAATTTGAAGCCTCTGGCATTTAAGACTTCGAGCATAACTTGTCCGACCAATCCGGTGGCTCCGACCACTGCAATTTTCATAGGGTATCATTTAACGCCGGCAAAGGTAATACCTAAACCCAACCCTCAAAATAACAAATTGTTATATTTATAACTATGTAAAGATTCTTGGAACGCGTTGCCCTACTCCGGTAATCAGCTCATAGGCGATGGTCTTACCTATTTTTGAAACTTTTTCTGCCGATTGCTGGGGCCCAAAAATCACGACCTCATCGCCTACGTTGCACCGGATTTCGCTCACGTCAATCATAAACAGATCCATACAAATCATTCCGACAGCTTTGGCCTGCTGTCCGTTTACAACCACTTCAAAATCAGAGGTTCCTAACGAGCGATGAATGCCATCGGCGTGGCCGAGTCCGATCGTAGCTATGCGCATAGGCGTTTTGGCGATGAAAAGTCGATTGTAGCTCACCGACTCGCCCGCTTCAATTTCACGAATACTACTGATACTGCTCACCAAACGACTTATCGGTTGAAGTCGCTGATCGAGTTTGGGGTCATTGGCATAGCCGTGAAGACTAATACCTGCTCTTACCATTTCAAAGCAAGAAGCGGGGTAATTAAAAACACCCGAACTATTTAGAATATGACGCTTTATCGTCTTTTGTAAGCGCGCTTCTACTTTTTTATGTCCGTCGTTAAAAATCTCAATTTGCTGCATAGTGAATGCGCGCAGTTCAGCATCTTCACTTGCGGCTAAATGGCTCATCATAAAATCGAGTTTCAAATGCCGGTGATTGAGAAGCCCTGCGCAAGCCTGCTCTAGTTCTGAAGGTTTGATCCCTAAGCGGTTTAGTCCAGTATTGAGATTGAGGTGGGTCACCACCTGAAGGTTTAATTGAGAAGCAACGGCCCCAAGGGAGTCAATAAACGCAAGGCTATAGAGGCTGAAGTCAAGCCCTGCAATTATTCCTTTTTCGAGGGTGTCTAACTGAGCATGCAACACCAGAATGGGCTTTTGAATGCCTGCGTCCCTTAAAGCGATTCCTTCATCGACATAAGCCACGCAAAATGCATCGGCCCCAAGCAGGTCCAAGGCTTGTGAGAGCTGCACCAGATCTGTTCCATAGGCATTTGCTTTTACCACCGCCATGAGCTGAGAGGTAGACCCAATCAGGGTTCTTAAGTGGTGGTAATTGTGAGCCAGTGCCTCTAGACTGACCTCAAGACGAGTGCTAGCGCTCATGTCGTTTTTTGTCTTCTTTTAGCGCTTCTTGAAAGGCCGCGCGACTAAGAGGCTCGTATTCTTGCGTTTCTCCTAAAAGTACCAGAGAGTCAGAGTCAGCGATACGGTGTGAGTAGTGTGCGAGATTTCCGGTCCGTTGACAAATGGCATGTACCTTGGTTACATATTCTGCGGTTGCCATCAGGGCGGGCATGGGGCCGAAGGGATTGCCTTTGAAGTCCATGTCTAGCCCTGCCACCACCACCCGAATTCCTTGGTTGGCTAAGTCATTGCAGACCGTCACGATTTCATCGTCGAAGAACTGGGCTTCATCAATGCCTACAACGTCACAGCGGTCTGCTAGTAACCGGATATTTGCTGCAGCCGGAACGGGTGTAGATCGGATGCTGTTGTCGTCGTGCGAGATCACTAGATTTTGGTCATAACGCGTATCGATAAGAGGTTTAAAGATTTCTACCCGTTGCTTTGCGATTTTGGCACGGTTTAACCGCCGAATCAGTTCTTCTGTCTTTCCAGAAAACATAGAACCGCAGATTACCTCTATCCAACCGCAAGGTTCGTTGGGCTTTATAGTGTTTTCTAAAAACATCGAATAGACTAGGGGTTAAACAGCCTTAAAAATAGGAAGATTTAACGCTTTAATAGTGGTTCAGGAGTTTTTAGTATTGTATATTGAAGAAAAATTGAACTATGACCCTTGATCGCTTGAATCCTATTCTTTTTGCTGAAATAGCTCGTCGTTTTGAAGGAGTTGCGACCCGCGTACTTCGCCGCGGAAGGCCCGTTCCTGAGCTGAATCCGCATGAAGAAGACCTCGCCACTTCAGGGATGGATACCATTAAGAATATTGTATTAGAGATAGAGAAGTAAGCACAATAGTTCGTACGATGCAGGGCAAGCTTTTTGTGGTACCTACTCCGGTCGGAAACCTTTCTGACATGACCTTCAGAGCCATTGAAGTACTTCAATCGGCAGACCTTATTTTGGCCGAAGACACCAGAGTATCGGCTAAGCTGCTCCAACATTTTGAGATTCGTACGCCGCTCATCGCACATCATCAGCACAACGAGCACCAGACCGTAAGTGGTCTCGTTCGACGCATTAAATCCGGGGACACGTTGGCGCTAGTGAGTGACGCCGGCACACCAGCCATTTCAGATCCTGGGTACTTACTGGTTAGAGCTTGTGTGCAAGAAGGGGTTGAGGTCGATTGTCTTCCGGGTGCCACAGCATTTGTTCCGGCTTTGGTAAACAGCGGAATACCATGTGATCGATTTGTATTCGAAGGATTCTTGCCTCCTAAAAAAGGTCGACAGTCGCGCCTAGAAGCTCTTGCAGCAGAAGACCGCACAGTGATACTCTATGAATCTCCGCATAAATTGATAAAAACGCTTTCTCAATGCGTTGAGGTGTTCGGTCCAGAGCGCCCCGCCTCCATTTCTAGAGAACTCAGCAAGAAATTTGAAGAGACCCTCCGTGGATCACTAGCCAATCTAGTCGAACATTTTAGTTCTCATGAGCCTAAAGGCGAATTCGTACTCATCATTGCGGCTGCAGCTAAAAGTAAGTAGACTGCGTTATCTTTACGTTTCAAACAAACAAAAGAATGGCTACAGAAAATCACATCACTACCGCTTGGAAGGGGGACATGTTGTTTGAAACAAACAGCTTAACCGGACAGACGTTTTATATTAATGATTCTACCCCTGATGAGGTGCACAAGCCCGTCACTCCAAAAGCGTTGATGCTGTCGTCTTTGGCCGGATGCTCAGGCTTAGATGTCGTTTCTTTAGCAAAGAAAATGAAGCTTGACTTAGCAGCATTTCGTATTGAGACCAAGGCCACACTTACCGAGGAACATCCGCGCATTTATGACCGGGTCACCGTAGAATATCATTTCGAAGGAGCGAATCTCAACGAAGAAAAGCTCAAGCGCTGTGTAGAGTTGTCGGTTGAAAAGTACTGTGGAGTCATGGAGATGTTTAGACAGTTTGCCAAAATAGATGTGCAAACGGTGTTTCATCATAAGTCTTCATAGATGCGCTGGATTGAACGCCCTCATGCCCCTGAGCAGCGTACGGCCCAACTTCACGAAAGCCTCAATCAAGATCCGAAAAAACCTGTGCCCTACTGGGTAAGCCAACTTTTAGTTTCACGCCACATAGAAACCTATGAGCAGGCAAAGGATTTTTTTGTTCCGCAATTAGACGCCTTGTACGATCCATTTTTAATGCGCGACATGGATAAGGCGGTCGAACGCATACAAAAAGCCTTAAGCCAAGGAGAGTCGATTTTGATTTACGGAGATTACGATGTCGACGGCACCACGGCAGTGGCACTGATGTACGAATATTTATCGGGTGAAGGTGCGAAAACTGCTTTTTACATTCCAGACCGCTACACTGAGGGCTATGGACTATCTGAGCAAGGAATACGCTTCGCGGACGACAATGCGTTTTCATTAATTATTGCCTTAGACTGTGGGGTCAAGGCCTTTGATTCGATTGCAATCGCCAATGAACTGGGCATAGATATCATTGTCTGCGACCACCATATGCCAGATCCTCAATTGCCTTTGGCTTATGCCATTTTAGATCCGATGCGACCTGACTGCGACTATCCGTTTAAAGGGCTTTGCGGATGCGGAGTGGGGTTCAAGCTCGTACAAGCTCTCGAGCAAAGGGCTCAAAGAGGATTAACACGCATTGTTCAGTATCTCGACCTGGTGGCTATCGCTATTGGCGCAGACGTGGTTTCTGTAGCGTCAGAAAATCGCATTTTGGCCTATCATGGGGTAGCGCAGATTAAAAGAAACCCGCGTCCTGGGCTTGCCGCCTTGCTCGGAGAACGGCCACTAGAAGATGCCCATTTGAGTGACTTTAACTTTTTAATTGCCCCAAAAATCAATGCTGCAGGACGAATCAAACACGGAGAGCATGCCGTAGCCCTGCTTACCTCAAAAGAAAAAGAATTGGCCTACCGGCTCGCCCAAGAGATTGAGGCCTTTAATAAAGAGCGGCGAAGCACAGAGCAGCAGGTTACGTCAGAGGCGTTGCTTCTAGCTTCGGAAGAAGCTGACCGCGCTTCAACCGTAGTGCGTGCTGCGCACTGGCATAAGGGGGTAATAGGCATTGTAGCTTCTAGATTGCAGTCTACGTATTACCGACCCACGATTGTTTTCACCAAGAGCGGATCGCTATGGGCCGCCTCGGCGCGATCAGTAAAAGGATACGACATTCACGCTGCAATTGAAGCCTGTCAACAGCACCTGATCCAATATGGAGGCCACGCTTTTGCTGCCGGAATTACACTGACCGAAGAACAATACGCCCCCTTTAAAGAGGCATTTGAGACTCATGTACAGCAGACATTGCGCCCTGAATTGCAAGAGCCCAGTCTGGTCTATGATCTTGAAGTAGATCTAGAGGTATTTGATCTGAAAACTTTTCGGCTATTACAGCGTTTTCAGCCTTTTGGGCCAGACAACCAAGAACCTGTTTTTTTACTTCGCCATGTGAGGTTTAATGATTTACAGTGCGTGGGGACCGATCGACAGCACTTAAAGGGAAGACTCGGTCAATTGCCTGTGATCGGATTTAAGTTAGGTCAGCATTTGCAGATGGCTAAAGATAATCCGGTAGATGCCTTGGTGACGCTGAGTAGAAATCACTTTAATGATCGGGCTACGCTGCAACTGCAGCTCAAAGATGTAAGGCCAGTCCTCTAGTATTCAGGAATGTCTAGGGCACCAAGGCTTTCTAATCGAAATCCTTTTTCGTCAAGAACCCCATAGGTGTCATAGCTGATCCAATCTCCGGTGTTAAAGTAATGGGCATTTTTTGAGAGGCTGACCTTCATCGGATAGTGGCGATGACCAAAGACAAAGCAGTCAAAGTCTTTGGTTTCGAGTTGGCGCTCGCAATAGGCAATGAGCCATTCGTTTTCACGGCCCTTAAACGAGTGGTCTTCGCTTCCTGAAATCAGACGGTTATTTAGGGAGAGTTTTCGGCCTAAACGCACAGCATAATTGGGGTGTAATTTACTAAATGCCCATTTTGCCAGTGGATTCGTAAAGAGCTTTTTCATTCGCTTGTAGCCTTTGTCGTTGGGGCCTAACCCATCCCCGTGCCCAATGAGTAGCTTTTGACCATGAATGTGAAAGGCCTGCGGCTTGCGGTACACCGGAATTCCGAGTTCGGTCTCAAAGTAGTCGGTCATCCACAGGTCGTGATTTCCCACAAAGAAATAAATCTGAATGCCTTGGTCACGCATTTTAGCCAGGGTGCCTAATACGCGAACAAATCCGCGAGGTACCACTTCTTTGTATTCAAACCAAAAGTCAAAAAGGTCGCCAAGCAGAAATAAAACTTCGGTTTGAGGGGTGATCGCATCGAGCCAAGCGACAAAGCGGTCTTCTCGGCTGCGACTGTCGTTTCTGTTAGGTGCTCCGAGATGCTGGTCACTCGCGAAAAACACAGATTTGTCAGTGGCGATGGTCACCATAGGCTAGGTTCGATGTTTAAAGCCGTTAATGATCTCTTGGGCTTCTTTGGTTAAAGCCAGCTCGCCAGAGGCTGCAGCCCGCGTATAGAGTAAATCTTCCCAATGATCGGTGCCTTCCCAAAGTGCTGTTTTAAGTGCTGAAAGCGCCGAAGGACTATAAGAAGTTAGTTCAAAACAGAGCGCTTCAATCGCCTGATCCATATGGGCATGCGTTGAATATACCGATTGGTATAATTTATGATTTTGTGCCCATTCGGCTGATTTCCATTCTTTAGGGTGCAATGCGAATTCAGCCATGGCGCCAACCCCAATTTTTCGAGTCACAGCAGGCTCTATGACCAGCGGGGCAATGCCGATGCCTATTTCTGAAAGTTTGATACTGGCCGCTTCGGTGGCGATGGCATAATCACAAGCTGCGATAAGTCCTACCCCACCACCAACCGCTTTAGCTTGAATGCGTCCAATCACAATCGCTTTCGAACGGCGGATGGCTAAGATCACATGCGCAAATCCACTAAAAAAGGCCTTGGCTTCTGCTTGGCTTGATAGCGCTAAGAGCTGATCAAAATTGGCCCCAGCGCAAAACACCCGATCGCCTTCTGACTGTAATACAATGATGCTGACCCCTTTTGACTCTAATGATTCAATGGCCTTGGCTAACGCTTTAAGCAATTCGAGGGTCATGGCATTACTCGACGCATGTCCGAAGGTGATGCGTGCAACACTCTGGTCGATTTTGGTATGTAACGTATAGTCGCTCATTCAGTCAAAGGTACTGTTTGATTTAAAATACCAACTCATAGCAATGAAAGGGGTGCTCGCTTTTTTGCTCGAAGTACACATCACCAAGCTTTTGGTAGCCCCTGGCCTCATAGATTTTTTGGTTTCTTTTATTTTTAGAGAATGTGTCGAGTCGAACAGAGAGGCAGTTCTGTGTTTTGAGCAAATCTTCGGCATAGTCGAGCAGTTTGCGCGCATAGCCTTTGCCTTGAAATGATGGGTGAACACAGAGACGATGCAGGTATCCGTTTTTGGTAGAGGGAGTGAGCCAATTGATCTGGCGATAAAAATCGTCCATATGTGTTGAAATAACTACGGCACCGCGCACTTCGCCTTCTTCTTCAATCACAAAAAGTTCTTCATGATGTACGTCCTTTTCAAAGGCTTCTAAAGATGGATAGTTTTCGTTCCACTGAAAAATTCCTTCGCCAATCATGTGGCGCGCGCAGGCTCTGGTGATACTTAATACAGGTTGAATATCATTGTGTAGGGCCTTGCGAATCATTGAAGCGCTGCGAGTTTAATCTATAAGATTCAAAAATAACGATATGTTAAAAGGTTACGATCTATATTTAGAACTTAAAAACCTAACTATGAGCTTTAAGCGTGCACTTTGGACCCTATTTTTTATGCTATTCATAGCGTTTTCTCACGCCCAATTCGGCATCATTCCGAAGGCCTCGACCTACGGATTCGGTGCAGACCTGGGCTATCGCCTCAACGACAAGCTGCTGCTTAAGGCCGGATACGACAGTTTTTCATTCAACTTCGACACTACCCTTGACCAAGAATCGGTCATCGTGGGCTTAAACGGCGCCATTGAAAACGCCTCGCTAGGAGCCTATGTCGACTACCAACTCGCGGGCAAACTCTACCTCAGTGTAGGGGTAATAGACGGAGGCCTCAGCTCAACAGTCAGTGGACGCTCACTCAGCGACTACCAGTGGGGAGACGTCACCATCCCCAGTAGCCAGCTCGGCACGCTCACTTTTAACGTAGCCCCCAAAAACAGCCTACTGCCCTATGTGGGGCTAGGTCTGGGCAAACTCTTAAACGGAGAGAAGACCATCAACTTCGCCCTAGAGGTCGGAGCCATTAACCTAGGAGGCAGCGATGTCGATGTAGATGCCACCGGAGCCTTCGCCCCCAGTGCGAGCAACTCAGCTTTCTATCAGCAAGAAAACCTCAACGCCATCTTTGACCTCTTGCAGTGGTACCCCATTGTGAAGTTCAACCTGGCCATCAATCTCATCAAATAAGCTCAACTATCATGAAATTCATTCAACGCCTTACCCTACTCTCAAGCATCACCTTATTAGCGGTTGCCTGCGATCTGCAGCAAACCTTCGATGAGCGCATCGACGACAAACAGTTACTGGTGCTCACCCCCGACTTTGCAGACACCTCGGTACAGCTGGTCTTTAGAGACCCTGAGACCCTGGCTGTTTTAGATGAAGATTTTGAAGTGACGGTCTACGCCAACAAGCGTCTAGTCGACCTCAACGGAAACTACAAGAACGAGTTCATCGCCCGAGGAGGAGTCATGGAGTTCTCGGTGAGTCCAGAAGAAACCGTGTCTGAGAGTGATCCGCTAGAGATCTCTGTTTATGCCTTATCTAAAGACCAGACCAAGATTATTTATTATGAAGATGTTTTAGTTCAGAAAAAGGGATTTAATAATGTGCCTTTGACTCAAAATAATATTCCCGATTTAAGTGAAATCGAAGGCTTGAGTCAAGGATATAAAATGATTGATGAAGTAACAAAATCTGTTGAAGAGCCGCGTTTAGAATTGAGCGTTAATGGTAGGACTCACAACAATGGCAATTTTTTTTTAGTTTCTAATGGTTATTACATTTATAGACATAGTTATTTTAACAAATATTATTCCGATGCTTTCTATGTGTTTTCTGGAGCTCCAGAGGATAATACACATATAGCAGTATTTGGTCCTACTTATCTTACTAATTATGACATTGAGTTCTTTTACAGGGATCAGAACGGTAATAAATTCAAGATATCTTTTGATGATAAAGGGCTCTATTCAAAGACCCGTTATTATGGGCCAGAACTTGACTATAAGAAAGAGGTTATTGAGAAACGACAATTAGATAGCTTTAATGACGGCGTTACAGTGCCGAGTGTATGGGATATACAAGATCTTTGGCTCTTTTGGCATACAATAGAAGATTACGCTGTATGTAAAAATGGATTTTATGTACAATTTGAAGGATTAGAATCCGGGGACACGGCTAGTCTTCTTTATCGAGGAATTAGAAATTTTGATAACAAAGCTTTTATGGTGTCGGCTGCGAATATTAATACCACTAATAACTCGGCATTTTCTTTGGAATATTTAGATCATCATATTATAGGCACAAGAGGTGGTCACCGCCTCGAGTTCGCTGGAAATTCACAATACATTATCGAACCTCAGGTGATTGAATTAGGAGGCGAAGAATTATGCGGCAACACCTATACCGTTCGGCTGAAACGCAGAGATACCTTCAAAAAACACCAGATAAACCTTAGTATGCGCAACGAAAGCCAAAACGTGGGTCTTGCCCTGACTTTTTCTGCTTTGTTGCGAAAACAAGGCCAGAGTGATGCAGCGTGGGAATCGGTTAATTTCAAACAAGGATCGACCTCGGTGTACCTTGAAGAAGGAAGCACCTACGAGGTGAAGCTCACCCTTGCCGACGAGCCCTTCGAGTTCACCTTTACCAACGATCTTTCACTGGTAGAGGCTGCGGTGCAAGCCACCAAGAGAAACGTGACCCGTATTAAAGATATTAACTACCGCATTGAACAATCCGCCGACATGAATACCATTAATGCTGAAATTGTGTTCTTCGAGGGACAGAGCTTAATTGATTAAAGGTTAAATAAGCTTTTTTACTATCTTGCGCCCTCTTTAGGGGGATTAGCTCAGTTGGCTAGAGCGCTTGCCTGGCAGGCAAGAGGTCACCGGTTCGAATCCGGTATTCTCCACATTAAAGCACAAGCAAACACGGCCCCGATAGGGGCCGTGTTTTTTGTTTTATTCGCGTGGTAAGCTTGCTTAACTAAGCGTACTAAAACAAAAAACACTTACTGCGCGCTAGCGCAGGTGTTTGCGCAGTATTTTCAGGATTGGAGCGATCCGGCTCAGCGCCACTGTAGGTGGTGCTAATCCGGTGAGTGTACTAAAACAAAAAACACCTACTGCGCGCTATTCGTAGTCATCTAAAAGTCAGTATCTTAAACGGATAAAACGTCTTAAGATGCATGACCGTAGAACCTTTATCAAGCGCGGCGCCGCTGGATTAGCGCTGGCGAGTAGTTCGTTTGTTTTTCCGATGGAGTTGTTGGGCAAAATGCGCACCAAAGTAGGGGCAAATGATCGCCTAAATATCGGGGTAATTGGGTGTAACGGGATGGGTTTTTCAGATCTCACTTCGATACTTAAACAAAGCGAGGTTCATGTTATTGCCCTTTGTGATGTAGACCAGACAGTTTTAGAAAAGCGCACTCGTGATCTTCAAGAGGCGGGTATTAAAAAGCCAAGATGGTACACCGATTACCGTAAGTTATTAGAGAATAAAGATGTTGATGCGGTGATTATTGCAACCCCAGACCATTGGCACTGCTTGCAACTGATGGATGCGATAAGTGCTGGCAAGGATGTGTATTGTGAAAAGCCAATTGCCAATTCGATTCAAGAGGCCGACCTGATGCTTCAAGGGGTAGCTGCAAGTGATCGTATGGTTCAGGTGGGTCAGTGGCAACGAAGTCAACCTCATTTTGCTGATGCCATATCCCAGGTGCATTCTGGTGTTTTGGGCGAAATTAGACTCGTCAAGGCATGGGCTTATCAGGGATGGATGAAACCGGTTTCTGTTTTACCAAATTCAGCTGTTCCAAATGGGGTCGACTATAAGATGTGGCTAGGTCCGGCACCTTTTCGGGAATTTAATCCGAATCGCTTTCATTTCAATTTTAGATGGTTTTGGGATTATGCCGGGGGGCTCATGACTGACTGGGGTGTACACCTTATTGACTATGCATTGTATGGGATGAAGGCTACAACTCCGAACTCGGTGATGGCATTGGGCGGAAAGTTTGCTTATCCAGACGACGCCTCTGAGACGCCAGACACCTTGCAAGCCGTATATGAATTCGATGGATTTTCTTTGTTGTGGGAGCATGCGACCGGGATTGACGGAGGCAATTACGGAAGAGATCATGGCATTGCCTTCATCGGCAACCAAGGCACGTTAGTGTTAGACCGTAACGGCTGGGAGGTCATTCCTGAAAGAGAATTTCAAGGCTGGGGTAAAGAAGGGATTCCAAAAATGGAGGCGATGCGTTTCGATACAGGCGGATTTAGTGGCTTAGACCTTCACACCAAGAATTTCGTAGAGGCCACAAAAAGTAGAGACCGCACTATGCTTGCCGCCCCTATTGAAGTAGGCCATACCGCAGCTCTAGTGTCTCATATGGGTAATATCGCATATAAAACAGGGCAACGAGTCTATTGGGATACAGATAGGGCGCGTTTTGCGGACGACGCCGCTAATCTTTTGATGAAGGCTAATTACAGCAATGGATGGGAGCTTCCCACATTATTTAATGATCAATATTTAGCGGGTGCGCTAACTATGACATCGGTCAAGATTGCCTAGAGGTAGAGAAGAATAGAAGCACAGCGCCCTTTTTTGTTAAATATGTAACAATCATTTGGTTGGCTCACCTAAAAGAGTAGTTTTACACCCTCAATGAAAACACTTCAGCACTTATCGCTTCCGATTCGACGTTTTCTTCGCCGCCCGTAAGGGTGTGTGCTGTTTTTGGAATTAGGTGAGTCCAGTTCCGTCTTCTCTTAGAGTTTTTCAATCAAGTTTCAAAATTTAGCTGTTTATCCTTATGGAAATCTGCTTTGCAGATGATTCGCATCATCGTTATGCGCAAGAAATCTGCGACACTATACAAGACGCCGCGCAGAAGCGCGGTACCGGAATTGCCCGACGTACTCCTGAGTATATCTGTACACGTATGACTAATGGAAATGCGGTTATCGCATTAGAAGGTGAGCGGTTTGCTGGCTTTTGTTACATTGAACGTTGGGGCGACAAAGATTTTGTGGCCCACTCAGGACTTATCGTACATGAAGACTTTCGAGGGATGGGTCTTGCCAAGGCCATCAAGAAAAAAGTGCTAGAGTTGTCGATTCAAAAGTATCCCGAAGCCAAGATTTTCGGAATTACGACCGGTTCTGCGGTAATGAAAATCAATTATCAGTTGGGCTATAAACCGGTAACCTTTAGTGAACTGACTAACGACCCTAAATTCTGGGACGGATGCCAGACCTGCCTGAATTACGATGTACTTACTCGAACAGGAAGAAAGATGTGCCTGTGCACAGGAATGCTGTATGACAAACACCTTAAATCAACCGAAAATGAAGAAGAATAAAATTGTAATCGCATACAGCGGAGGCCTTGACACCTCGTATTGCGCTCACTTGATGGCCTCTAACTCCGAGAATGAGGTGCATGCTGTTACGGTCAATACCGGGGGGTTTTCTGCAGAAGACCTCGCCGACATCGAACAAAAGGCCCTGGCTTTTGGGGTAGATCACTATGTATGCATTGATGCCCAGCAAGCGCTCTATGACGAAGTGATTAAGTATTTGATATACGGCAATGTGTTGAGAAACAATACTTATCCGCTTTCTGTGAGTGCAGAGCGAGCAACTCAGGCGCTTAAATTGGTTGAGTACGCTAAGTCGGTTTATGCTTCGGCGATTGTTCACGGATCTACGGGTGCCGGAAACGACCAGGTGCGCTTTGACTTGATGTTTCAAGTGTTGGCCCCAGAGATTGAGATCATCACCCCGATTCGCGATCAAAAATTATCGAGAGAAGAAGAGATTGAATACCTCAAATCTCATGGATATGCCTATTCATGGGAGAAGGCGAAGTATTCGATCAACAAAGGGCTGTGGGGCACTTCAGTTGGAGGCGCAGAAACGCTCACCTCTTCAAAAGGACTCCCCGAAGAGGCCTTCGTTTCACAGTTAAGCCGAACAGATAGCCAAGACCTGAGCCTCACCTTTGAAAAAGGAGAGCTCGTTGCGCTCAATGGCAAAAATGGAGCAACGGTTGCTTTGATCAAAGAGCTAGAAACCATTGCGGCTGCCTTCGCTATTGGTCGGGATATTCACGTAGGAGACACTATACTCGGAATCAAAGGAAGAGTGGGGTTTGAGGCGCCTTCGGCACTCATCATTCTTAAAGCACACGAGTTGCTTGAAAAGCACACGCTTACCAAATGGCAGCAGTTTCACAAGCAGCAACTAGCCCAATGGTATGGGATGTTATTGCATGAAGGGCAACTGCTCGATCCGTCGATGAGAAATATAGAGGCCTATTTAAGAGATAGTCAACAGCAAGTGAGCGGAGAGGTGTATCTTAAATTGCATCCGTATCGCTTTGAATTGCAGGGCATTGACTCACCCTACGACCTCATGCAATCAAAGGTGGCTACTTACGGAGAAACCAATGCCGCCTGGGATGCGAACGATGCAAAGGGATTCATCAAGCTATACGGCATGGGAATCAAGCTGGCACAAAATGTAAAAAGAGATGATTAAAGTTGCGATAATTGGAGCCTCAGGATATACCGGGGCAGAACTGCTGCGCCTTTTGACGCTGCATCCTGAAGTCGAAATACAATCCGCCTACAGCCGTACCAATAGCGGTAAGAAAGTTGCGGCCATTCACACCGACCTGCTCGGACACACTGATTTGGAATTTAGCGACCAGCTGCCGTCAGACTCCGACCTGTGGTTTTTGTGCCTGCCGCATGGAGAATCGGCGGATTTTTTAAGTACCCACGCCGCAAAGATCAAGAACACCCGCATTATCGATCTCAGCAATTCGTTCAGGCACATGGAAAGCGCTTCTCATGAAGGGCGAAACTTTGTCTTTGGACTTCCTGAGCTAAATGCTGCAGCCATAAAAAAGGCAGATAATATTGCCAATCCGGGTTGTTTTGCGACTGCTATTACATTGGCTTTGGCCCCACTCTATCATCAGGGAGTGATTGGCGCCTCTAATGAGATTCATGTGAATGCCACCACGGGAAGTACGGGGGCGGGCACCTCGTTGTCGCCTACCTCTCATTTCAGCTATAGAGCCAACAATTTATCGTGGTACAAGCCTTTTGTCCATCAGCATTTGGCAGAAATTTCTGAGCAGCTCACCAAAACGCCCAAAGCGACTCCTGAGATTCTTTTTTTGGCTCAGCGAGGGGCATTCACACGAGGTATTTTTGCTACGGCTTATACCAAAACAGGGCTGACACTAGAAGAGGCCAAATCATTGTATAAGGGGTTTTATAAAGACGCGGCATTCACACATGTCAGCGATCAAGAAGTGCACCTCAAGTCGGTGGTGGGGACCAACAATTGTCAGCTTCACCTGCACAAGCATCAAAACCTATTGCTGGTGACTTCAGTCATAGACAACCTGCTCAAAGGAGCTTCAGGACAGGCGGTAGAGAATATGAACCTCATGTTCAATCTAGATCAAACCACAGCCCTTCGGCTCAATGCCACCTATTACTAATGGAATCGATATCAATCATAGGAGCTGGGAATTTGGGGCAGAGTATCGCCACAGGACTCCTGAAAAACGGACACCAACTTACCTTGTCGAGACGTAAAATTTCAGCGCTATCGGCTTGGGCGAATCACGATAATGTTACGCTGACGTCCTCAAACACTGAAGCGGTGCAAGGGGCGGCAGTGATTATATTGGCGGTTCAGCCGCGCCACCTTCAATCGGTATTAAGCGAGATAGCTCCGGTGCTTGAGCCCTCACAGGTGGTTGTTTCTACGGCGGCAGGGTACGGATTAGAACGTCTTGAAGAACTGTTACCAAAAGATCAGCCTCTGCTAAGGGCAATGCCGAACACCGCCGTTTCAGTGCAGGCTTCAATGACCACTTTGAGCGCCAACATGGCCGGACGAGCCCATATTGATGCAGTTTCAGCTGTTTTCGATTGTGTGGGTGAAACCCTCGTGATAGATGAAGAACAAATGCAGGCAGCCACTGTGCTTTGTGCCAGTGGGATCGCCTTTTGGTTACGACTAATCCGGGCCAATACTCAGGGAGGTGTTGAGATGGGATTCGAGTCTGACACCGCTTTGAAAATGGCAACCCAAACGGCTTATGGTGCCGCCCAGCTCTTATTAAGTTCAGGCCACCACCCTGAGGCTGAGATTGACCGGGTCACCACGCCTAAAGGATGCACGATTACAGGGCTTAATGTTATGGAGCACCAAGGGATGAGTTCAGCCTTTATTCAAGGACTCACAGCCTCTTTTGAAAAGATTAATGAATTGAAAAAACAGTGATATGAGTTTGTATCCGGTTTATGCACAGTACCCCATCACGATCGTTTCTGCGCAAGGAATAGAGCTTACCGATGAAAAGGGACAAAAATATCTTGACTATTACGGCGGTCACGCGGTGATATCTGTTGGCCATGGCCATCCGCATTACAAGGCGGCTTTACACGATCAATTGGATAAAATTGGTTTTTATTCTAATGTGATTCAAAGTCCGCTTCAGGAAGCACTAAGCAAACGCATTAACGCCCACCTCGAGGGGCCTTATCAACTTTTCATGTGCAGTACGGGTGCTGAGGCCAACGAAAATGCGCTGAAAGTGGCCTCGTTTAAGACCCGAAGAAAAAAGGTGTTGGCCTTCACCCATAGTTTTCACGGGCGCACCTCTGCTGCCGTAGCGGCTACTGACAATCCTAAGATTTGGGCTCCGATCAACACCGGGCACGAAGTTGATTTTGTCGACTTTGAGGATTTCGATGAAAGTGAGCGTTTACTCGCCACCTCAGTATATGCCGCGGTGATTATTGAAACGGTACAAGGAGTAGGTGGATTGGATCAGCCAACGGTTGCATTCGCCGCTCACCTCCAGACCCTCTGCAAAAAGTACGGCACCATGCTCATTGCCGATGAGGTACAATCGGGTTTTGGACGCACGGGCGCATTTTTTTCGTACCAACGTTTCGGACTCGAACCGGATATCATTACCATGGCCAAAGGAATGGGCAATGGGTTTCCGGTAGCCGGCATTATGGTGAAATCTGGCATTGAAGCGGTGATGGGAGAGCTTGGAACAACCTTTGGCGGAAATTTTCTAGCCTGTCGTGCTGCCCTCGCGGTCATCGATATTTTAGAAGATGAAAAGCTCATGGATAATGCACTTCACCTTGAACAGGTCTTTAGAACAGCCGTCGAAGAGGCCGAGCTCAAGGCCACGATTAAAGGAGCCGGACTCATGATCGGTTTAGATTACGGAGTTCCAACTGCTGAACTTCGAAAAAAACTACTGTTTGAAGAGCACATTTTTGTGGGGTCTTCGAGCAATCCTAATGTGGTACGCATTCTTCCGGCGCTTAACATTGACGAGCAGGCGATCAAATATTTAGTGGCCTGTCTAAAAAAACACAGTATATGAAGCATTTCATTTCGATCAAAGATTTAGAGGACCCCATTAAGGCGGTAAGTCATGCGCTTAAATTGAAGAAGCAAGGCGATACCCTTGACACAACTGACACCTCAGGAAAAGTACTATGCCTCTTGTTTTTCAATAACAGTCTTAGAACCCGTTTAAGCACTGAGCGGGCAGCAATGTACTTGGGCATGAAAGTCATGGTGATGCAGATTTCTGAAACCGGATGGGCTTTAGAGTTTGAAGACGGAGTGATCATGAATGCCGATAAGGCAGAGCATGTGAAAGAGGCCGCTGCGGTCGTCTCTCAGTATGCCGATGTGATCGGGATTAGGGCGTTTCCGACCCTTACGGATAAAGAAGCTGACCTAGAAGAACGGGTGCTGCGTGCATTTGCGCGATATGCAACCGTTCCTGTATTAAGTCTTGAAGGCGCTACAGAACATCCACTACAAGCGCTGGCAGATGCCATGACCATTGAAGAGCATCGCACGGTTAAACGTCCAAAGGTGGTGCTGAGCTGGGCTCCGCATGTGCGCACGCTTCCGCATGCCGTAGCCAACTCATTTGTGCTCATGATGCAGCGCCAAGAGGTAGATTTGGTGCTGACGTATCCCAAAGAATATGCCCTAGATCCGACTGTTATCGGAAACTCAAAGGTGACCCATCAGCAAGAAGAAGCATTCGAGGGCGCAGATTTTGTGTACGTCAAAAACTGGAGCAG
Organism: Bacteroidota bacterium; assembly: GCA_046048095.1. GTDB lineage: Bacteria > Bacteroidota > Bacteroidia > Flavobacteriales > Flavobacteriaceae > UBA3478. The sequence continues at coordinate 46,774 of JBJOGS010000029.1, forward strand.
CTTTGACCCTTACGGTCAAACCCCCAAAGTCTCAGACGACTTTACCATTACGGCTGCCAAGCTGCAAGCTGCCAAGTTTATGCATTGTTTGCCTATCCGACGTAATGTAGTGGCCGAAGATGCGGTGCTTGACGGGCCCAACTCGCTAGTAATACACCAGGCCAACAACCGAACCTTCTCAGCCCTATGGGCCATTCGTGAACTTTTAATCAACGCGCAATGATGAAGAACATTACAATCGTTAAGATTGGTGGAGAAGTGCTACAGGACGCTGCAACACTCAGCCACACCTTACACGAGTTTAGCCGCATAAATGGACCAAAAATTCTGGTGCACGGGGGCGGTAGAGAGGTCAATGATTTAAGCCTTAAAATGGGTGTTGAACCGAAAATCGTTGAGGGCAGACGGATCACAGATGCGTTTCAACTTGAATTAGCGGTCATGCTCTATTCTGGCAAAATCAATACTCAGCTGGTTGCTCAGCTAAGTGCGTTAGGTACTGTGGCTCTTGGAATCAGCGGTGCAGACCTGAATGTGATTACTTGTGAGAAGCGCCCTGTAACCAAGATTGATTATGGCTTTGTCGGAGATGTAATTCAAGTCAATACTGGCGCCCTCGTTCAACTGCTCAATCAAGGAATTTGTCCTGTGGTGTGCTCGATCACCAGTGATCGTAGTGGTCAATTACTGAATACCAACGCCGACACCATCGCTACAGAAATAGCTAAGGGGCTGAGTCAAGATTACGAAGTACAACTCGATTTATTGATGGGTCCCGCAGGGGTGTTGACCGATCTTAATGCGGCTCATTCACTGATTGATAAGTTGAGCTATGCCCGCTATGAAAGATTGCGTAGCGAAGGCATACTGTCAGCAGGAATACTTCCAAAGCTACAAAACGCCTTTGAGGCGTTACACGCCGGAGTATATCGTGTCAGGATAGGAAACATTGGGCTGCTAACTGAACAGAAAGGAACCGAGTTATGTCTGTAAAACCAAGAGGCCAAGAGGCCATTGAATTACTTAGTAGCCTGATTCGTATCTCTTCATTTTCATCTGAAGAAGATCAATCTGCGGCTCTCATTGATCAATGGCTTCAGGCGCGTGGGGTGCGCACAAGGCGTTTTCATAACAACGTCTATGCGGTAAACCTGCACGAGGATTTGTCTAAGCCCTATGTGTTGCTCAATTCGCATCACGATACGGTGCGTCCGAACAAGGCATATACGCGAGATCCGTTTGAATCGGTGATAGAAGAAGGAAAGCTATACGGGCTTGGCAGTAACGATGCTGGGGGCGCATTAGTAGCCCTACTCAGCACCTTTGTTCATTTTTACGAGCGCAAAGAGATGCCCTATAACATCGTAATGGCGGCTTCTGCAGAAGAAGAGACCGCAGGGCCGCTTGGTTTGAGCGCCTTATTAAAAGAGCTTCCGCCGATCGATTTGGCCCTTGTAGGAGAACCTACTTTACTTCAAATGGCAGTAGCTGAAAAGGGATTGATTGTATATGATGCCACAGTCTATGGTACTCCATCTCATGCCGCGCATCCAAACGACGACAATGCAATTTTAAATACCGTCGAGGTGTTAGAATGGTTCAAGAAAGTTCAATTCGAGAGGATTTCTGAAACGCTTGGCGCTGTGAAAACCACTGTGACGCAGATTAATGCAGGCAAGCAACACAATGTGGTTCCGGCCCAAGTAGATTTAGTCGTTGACGTTCGCGTTACCGATGCGTACACCAATGAAGAGATTGATGCCTATTTTTCAGCGCATGCCCCGTGCGAAATGAAGGCGCGTTCACTGCGCTTGCGCTCTTCGGGCATCCCTTTAGAACACGATTTGGTGAAGGCCGGACAATCTATGGGAATGCAGACCTACGGTTCACCGACCCTCTCAGATCAAGCAGCGCTGACCTGCCCATCGATCAAATTGGGGCCGGGCGACAGTTTGCGCTCGCACTCGGCAGACGAATTCATTTATGTTCACGAAATTGAATCGGCTATTGATACGTACATCGAATTATTAGACCGATTCTTTAACGCCTTAAAAACACCACACTCATGAAGCTTTGGGAAAAAGGAATACCTACTTCTGATCGCGTAGAGCGCTTTACTGTCGGCGACGATCGTCACTATGACCGTGCTCTAGCCAAATATGATGTGCTAGCCTCAATAGCCCATGCTAGAATGCTGGGGCGTCAATTAATTATAAGTACTGAAGAATCTGACGCTTTAGTTTCAGCTTTAGAGGCTTTTATGCCAATTGTTGAACGCGATGATTTTTTCATTGAAGCTTCTTTTGAAGACATCCATTCAAAGATTGAGGCTTATTTAATTGAAACCTTAGGAGAAACCGGAAAGAAAATTCACACTGCCCGATCTCGAAATGACCAAGTACTCACGGCGATTCAACTTTATTGTAAGGATCAGCTTGATAAGGTGTGTTACAAAACGCATCGATTTGCTGAGGTCTTGCTTCAATTAGCCGAGCGCCATGCCTCAGTATTTATGCCAGGATATACCCACATGCAAGTAGCCATGCCCTCTTCTTTTGGCCTCTGGTTTTCGGCATACGCTGAGACCTTGGCCGATGAGCTGGTGATGCTTAGGGCGACCCAACATGTGGTTGACCAAAATCCTCTTGGATCAGCTGCCGGATACGGTTCTAGTTTTGATATTGACCGTCTCTACACCACCAAAGCACTCAATTTTCAGTCTGTAAAAGTGAACGCCATTGCCGCACAGATGATGCGCGGACGTACTGAACTTCGGGTACTCAGTGTTCTAGGGGATGTTGCTTATAGCCTCTCAAAGTTGGCCAATGACATCTGTGTCTATATGGGGCAAGACTTTGGCTTTGTGAGCTTCCCTGACCACATTACCACCGGAAGTAGCATTATGCCTCACAAGAAGAATCCGGATGTTTTTGAGCTTATTCGCGCCAAGGCGAATGGATTGCAAGGCAGGCGCAACGAGTTGACCAGCGTGTTGACGAACCTTCCGACCGGATACCACCGTGATTTGCAGTTAACAAAACCCCTAGTCATGAATGCGTTCGATGAGCTTCAAGAATTGTTAGAACTATTTATTGAGGTGCTTCCTGAAATTCGAGTAAATGAATCGTTAGCTGCGCTAGAAAAGTACCAATACATCTGGAGTGTGGACACCCTGAATCAATGGGTCAGTGAAGGAATGCCTTTTAGAGAGGCCTATCAGAAGATGGCCCAAGTGATTGCGCAAGGCGACTATAGGCCAGACACTTCACAGAAACACCTGCACCTTGGAGCCAAAGATCATCTTGGGCTAGCACTGATCAAAGCTAAGCTTGACCAGGCCTTAGCTTCTGGAAGCTTGATTTAATCTTCTAGGCGCAGCGCTAAAGACTGCCCTGTTCCCATCTCAACAAGAACAGTTTCGAGTAGGGCTCCAAATGCGTCTAGCTGTTCTCGATCTCCAGCGAATGGGTGCTTGTCTTTGTTCAAATAATAGTGCGCTCTGTTTTTAGTCGAGAAGATAGAAGCCTGTACCCGTTGTGTCTGAAAATAGTGAGTATAATCGACGTGATTCATCAGCAAGTACTGATAGAAAAGCAGCTGAAAGACCTTTTGTTTCTTGACTTCAAGACAGTCTTCTAGCTCGTTGAATGCAGCCTCTGATGGTAAGACGGTGCCTGTTTTGTAATCGGTGATTCGAAGCACTCCGTCGATTTCATCAATGCGGTCGATTTTTCCTTTCAAAATGATTTCATCTACCTTGAGTGAATTTGCCGTCTGTCCATGCAGCTGCAATGTATAGGTATCTTCAAGGCTGAGAATGCGCAGGACAGCTCCAGAGTTGATCGTCTCGCGATCTGCCTGAATCACTGAGCCCACATAAGAGTTTACCACGTCGTAAATTAGAATGGCACGCCCATTCTCAGGAGTCACCGAAAGGCCGTTCTTCTCGTAGGCTAGGTGTATAGCTGAGGTGACCCTAGCTTCTATAGCATCTAATCGATCAAGGGTGATCAGGCATTGCGTATGCTCGGCATACAGCAGGTCTAATGCATCGTGAATGAGTGTTCCAAGTACATTGGCCTCCATGCGATCAGATTGAGGAGGGTGATCTTTAAGTTGTAGCAGATGGCGACGATAAAAGGTATAAGGGTCGTGTAAATAGGCTAGCATGCTTGAGACCGAAACGCCTTTTTTCAAATGCGACCCCAAGGCAGCTAGATATTCAGGGGACTTTGAAAGATTGTCGATGAGTGCTTCACTCATTTGGATAGACTGATTAAAAAATACCGATCGGTATATAATTTGCTTTTCTAATCTAGGTTCTAACTCAATCTGATAGAGCAGTCTACTTTTCTCTTTTCCTTCGAAGGCTTCAAGTTGGCCATTATATAAGAGATGTGCCTTTGAGGCACCTTGAAGTAATCTGTAAAAGTAGTAGGTATAAATTGCGTCTTTTTCTTTGTACGTCGGAATGTCGTAAGATCGTCTCAGATCGTAGGGCAACAACGAACCAAAAGAGCGTCCTTTAGGGAGTATCTTTTCGTTAAGTGAAAGCACCACAATAGTATCAAACTGTAAATTGCGCGTTTCTAAGATTCCCATAAGCTGAAGTCCACTCTTTGGATCTCCTTTGAAGGTGATTTTTTGAGTAGACAACAATTCATTAAAGAGTACCTGAAGGCGTTCGAGCCCAAATTCGTCTGAACCTCCCTCAAAAACGCGATGTTTATGCGCTTTCATTTGTTCAAGCACTAAGGTTGATACGGGAGTTTCTATACAGCCAAGAAAATCAACAAAGCGTTGCCATTCTTCAGTCAAATCAGCGGTTTCGGTGAAAAGGTGGTGGCCGAAAAGCAGCGTTTTCTTTACCCTCGCCGCCGTTAAGAATTCTTGAACGAAAGAGGTCATCAGCTTACCTTGTTGCAATGGATGTTCAATGAATCGTTTGATTAATGCGGTGCTGAGATAGGGCTTTTTATCGTGTATTGCTAGGCGCAAGTCGATGTAATAGTTGATCAAATAGGCCGTTGAGGTATGTGTTAAGGCGTTTCCCATGGTGATGTTTATGGGGCCTTTGGTCTGATCATAGTTCAGGGTATGAATAACAGCTTCGAGCAGTGATTCATCGGCCAATACTACTACCATATCTTCAAAGCTTTCTTTGTCGTGTAGCAGCGCATTGAGGGCGTGAACTTGTGCGAGTACTCCTGGAGCTTCTATGATTTCTATCTCGCGCTGCTTGTGAAATAGCGCATTATTTTCTTTAAACACGCTAAATGGACGCTGTCGTTCTAAAAAATTCCACTCAGATCGGTAACGTCGAATGAATAAGCCCGATTCGTGTTGATCGTCCTGAAGTAGGTCCCAGTCGATATCCCAAAAGATTCGTGAGCCTTCGACCGCGGTCAATAGCGTCTTTACCACCTCTTGTTCGGCCCGAGAAAAGGCGTTGAACCCAATGAAAACAAATGGGGCGTGTTGCTCAGAGGCAAAGCTCGAAACTTGTTCAAAAGCTCTGCGATATACTAGTCCTTGATAGGCTTTTTTATGCGGATCACAATAGCTTATGAAGGCGCGGTATACCGAAGCGATGCGTTTTACTCGTGAGAGATGTGACCGCATGAGTTCGGATTGTTGATCTGGGGCAAAGGTGGCATCGAGTTCGATGAGCTGCTCAAGTTCTTTGAAAAGCTTATCGGCAGGGCTTAATGAAAGGTCAATGTCGTTAAAGTCTTGCAGCAAGAGCTTTCCTAGGTTTTGAAAACCTTTTATGCTCAAGCGGTCTTTAAGAGGCACTGAGTCATTATATATCTTGTGCAATTCAAACAATTGATCTGTTGAAGAAAGCAGTGCGTAGCCTGAGATCTGTTCGAAAAGCTCATCGATTGTGAGGCATTCGGGCGCCCAAATGGGACGCTTATTTTTCTCTGCCAATACACGGTAGACTTCGGATACACTTCGTCTGTTGGGCACCACATAAACAAACCCGTTGAGCGGAGCATACTGCTCGAGTTGGGTTAAGACATGGTACACAAATGAATTCATGATAGCGTTATTGCTTAGAGATCAAATGAATTTCAACCCGTCTATGCGGATGAGGCTCAACGCCATCAAGCGACTTATCTTCTGGTAGTTCTCCTCTTCCTTCAAAACGAAGTCTTTCAGCATCGATCCCTCGAGAAACTAAGTAGTCATAAAAGGCTTTGGCCCGTTCTTCTGATAGGCGTTGATTTAATGCCGTGGGGCCTATAGCATCAGTGAACCCCAAGATAAGATAGTGTTCGAGCACATTTTTCTTCATGCTGCGCACAACCGCCTCTAACTGTTGATCGACGGGACTACTGAAATCTCCGTCACCTCTCGAAAAAGGCAGTTGCATTGCCTGCTGATTTAAATCAATGACTAGCGCGGCTAATATCGGCTCAGGACATCCGAAGTTAGCGATACTGCCTTTAATCATCGGACATTGATCAAGCGCATCCGCTACACGATCTCCATCGGCATCGTCGATGGGGCACCCTTTGTTTTCTGGGACTCCGGCAACCAATGGGCATAAATCATCGATATCGACGATTTGGTCATTGTCTTGATCTGGGCATCCTAGATTGGCACCTAGACCAAAGTCGTCTGGACAACGGTCGTTTTCATCTGAAACACCATCCAAATCTCTATCGGCACAGGCCATGGGAGCAGTAAACTTAGGCCTAGAGGGTCGAAGTCGGTAACTGAGTCCGCTCGTATAGGTTAAAAAGTCAAAAAAGTTTTGGTTAAGTCCAGAGGTGAATTCGGTGCCTAATTTTAGTTGGAAATTCTTTGATAAGACCAGCGTTGATTCAAGGCCTCCTGAGGCTATGGTTGATGAATTTTGTTCTACCCCTGCTAGTCCAAATCCCAGAACGGCACCTAAATCAAAGGGCCCGATGCGTACCAAGGGCTTACTATAGCGCAATTGAAGAACTGATAGCGTTACCGGATTGATCGTTTGAGGGCCATACTCGGTGAGTCTGGATATGCCTAACCTCAAGCCTAAACGTGAACTGCCTTGTTCATGGGCGTTTATTCGCTTTGAATATTGAAGATAGAACGGCATTGAGGTGTTCCATTGCGACGGGCTGAACACCCCCTCAAATGGGCGTCCACTGATTAGCCCACTGACTTCATTGCTAATGGTAAAGGCAGAACTTTGACCGCCTTGGCCTGCCGCAAAAGCATCCACAAAAAACCCCCCTGCCTCGAGAAAAGATTGCGAACGTTGCTCTTGTTGCGCTCGAAGAGTCCCATAATTCCCTGAATAGACACATAGCATTAGGCCAAAAAGAAAGCCGAAGTGATTTTTGAAATGCATTGCAGGGCGGGGCAGGGGCATGGACTTAAATCACCTTCAATTCTTTACCTACACTGATGAAGGCTTCTATAGCCTGGTCGAGGTGCGCCCTGGTGTGGGCTGCAGAGAGCTGCACTCGTATGCGTGCTTTACCCTTAGGAACGACCGGAAAAAAGAATCCGATCACATAGATACCTTTGGTGAGCAGTTTTTCAGCCATTTGCTGAGCAAGTTTTGCGTCGTAGAGCATGACTGGAACAATCGCCGAATCGCCTTCAACGATGTCAAACTTGGCCTCTTTCATTTGCTTTTTGAAATACGCGGTGTTTTCTTTTAACTGTTGTACTAGGCTATTGTCCCGTTTTAATAGCTCGAAGACTTTTAGCGAGGCCCCAACGATATTTGGGGCAAGTGAATTCGAGAACAAATACGGACGTGATCGTTGTCTCAATAGCTCAATAATTTCTTTCTTACCGGTGGTATATCCGCCCATGGCTCCGCCTAGAGCTTTACCAAGTGTGCCAGTAATGATGTCAATGCGGCCAAGCACAGATTTATCTTCTAGGGTACCAATTCCGGTCTCTCCTATGAATCCTGCGGCATGGCATTCGTCTATGGCCACGAGTGCTTCATATGTTTCGGCGAGTTCACACAATTTATCAAGGGGTGCGACTAGACCGTCCATTGAAAAGACCCCATCGGTGACAATCATAATGGTTTGCGCATTATCGGCCCGGGCTTGTTTGAGTTGGGTCTCAAGGTCAGCCATGTTATTGTTTTCATAGCGGTACCGTTTCGCTTTGCAAAGTCTCACCCCATCAATGATGGATGCATGGTTGAGACTGTCAGAAATAATGGCGTCTTCGGGGCCTAAAAGCGGTTCAAAAAGCCCTCCATTGGCGTCGAAAGCGGCCGCATATAAAATGGTGTCTTCGGTGCCATAGAAAGAGGCAATCTCTGCTTCTAATTTTTTATGAATGTCTTGTGTTCCGCAAATAAAGCGCACCGAGGACATACCGAAGCCATGCGTCTCTAATGTGTCTTTTGCTGCCTGAATCACTTCGGGATGTGAAGAGAGTCCAAGGTAGTTGTTCGCACAGAAATTGAGCACTTCTTGGCCAGAATCCAAGGTGATTTGGGCGCCCTGCTTCGAGGTGATAATTCGTTCTGATTTGTACAAGCCTTGCTCTTTCAGGTCATTGAGGGTTTCTTGTAGCTGTTTTTGGAAAGCTTTAGGGTACATACGTTAAGCCGATTAAAGGTGGGTAATCGTGATTTCTGGATCGAGTGTACTAAGATAAATAATGATACGGTCTTTTACTCGGATTGGCTTACCGTCCACGAGCATCTGTTCGATGAGTTCAGCGTACTGATTAATCTGAGAGACGTGTGAGTCATTTGGTGCGCCGGTTTTGTATTCGATCAAGGTATAGGCATTGTCGACCAAGACGAACCGATCAGGAATGCATAGCGCTCCATGAACGTCGAGTAGGGCGGCTTCGTTTTTAGACCACAATGACCGACCAAAGAGGTGCTTTAATTCAGGGTGAGACAGCACGAGATTTGCCCAGTGTACACATTGATCGAGTAGATCGATTGAAAGCCCATCGATCTTTATCTGAACAGAGAGAGACTCTTTTGCCTTCAAGATATCATCGCGATCATAAACATAGCGCATGAACTGATGAAATAGGGTGCCTAAGATTTGAGCGTCTTTAATGTGCAGCTCAGGATATGAATGAGTGAATCGCAGGGTTGGATCCGCTATAGCAAAATCAATTTTTCTTTCATCTTTTAGTAAGGATGTAGTCGATTTCGTTTGAAGTTGGCCAAGCGTAATCTCAGTCTGAGATGCAGGATCAAACCCGTAGTGCTGTTTTAAGCAATCGTAAAATAAGGCAGGATAGTGGATGCCTTCTTTCGTTGCAGACAAGACCTCAGTGTAGATGAACAGGGCATTTTTTGCTCGAGTACATGCCACGTAGAGCTGATTTAAATGATCCAGCGCTGTCTTGGTGCGCTCTTGTTCATAGATCTTTCTTGAATTTTCTTGGGCCTTAGTGGTCTTATCTGAAAGCGGCAAGAGCATTTCTTCGATCGGAAGCAGGTCATCTACTCGAAGCCACTCTTTTCTCGCGTTTGTTAAGCGGTTTCGCTCAATGGCGAACGGAATAAAGACCAGATTAAATTCTAGACCTTTCGACTTGTGAATAGTGGTGATACGCAGCGCTTCATCATTTTCAGGAAGCGGCACAAAGAGCGATTCTTGGCTATCAAAATAAGAGATGAATTCTTGGATTCCTTCTTTTTTTTGGTGCTGTCGCTCGTGGATGAGTTCGAGTAAATAGTTACAGAATGCCGGATCGATCTCTCCTGCACTAGCAATTGTTGAATCGGGTCGTCCGAGAGAGAGGTGGTCAATGACAGATTTGGCAAAGACATAAGCAGACGACTTAAGTAACTGATCGATGTCGATCCCTTGTTGTCTTAGGTAGTGCTCAAAACAGCTAATCCGATTATTCTCTTGACTATTTAGCGTATCGCGTACTTGTTTAAAGCGTTCTTTCGAATACCTTTCAGCGGTGTCCACTACTTCAAAGGCGTGCAATGGATTATTGCGGTCAAGCGCATAGCGCATTAAGGCGATGACCGCTTTAATGGTGGCATTGCGCTTGAGATCTAAGGCTTCAGACGAGATGACATTCAATCCGGCATTCATCAAGAATTCGGCCACCTTTTGTGCTTCAGCATTGGTAGATACCAGCACCGCCATATCAGACAGGCTATAGTGATGTGCTTTACAGAATGCGAGGTCGTCAAGTAGCGCGCTCAGCTGAAATGATTCTTCTTCACTTCGCGTTTTTTCAATAAAGCGAACGCGAACTAGGCCTTGTGACAAAGTCGCTCCTGGTCTAGGCTGTTGAAGGCTAGTGTGCTTGTAGAGGTGTTGATGGGTAGGATCTTCAAGACGGTCTGCAGCCAATTCAAAGAGGTGATTGTTGAAGTTTACAATGACTGGGTCACTGCGGTAGTTAGTCGAGAGATTCTCGGTGATAGGAAGCTTAGAAAATGAATGATTTCGGTGGGTTTGAAGAGCAATAAATTGTTGGGCATCGCCGCCCCGCCATCGATAAATAGACTGTTTGGCGTCTCCGACGATAAACACTAGGCCTTCTTTCAAGTTTTCGGCTGAATCAACCACCGACGATAGTAGCGGTTTTAAATTGTGCCACTGAAATACTGAGGTGTCTTGAAATTCATCGATAAAAAAGTACTGGTACTTTGATCCAATGCGCTCGTAGATGTAGGGTGTGGGTTGATCGGCAATGGCGTCGCTTATGAGCGCATTAAATTCGGCTATCGGTAGCAGCTGCTCCTCTTTTAATACCGATTGGTATAAATTAAAAATTTTCTGCATGAGGCCGTAATTTCCAAGTTGACGGATTATTTCGTCTACTCGATTTCTCTCATGCAACAGTTGAACCAGTGTTGGATAATCTACCGCAATAGACTCTAGAATACTTGGGGAAACTTCTTTTCCTTTTTTAAGCAATGTCCCCTGTTCTATTTGACCGGTTACAGTAGATGAGATGAGTTTTGGCGCGTCGAACTGTCCTGAAACAAGGGTGTCTAGGTGGTCTATTATATTGGATTTAAAGACCGCATTTTTGCCAGCTGCCTCAATAGATTTTAATAGGGTAGATGCCTTATCGACAAGTTGGTGATCGATCGCTTCTTTGTGTTTTTTTAGAAGGGCTTTATGCGGCGCAATTTGATGCAGTGCGAGCTGATTGATTTGAAATTTTTTGCGTGAACTTTCGTTGAGCAGCTCTTTGCTGAATTCAAAAAGCTGATGACTGATGTCAAATGATTTCGAACGTTCAATCTGCTCATAGGTCAGGGTTCGAAGCAACGCCTTTAAAACCTCGTCTTCTTGAATGCTATCGATTAGTCGCTCGATTGCTTCTTTGAGCTGCGTATGGGGTTCAAGGGTCACTTCAAATCCTGGATTCAGCGCGAGATCCAATGCAAAACTGCGAATGAGCTTGTGCGTAAACGCATCAATGGTGGTGAGCTCAAAGGCCGAATAATTGTGAAGAATTTCTTTGAGTACGATTTTCGAGCGACTTCTCAGTTGTTCTTTGCTCAGAGATAGACCTCTTGAGAGCTCATCGAGAAGCGCTTCTTTGACGGGCTCGGATTGATCGCAGCGATGCGCAAAATAGTGTAAACTCGAGAGTACTCGATCTTTCATTTCAGCAGCGGCTTTATTGGTGAACGTAATGGCTAAAATCTGCTGAAAAGGCCTTTTTACAGGCGATTGAAGAAGGATGCTGAGGTAGGTTTTAGCTAGCGTATAGGTTTTTCCTGAACCTGCCGCGGCACTGTAGATTTGAAAGGGAGCCTCTAGTAACATCTGCTTAATGCAAAATACACACTTTAGCCTTATTTTTGTAGAACTACACATCTTAAAAACAGAAACATATGTCATTTGAATTGCCCAATTTGCCTTACGCCCATGACGCGCTTGAGCCTCATATCGATGCGCGTACTATGGAAATTCATCACGGAAAACATCACGCCGGATACACGGCTAAATTGAATGCTGCGGTAGAAGGAACAGCACTTGAGGGAAAGTCAATTACCGAAATTCTCAAAGGGCTTGATATGAGTAACGGCGCACTCAGAAATAATGGAGGAGGGTATTACAACCACAATCTTTTTTGGGAAGTAATGGCTCCAAATGCTGGAGGCGCTCCGACCGGAGAACTTGCAACTGCCATCGATAAGGCCTACGGTTCTTTCGAGGGGTTTAAAGATGCGTTTAGCAATGCGGCAGCTACCCAATTTGGTTCTGGATGGGCATGGTTGTGTGTCCACAAAGGAGGAGCGGTTGAAGTGTGTTCTACACCCAACCAAGACAATCCGTTAATGCCTGGAGTAAGTTGCCAAGGAACGCCAATACTCGGATTGGATGTTTGGGAACACGCCTATTATCTCAACTATCAAAATAGACGACCTGATTATATCAATGCGTTTTTCAACGTAATTAATTGGGCGAAAGTCAGTGAATTTTACGCTGAAGCGAAATAGAGTAGCCTACTGTGGCTAGTAGGCTCTTGAACGTTTACCTTCATAGTAATTCACAAAAGCACGGTTAACTACCTTATGCCCTCCCGGCGTAGGGTAGTTTCCTGTGAAATACCAATCGCCTTTATTTTCAGGACACGCTCGATGCAGGTCGTCAATGGTCTGAAATAGAATTTTCACCGGAGCTTTCATCTCTGAAGGACGCAATAAGACTCCAATTTTCTGCTCAAGCTCTTCATCACTAAACGGCGCGTATATCTCCTTCACATAGTTACGAACCTCCTTGACGTCAGCATCGAGGCTGGCTAGACATTTTTCATAGACCGTTTTAAGAATCCCTTCGGTGCCGCGATCTTTATGCAGGGCTATAGCCGCCCTAAAGGCGATAAAGTCTTCTAGGCGCGCCATGTCAATTCCATAGCAATCGGGGTAACGTATCTGAGGAGCAGAAGAAACAACCACGATTTGTTTGGGATGCAGTCTGTCTAGCATTTTGAGTATTGACTTTTTCAGCGTTGTTCCTCGAACGATACTGTCATCAATGATTACTAAGTTGTCGGTGGTCTTCACCGATCCATAAGTAATGTCGTATACGTGGGCCACCAAATCGTCTCTACTGCTGTCTTGTGTGATAAATGTCCGCAGCTTCGCGTCTTTAATCGCTACCTTTTCAATCCGCGGGCGTACCATAAGTAGTTCATCAAGATCGTCTTCTGAAAGTTGGGCCCCCTTGGCCAAAATTTCGGCCTTTTTGTAGGCGTTAAGTCGCGATTGAGCCTCTGAGACCAAGCCTAGAAACGAGGTTTCAGCGGTGTTGGGGATATACGAAAACACCGTGTTAAATAGGTCGCCTTCGATGGCTTTGTAAACGCGATTGAACACATAACGCCCGAGCGCTTTCCGCTCTTTGTAGATATCTTCGTCACTGCCTCGAGAGAAGTAAATTCGCTCGAAGGAACAGGCCTTCTTTTCGGTAGCTTCTAGTACTTGCTCTAGAGAAATTATTCCTGATTTCTTGACTATGAGTGCTTGACCGGGCTCTATTTCTCGAATCTGGTCTTTTTTTACATTGAAAACGGTTTGAATGGCTGGACGTTCTGAAGCAACCACCACGATTTCGTCGTCTTGGTAAAAATAGGCAGGACGTATACCCGCTGGATCTCTCAACACAAACGCATCACCATGACCGATGAGTCCGGCCATCGCATAGCCTCCGTCCCAATTTTTTGCCGCTTTTCGCAAGATGCGAGCAACATCGAGACGTTCGGCAATAATACTTGATGCCTCGCGTTTGTTGAAGCCTTCATTTTTGGCGTCTTTATACAATTTACCGACCGCGTCGTCGAGAAAGTGTCCGATGCGCTCCATGACAGTGACCGTATCAGACATCGCTTTTGGGTGTTGACCGATGCGCACCAGTTCGTTGAACATTTCTTGAACATTGGTCATATTGAAGTTTCCAGCAACAATGAGGTTGCGATGCATCCAATTATTTTGTCGCAGAAACGGATGGACATTTTCGATGCTATTTTGGCCAAAGGTGCCATAGCGTACATGCCCGAGCATGAGTTCTCCGAGGTAAGGAATGTTCTCTTTGAGAAAATCTAGGTTTTCGTGCTCTTCGGGATGTGCGTCCAGTACCCCTTGAATACGCGCATTTATCTGGTCAAAAATATCCTGGATGGGCTGCTTTTCTGCTGATCGCACCCGTGCGATATAGCGTTCTCCGGGCTGCATATCGAATTTTATAGTAGCCATCCCGGCACCGTCTTGGCCGCGGTTGTGCTGTTTCTCCATCATGAGATACATCTTATTTACCGCGTAAAAGGCTGTTCCGTATTTCTCTTTATAGTATTCGAGTGGCTTAAGTAATCGAATTAGGGCTATTCCGCATTCGTGTTTGATGGCATCACTCATGAGAGGGGTCGTTTAATCAAGTTCAATGACGCATTGAGTTAGGTCTCTAAACACCTCAAGACGTTCAGTAATTTC
>JBJOGS010000030.1:0-22501 GCA_046048095.1 Bacteroidota bacterium
TGAAGACTTACAGTATTTCTCGAGTTCATCAGAGATGTTTTCGCTGGCGAAGATAAGCCCATCAGAATGATCTGCAGCCACCTTTAACAAATTTGTATGACTGGGTTGTTTGAGGCATTCATAGTTCGAAATATCGATTTGATCAAAAGAGATCTTTTCACAAACCTTTCCGGGTAGCTCGCCTTCAAATTCTTCGTTGTAAATCGAGGTAATGATTTTGGTGTCGCTAAACATTGCTTCGTCTTTGTAGTACCGCTTGAGGTACAAAGGCAACAAAGAGGCCATCCATCCGTGTACGTGAATGATATCCGGCGCCCAATTCAGCTTTTTAACCGTCTCTACTACTCCTTTGGCGAAGAAAATGGCGCGCTCATCGTTATCATCGAAGAGAGCCCCTTTAGCGTTAGTAAAGGTTGATTTGCGCTTGAAATACTCTTCGTTATCAATAAAATAAACTTGGATACGCTCTTTAGGTATAGAAGCCACCTTGATGATTAGAGGCATGTCCATATCATTTACCACCAAATTCATACCCGAAAGTCGAATCACTTCGTGTAGTTGGTGGCGTCTTTCATTAATCACTCCATAGCGCGGCATAAAGATTCTGATTTGTCCACCGTTGCTGTTTACTACCCTAGGAGATTCATAAGACATCAATGACACCTGATTCTCTGGCAGGTAGGGCACTAATTCGGACGAAACAAATAATATCTTCTTTCCATTCATAAACCCTTGATTTTGTGCTCCAAAAAAGAATTTTCAAAGATACGAATTTATTGTGTATAAGCCTATTTGTAGTATTTTTGGGCCCTTAGCGTAGCGAATGAAGCTCATAAAAACGATTGCTGAACTGAACCTCGTTTTAGCTCAGGCCCGTAAATCCAAATTGAAAATCGGACTGGTTCCGACCATGGGAGCACTTCACGAGGGCCACCTCAATCTGGTTAAACGCGCGCTCTTTAAATCAGATCTGGTCATCGTGAGCATCTTCGTGAATCCCACTCAATTCAACGATTTAAATGACCTAAACGCCTATCCGCGTACCTTAGAAAATGACCTTTCTTTATTGAGCACGGTTTCTAACGAACTCATTGTTTTTCATCCTGAAGCCGAAGAACTTTATCAAGGTGCCCCTGAAGCGAAGCACTTTGATTTTGAGCAACTCGACAAAGTGATGGAGGGCGCCCACAGGCCAGGGCATTTCAACGGAGTTGCCACTGTAGTTGGCCTTTTGTTCAGGGCCACTCAACCTGATCGGGCCTTCTTTGGAGAAAAAGACTTCCAGCAAATCCTCATAGTAAAGCGACTGGTCAAACAGCAACGACTTCGAATTGCTATTGAGGTATGTCCTACCGTCAGAGAGTCTAATGGACTGGCCCGAAGCTCTAGAAACGAAAGATTGAGCCCAGAGGCAAGGCAAAGAGCATCGTTCATTTACGAACAATTGCAGTGGGTAAAAAGACGCTTTTCTACTACGAGCTTCGAACAACTCACCAATGAAGTAGTATCCTCATTTAAAGCTGAAGCAGATTTCGAATTAGAATATTTCGAAATTGCTCAGGTACCCGAACTAATCACAGCACACCAAAGAAAGAAAAACAAGAAATATCGTGCCTTTATTGCAGTACGCGTCGAGGGGGTGCGTCTCATCGATTCTATTGCCCTGAACGAATAAGGTCGTAAATTTGCACCATGTTAATCGAGGTACTTAAGTCTAAAATTCATCGGGTCACCGTTACGGGGGCAGACCTCAACTATATTGGGAGTATTACGGTCGATGAAGACCTTTTAGATGCAGCTCAAATTCTTCCAGGAGAAAAGGTTCAGGTGGTGAATAACAATAATGGCGAACGCCTAGAGACCTATGCCATTCCTGGGCCAAGAGGAAGCGGTGAAATCACCTTAAATGGGGCTGCAGCGCGCAAAGTTGCCGTCGGTGATGTCCTCATTGTCATTACCTATGCCTTAATGACCCCTGAAGAAGCGAAAAGCTTTAAACCCGCGCTTATCTTTCCTGATACAAACAATCGTCTCAGCTAATGAAAAGAGCCTCGCTCTCTTCGCTGCTAAAGGCGGTCATTCCCATAGCCATCGGACTTGGGCTCGTACTCTATTCGTACCTCAGCACACCTGAAGAAGTGCGCTCTCAAATCTACACCTACGTCACTCAAGCTGATTTGCGCTTTGTTGGGGGTTCGCTCTTCTTAGCGCTCTTAAGCCACCTATCTCGAGCCAAAAGATGGAACTACCTCTTAGAGCCGATGGGCTATTCAGTAGGGCTGATACCGAGTTCTTTGTTTGTACTCATGGCTTATTTTGCCAATCTGGGTATTCCACGGTCAGGGGAATTATTAAGAGCAAGTTCTCTAAAAACCTACGAGCAGGTTCCGTTCGAGAAGGCTTTTGGCACCATAGTGACTGAGCGCGTTATCGACTTGATCATGCTCTTTCTCATTATTGGTTTGGCGATGCTCATGCAAACCCAACTCATAATCAACCTCGTAGCTCAGAATACCATGACCCTGCTATTCAGCACCTTGTTTCTAATTGCTGCCGTTACAGGTCTCGTATTTTTGGTACGACTTTCATCAAAAGCGAATAGCAGCTGGGGGGTGCGACTACACCATTTTTTCAAAGGCATTCAAGAAGGGCTTACCTCGGTACTCAACATGCGCCAAACTGGCAAGTTTATTGCTCACACCCTGTTTATCTGGGCTTGCTATGTGGGGATGTTCTACGTGATTAAATTCACCGTACCCGAGACGGCAACCTTGGGGCTTTCTGAACTTCTGGTGGCCTTTATCGCCGGATCTTTTGCTATGACCGCCACCAATGGAGGGGTAGGGCTATATCCTATTGCCGTTAGAGCTTCTTTAGGACTCTTCGGGATCTCTTTTGCCTCAGGAGAAGCTTTCGGTTGGATTGTATGGACTTCTCAGACGCTCATGATTGTTATTTTCGGGGCGATCTCTTTTCTTAGCCTACCTTTATGGTACAGCCTTAGAAAAAAGACCTAAAGAACGATGGCCAAAACAAAAACCGCGTATTTCTGTCAGCACTGTGGGGCACAGTCCGCAAAATGGACCGGGCAATGTACTTCATGCAAGCAATGGAATACGCTTCAAGAAGAAATTGTCTCTACCCCTGAAAGCTCTGCAATTAAAGCTGCGGCAAAACAACGAACTTCAAAGGCCATCGCATTAAAGGATATCTCGTACGAGCTTGAACCACGAATCGACACCAAAGATGAAGAGTTCAATCGGGTATTAGGCTCAGGACTTGTTCGCGGATCGGTCATACTTTTAGGTGGCGAACCGGGCATAGGAAAAAGTACGCTCCTCTTACAAATTGCCCTTCAAATTGGGCTAAAAGTACTTTATGTTTCTGGCGAAGAAAGTGAGCGACAATTAAAACTGCGTGCCGACCGCATCAGTAGCGAACACAACAACTGCTACATACTTACAGAAACCATTACCGATCGCATTGGCCAACAAATTGAACAATTAGCCCCTCACCTGATCATCGTCGATTCCATTCAAACGCTTCAATCACCCAAACTTGAATCTGCGGCCGGAACCGTCTCTCAAATCAGAGAATGCACCGCTGAACTGACCTACTACGCTAAGTCTACAGGAATCCCTTTAATTCTAGTGGGGCACATCACCAAAGACGGACAACTAGCCGGACCCAAATTGCTCGAGCACATGGTAGATACCGTGCTTCAATTTGAAGGAGATCGCAACTATGTGTACCGCATTCTGCGTTCATTAAAAAACCGCTTTGGCAGTACGGCCGAATTGGGCATCTATGAGATGCAGGGATCTGGACTTAGAGAAGTTAAAAATCCGTCTGAACTCTTACTTTCAAACTTCAACGAGCCACTTAGTGGGGTAGCCGTGGCTGCAAATGTAGAAGGACAACGCCCACTTCTCATTGAAATTCAGGCGCTTGTGAGCTCTGCTGTCTACGGAACCCCTCAACGATCGGCCACCGGATTCAACAGTAAACGCCTCAATATGCTATTAGCGGTACTCGAGAAAAAAGCCGGATTCAATCTTGCATCAAAAGACGTCTTTCTCAATATCACCGGCGGAATCTCTGTAGATGACCCAGCCACCGATTTGGCGGTAGTGATGGCCGTACTTTCAAGCAATGCTGACAGTCCGCTTCCAAAAGGGGTGTGTTTCGCCGCTGAAGTGGGATTATCCGGAGAAATTAGGCCTGTTCAACGCATAGACCAACGCATTAGCGAAGCCGAAAAACTTGGTTTTAAAGCCATTTTCATCTCTTCAGCCTCAAGTGTTTCTGATCAAAAACGCACTATTCGCGTCATCGCGCTCAGCAAGATCGAAGAAGTAATCGCCAAGATCTTTTCTAGGGCGCAGGGTTAGGCATGCGCTTGTGTACTCCCTCTATCTGCTCTATCACTTCTTTATCGAGCGTCAATCCAATACTCGCTACATTTTCAATGAGCTGAGGCAATGAGGTGGCTCCAATAATCGTAGAACTAACAAAAGGTTTTGTCCTGAGGTAGGCCAGCGCCATTTGCGGAAGCGATAGCCCGTATTGACGAGCGATTTCAGCGTAGGCCTTAGTCGCCTCGCTAGCTTCAGGTCCACTATACCGATTGTAGTTTGGAAATAGCGTCACACGGGCATCTTTTGGAGATTTTCCATCCAAGTATTTCCCAGACAACACCCCAAATCCAAGGGGTGAATAGGCCAATAGTCCCACATTCTCACGATGACTTACCTCAGCCAATCCCACCTCATACAAACGATTTAGTAGGCTGTACGGATTTTGCACGGTAATCACCTTCGGCAAGCTGTAGTCTTTTTTGTACAACTCTAAAAAACGCATGACCCCCCAGGGCGTCTCATTTGAGAGTCCTATGTAACGAATGCGCCCTGCCTTAATCTCTGATTGTAAGGCAACCAATAGCTCGTAAATATTGTCTTGCCACTCATCTGTGGTAAAAGCCTCTGCAGGATAATCGCGTTTTCCAAAAAAATTGGTGAGACGTGTGGGCCAATGCAATTGATAAAGGTCGATATAATCTGTCTGCAGGCGATCAAGACTCTTTGAGATCGCTTGCTTAATGGCCTCTGGAGTAAAATCGGTGTCTCTGATGTGTTTTGTAAAAGGGGCCTTTCCAGCAATTTTAGTAGCCAGAATAAGCGCTGAGCGCTTCTTGTTTTTCGAGAGCCAATTTCCAATGATACGCTCGGTATCACCATATAGTTCAGGTAAAGTAGGCACGGGATAGAGCTCTGCAGTATCCCAAAAATGAATTCCTTGGTCCAGCGCATAGTCCATCTGTTCAAAGGCCTCCTCTTGGGTGTTTTGGCGACCCCAAGTCATCGTGCCTAAACAGAGTTGACTTACAGTGATATCAGTATTAGGTAATTGGATATACTTCATTAGTGGGTAAACTCAGTTAAAATTGGACAGTGATCACTATGGACGGCATCAGAAAGAATAACTGATCGTTTGAGATGGGCGGATAGGGCCTCAGAAGCCATCGCATAGTCAAGTCTCCAGCCCTTGTTATTCGCCCTAGAATTCGCGCGATAACTCCACCAGGTATACTGATGAGGTTCTTGATTAAAGACCCGAAAAGAGTCTACAAATCCGCTTTCTAAAAAACGCGACATCCATGCACGCTCTTCGGGTAAAAATCCAGAAACGGTCTTATTTCGAATCGGATCATGAATATCAATCGCTTGATGGCAAATATTGTAATCTCCAACGACCAAAAGCTTTGGACGCTCTAGTGTAAGTTGCGAGGCATAGTCCAAAAAATCATCCATGTATGTAAACTTGTAATCGAGACGATCCGCATTCGTACCCGAGGGCAAATACATACTCATCACTGAAACTTCGCCGAAATCAACCCTAAGGTTTCGGCCTTCTCGATCCATGTAGTCTATCCCTGTGCCAAAAACCACTTGGTCTGGTTTGGTTTTACTAAGAATAGCTACACCAGAATACCCTTTTTTCTGAGCAGAAAAATAATATTGATGGGCATATCCCAAGGCGCTTAGGGCCTCTTTGTCAATTTGATCTTCGGTGGCTTTGATTTCTTGAAAACAGACCAGATCGGCATCTACCGCTTTAAGCCACGAGGTGAGCCCTTTGTTCATGGCCGCGCGAATACCATTTACATTGTAAGAAATCACCTTCATCAGCCTAGGCTTCTAGTTTCTTTAACCAAGAAGATAGCGATGCTTCTTTATGCATGATCCTTGAAACTTCATCCATGTGCACGCGTTCTTGTTCCATACTATCTCTATGGCGAATCGTCACTGTTTGATCTTCAAGTGATTGATGGTCGACAGTGATACAGAATGGGGTGCCTATGGCATCTTGACGACGATAGCGGCGTCCAACGGCATCCTTCTCGTCATAAGTTACATTGAAATCGTATTTCAAGCTGTCAAATAGCGCTTTAGAAAGCTCGGGCAATCCATCCTTCTTTACAAGCGGAAGAATGGCCGCTTTGTAGGGCGCCAAAACTGCCGGAATACGCATCACTGTGCGTGGTCCATTCTCTAAAGCTTCTTCTTGCAGCGCAGCTGAAAAAATCGCTAAAAACATACGGTCCAAACCAATAGAGGTTTCAATCACAAATGGGGTATAAGACTTTTCTTGTTCGGCATCGAAATACTGCATCTTTTTTCCTGAAAAGGACTCGTGTCGACTTAAATCAAAATCGGTTCTTGAGTGGATTCCTTCTAATTCTTTAAAGCCAAACGGAAACTTGAACTCGATATCTGCAGCGGCATCCGCATAATGCGCCAACTTTTCGTGATCGTGAAAACGGTAATTGTCTTCACCCAATCCAAGAGATAAGTGCCATTTTAAGCGAGCCTCTTTCCAGTGGGCATACCAAGCCTTTTGCGATCCGGGCGGAACAAAAAATTGCATTTCCATTTGCTCAAACTCGCGCATTCTAAAAATAAACTGACGCGCCACAATTTCGTTTCTGAAAGCTTTACCCGTCTGAGCAATACCGAAAGGAATCTTCATCCTTCCAGTCTTCTGCACATTTAAAAAATTGACGAAAATTCCTTGGGCTGTTTCTGGTCGGAGATACAGCTCCATGGCATTTTCTGCCGAGGCTCCCAAACGGGTGCCAAACATGAGATTGAACTGTTTGACGTCCGTCCAATTCTTAGACCCTGACACCGGACAAACGATGTCCAACTCTTCAATGAGTGCCTTGACGTCAGCCAAATTCTCTGTTTCTAAAGAACGTGCCATTCGTTTCAAAATCGCTTGATTACGCTCTTTCAACTCGAGCACCCTAGAATTGGTTGACAAAAACTGCGCTTTGTCAAAAGCTTCTCCAAAACGCTTTTCTGCCTTTTGGACCTCTTTATCAATTTTAGCTTCTTGCTTTGCCACATAATCTTCAATCAAGACGTCTGCTCTGTAGCGCTTCTTTGAGTCTTTATTGTCGATCAACGGGTCGTTAAAGGCATCGACATGGCCTGAGGCCTTCCAAGTTGTTGGATGCATTAAAATAGCTGCATCCAGCCCAACAATATTCTCGTTTAATCGCACCATGGCCTCCCACCAATACTGCCTAATATTATTCTTAAGCAATACCCCAAGTTGGGCATAATCATAAACCGCACTGAGTCCGTCATAAATTTCGCTTGAAGGAAAAATAAAACCGTATTCCTTAGCGTGAGAAATCACGTTCTTAAAGAGGTCTTCAGCTGCCATGATCTATAAAGTTATTTCAGGCAAAAATAGAATAATCACTTAGATCGACGGGTGATTCACCACTAGAATTGAGAAGACTGCAACGATTCAGCGGCCAAAGAGCACACATTTGCCTTCATGGGAGTGTTCGACCTGTTTTTTCCAAAATTTTGTCTAGTCTGTCGGCAGAACCGTGCAGAAGAGGCCCTTGTTTTATGTGTTCATTGTGCAGCCAATTTGGCTTTTCAGCCCTATGAAGAAAATCGACCTCATCCCATGCTTGAGCAAGCGCGACTCACCCACCCAGTTATTCAAGCTTATGCCCCCTTTATTCACAACGGCACAAAAGGCGGATTCATCCGCGTACTTCATGAATTGAAATACGCGAAGCGCACCTTTTTGGCAAAAGAGCTTGTAGCCCTGGCTCAGCCAGGGCTACAAGCCTTCTTCAACGCCCATCGATTTGATGTGATGGCAGCGATGCCTATGCACTTTACAAAATGGCTGCAACGAGGCTTCAATCAATCGGCACTTATCGCTTACGAGATTTCTAAAAAGAACCACGTCCCTTTTGACCACCATTTGCTGCGTCAAGTGCGCCCAAAGAAATCTCAGGCATCAAAAACTCAAGAAGAACGAAGAAAAATGAACGATCAGCTCTTTAAAGCTAACAGAAAGAAAGTAAAAAACTATGACCACATACTGGTGGTCGACGATGTATTTACCACCGGGTCTACCCTCGCGGCATGTTTCAATGCTCTTCAGCAGCAACGAGTCGCTAAGGTGAGCTATCTCACTCTGTTCTACACCCCTCTCGAATATACAGGCAAGAGCCTACTTCAACCATAAAGTTCGTTTCTTTGTCATTGTGAAACCTGTCTTTAGACCCTTTATGTGGCCAATGCGTTCGTTCTCTGTTTTGACAACTTGTTTGCTCGCGTTTCTACTGACTTCGTGCGCAAAGAGAGGTACTCCGAGTGGGGGGGCCAAAGACACCATCCCTCCGGTGATACTAAAAGCAGATCCTCCATTAGGAAGCACAAATTTTAAAGGAGAGCGCATCCGGATTTACTTCGACGAGTACATCAAATTCAAAGGAATCGAAGATCAGTTTTTGGTTTCTCCGCCCATGAAAACTCCACCTGAATTAAGCCCTCAGGCGAGCCCCAGCAAATACCTCGAAATTACTCTTAAAGACACCTTGTTGCCCAATACCACTTACAGCTTTTACTTCGGAAACGCGGTGGTTGACAACAATGAAGAAAACCCGTATCCCTACCTCAACTATGTCATGGCCACGGGTGACCGCATTGATTCATTGCGACTAAAAGGAATGGTTAAAGACGTGCGATTGCGAAAGGCCGAACCATTTATCAACGTGGTGCTCTATCCGAATGACAGTAGTTATACCGACTCTATTATCTACAAGAGTCCTCCGCGTTACTTGACAAGCACCCTTGACAGTCTGCCCACCTTTGAGCTCAATTTCTTAAGCGAAGGATCATACTATCTCTTTGCCCTTAAAGACGAAAACAAAAACAACAAGTACGACCCCTACCTTGACAAATTGGCCTTCTTGAAGAAACCGATTACGCTTCCGACAGATAGCCTCTATCTACTTGAACTGTTTAAAGAGAAAATAAAATTCAAAGCTGAACGACCTAAGTTCACCGGAACTAATCACATCACCTTTGGCTATCAATCTGACCTAGACAGTTTACCCAAAATAGCCCTATTATCTGTGATCGATTCGATGTGGAGTTTCACCGAAAAGGTGGCCAACAAGGACAGTTTGAACTTTTGGTTTAAGGCCCCATCTAAAATTGATTCGCTCAGATTCACCTTTGCTGGGGCGAATACGATAGACACTTTTACGGTCAAACCCGTAGGAGGGCTTCCCAAAGACACCTTAACCTTTTCAATGGGCTCTTCTTCTAGCCTTGCTCCCAATCAATCTGTATACTTTCGCAGTAGCACGCCTTTGAAAAAGATAGATACCTCACTGATTTCATTTACTGAATCTGATACTATTGCCCTTCCGGCTCGACTAAAACTTGAAGAAGATGCGCGCACCCTTACCCTAGAAGTAACACCCAAACCAAAGGGCAGCTATAGACTGGCTATGCTTCCAGGGGCGATTCAAGATCATTTCGAACAAATCAACGATACCCTCTCGTTCAGTTTTAACGGCAAGGCGCTCGAGGACTTCGGTACACTAAAGCTCGAGCTAGAGAATGTAAAACCATCCGATTATCCCCTACTCATCGAACTATTAGACACCAAAGACAATCCGCTACAATCTATATACCTTGATGGGCCGATGAACGCCATCTTTGAGTACGTCGCACCCGGAACCTACTCTGCACGCTTGACCATAGACAGCAACCGAAACGGACGATTTGACTCAGGCAACTATCTCGAAAAAAAGACCCCTGAACGCGTGATCTACGTACCTGAAACCATAGAGGTACGAGCCAACTGGGAAGAACGATTGCGATTTCGTCTACTCGATTGAGTGGTGCCCAGGAGTATAATCATCCGGGGAATTCGCTGGCTGCTTTATGGTTCCTGCTTCTCCTGTATCATTTGTAATGACCCATTCACTCGGCTCAAAAACTAGAGAGCCATGGCCAACCGTTGGCTTACGCAGCGCCCTACCATCTTCAAATTCATGGGGCGTTGCGCCTAAGCGGCTCGGGTGTTTTTCGTAAAAAATTTCTGACCCAGTTAGATGGAAGATTCAAGAATTATCCGCTTCGAACCTATGTAGGTATCAACTATGTCGGAGGATATAGCGATCACTTTCCAGTGATTGCGCTACTTACTCCCACTGACCCCAAGGAATACGAGTGAGAACCAGAAGCAATCCGATGCCATAAAACAAAGCCACACTCTTGAACTTAGCTTTAGAATCTGTGAGCTTCTTGTGGCGTGACCAGCCTATAGTCACTAGCGTTACAGCAATTAAATTCGTTACGGGGTGCTCTAGTGCTGTTAGGCGCGCAGCAGAAGTTAATCCGCCTATACCAAATTCAGAAAGCGCATAGAATCCTTTTGCAGAAGTGAAATACACTAAGATCCCAACTAAAAATTGCAAGTGAAAAAATGCAACACCAGCAAGTGAAAGCTTTCGATCTCGAGTGTCAACGAACTCTCTTGAAGTTAGGTATCCATTTAAGGCATTAATAAAAGCTAATAATACAACGCTAAGGGCTAAAAAAGCAATATACGAGTGAAGCGAAATGATGGCATTCATGGTGTTTAGGTATTGGTTAGTTATGTAAGGTTTAAGATACAGATTTTTTATAACGCTTCAATAAAGAGGCTGTTGAAGGGTCATGTGATCCGTCTATATCGTTCTGCCATTCTTCGAGAATGCGATTCGCTAATTGCTTTCCGAGTTCAACCCCCCATTGATCATAACTGTAGATGTTCCAAATGACACCTTGAACAAATATCTTGTGTTCATAGGCACTAATCAGTGCCCCGAGGTTGAACGGAGTGAGTGACTCGATCAAAAAAGTAGTCGTGGGCTTGTTCCCCTCAAATACTTTATGAGGGATGATGTCCTTCACAAGCGCTAGATCTACCCCCTTATTAAGAAACTCTTCGGTCACCTCTTGGGCCGACTTACCCGTCATCAAGGCCTCTGTTTGCGCAAAGAAATTAGCCATGAGGGCGTCTTGGTGGGGTGAATTAGCATTCAGTGATTTTCTAAATCCAATGAAGTCGCAAGGAATGAGCTTCGTACCTTGGTGAATCAGCTGAAAAAATGCGTGTTGAGAATTGGTTCCGGGTTCTCCCCAAACGATCGCACCAGTTTGATAGTTTATTCGTTCTCCTGAACGAGAAACCGATTTACCGTTGCTTTCCATCGAGGCCTGTTGCAAATACGCTGAGAAGCGATGTAGGTATTGAGAGTACGGAATCACAGCCTCGGTTTCAGCCTCCAAGAAATTGGTGTACCACACTCCGAGTAAGGCCATCTTAGTCGGTAGATTTTCAGCAATCGGGGCCTCCATAAAATGTCGATCCATCGCCGCCGCGCCCTCAAGAAGGGCCTCGAAGTGCTCATAACCCACTGATAATGCAATTGAAAGGCCCACTGCGCTCCAGAGCGAAAATCGGCCACCTACCCAATCGGCCATCGGAAAGACCATATCATCTTTGATTCCGAAACTGGCCGTCTGACTTAAATTGGTAGAGACCGCAGCAAAATGATCGGCTATAGCGTCCTCATTGGCCTGTTGTATGAACCATTTTCGAACGGTCTGAGCATTCATAAGAGTCTCTTGAGTTCCGAAAGATTTAGAGACAATCAAAAAAAGGGTCGTTTCAGGATCTAATCGAGATAATATTTCAGCACTGTGATCTGGATCTACATTACTCATGAAATGCAATTTCAAATGATTCTTGTAGTGCGTCAATGCTTCAGTAACCATTACGGGGCCCAGGTCAGACCCACCAATTCCGATGTTAACCACATCGGTAAAGACTTTCTGGGTATACCCCTTCTTTTGACCCGAAATAACCGCATCGGCCAAAGTTTTGATACGAGGTTTGACCTCGGCTACCTCAGTACGAATCTCTTTACCCTCCACTTTTGGGTTGAGCATCTGCCCTCTCAAAGCGGTATGCAATACTGCCCTGCCCTCGGTAGCGTTAATCAACGCACCTTCAAAATAGGCCCTCTTTGCCTCATCCAATGCACATTCTGACGAAAGGTCATAGAGAAGCTTCCAAGTATCTGCATCAATAAGATTTTTAGAAAAGTCGACATAAAAGTCCTTCCACTCGTGGCTCATTTGGGCTACACGATTAGGTTCTTGAGCAAATAGTGTTGTAAGGCGCGCCGTTTTCAGCGAAGAAGCTTTGGCTTTAAGCGCTGACCAGCTCAAGGTAGACTTAGGGTTTTTTTGAGGTAATGGCATTGTCGTTAGTGATGGTGATTTCAGGCCATGAATTTAAGTCATTTTCACCCGGATACGGAATGCATGTCAGTTGTTCTAACGGCAGTTTAATGTATTCGAAATAAGACTTAGCAAATGATCGAGCTATGGGCTCAGCTGCCGGAAGCTTTTCTTGCAACGGATCAACCTGCTGTCCATTTTTCCAGAATCGATAACACACGTGTGGCCCTGAGGTATTTCCGGTCATTCCTATCCATCCAATGACGTCTCCTTGCCTCACACGCTGGCCCTTCTTCACATTTAAGGCCTTCATGTGCAAGTATTGTGTAGCATACGTTCCGTTATGGCGAATCTTGGCATAGATTCCATTTCCGCCTCTTCGCGTGGCCTCAATCACTTCGCCGTCGGCCGTGGCAATAATCGGAGTACCCACTGGAGCCGCATAGTCTGTTCCTTTATGGGCCCTAGTTTGATTACCGTAAAAGGCGATTCTACGCTGAAGGTTGTATCGCGAAGAAATCCGGTACGCATTGAACTTAAGAGGAGCTTTTAAAAAGGTCCGTCTAAGGCTTTCTCCATGCTCATCGTAATACTCGGTCTGAAGCGTTTTTTCATTGACATTGGCGGCAAACGCGTAGTAGGTGTCTCCACGATGCTCAAATACCGCCGCTTTTATAGATTTGATCCCCGCCAAGGTTCCGTCCCGAAGTTTTCGCTCGTGGGCGATAACCTTAAATTTGTCGCCCTCGTACAGTCTAAAAAAGTCGATATTCCAAGCGTAGATGTTCGCGAGTTCTTGACTTAGATTCTGGTCGATTCCTTGACGCTGTAAGGTCTCATAAAGTGAGCCTTCAATAACCCCTGACAATTGTCTTTCTACCAATTCATAGGGGTGCTTTTCTTCATATACTTTCACAGATTCGCGTAAGTCGACCACGGTATAGTTCAGAAAATCGTTTTCGTAAATGAAGATGAGCGGCTGCTGCACCGAGTCACAACTTTTCAACACCCGATAAGGCTTACCTAATTGAATCTTGCGCAGGTCAAATGAAGACCGCGACTGTCGGGCAGCTACATTTACCTTCTCGTAATCTGCATTTCTACTGAGCATGATTTTACCAAAAGTGTCTCCACTTCTCACCGTGTCAAGCTC
Organism: Bacteroidota bacterium; assembly: GCA_046048095.1. Classification (GTDB taxonomy): domain Bacteria; phylum Bacteroidota; class Bacteroidia; order Flavobacteriales; family Flavobacteriaceae; genus UBA3478. Next base: position 13,774 of record JBJOGS010000030.1, read on the forward strand.
CACTTCAAAATCAATCATGTTGAAGCCGAATTGCATGTCTACGGGCATTTCGACTTGCTTGCTAGGAGCAAAAACCTGCTCAGCCGCAGACTCACAGGCCCCAAGTAAGAGCAGAAAGAATAAAAAGGAAACCAGTTGAAAAGTTCTTCGCAACCCCATTTTACAAAATTCGGTCATTTGGTTTGCCTTGTCAACTAAAGCCATCACACTTATTTCGTTTGAACCATAAATGGGTGCTTTAACCCTTTGAAACCATCTAGATCAGCCTTTATTGAACCAAATCTCAAGTCAGCTTGAATGCGAATAGGCACCCGATTCGAATCGTCACTGACCCAGAGCGTTAACGATTCTTTCTCTCTAAAAATACGTCCCGACTTTACCAGAGGCCTAAATGCCAAACACTTGACAGTTCCAAAAATAGTCTTGACACTTTCTTCGCCGAGATAGAGCAGCTTAAAATCATATATACCGTCATCGTCAAAAAGCATATCCAAAGCCACCTCGTCGCCGATGGCTACCTTTTGTTTGTCAAAGGTTTCTCTCAACGCATAGGTCGCAGACAAAATATCTTGAATTTTTCGATGAATAGGAATGACAAACGTAGAGTCTGTTTTGTTATTGGTAATGCGCGCGTTTTCTTTTTCATAATTGAAGTCGATAGAAATGTCCTTGGTATATCCGCCTTCATCGATGTCTCTTCTGAAATGAATAGGGCGAATAGGACTTACTGAAAAAATGCTTTGATAAATGTCTTCAACTTTGAAGAAGATCGACGCGAATCCGGTGGTGCGTCCTTCACCGATGGCGTGATAGGCCGGCAACCCATTATAGACAGTATCCTTAACCGAAAGGGTGGCGTAACTCGCATTCAGAAAACCGTAGTGCAATCGATACCTCAGCCACTCCCCAGATTGAAACGAATCGTGCCTTTGTTTCGATTGCCCCTGCAAAAAAAGCGTTGTGAGCAGCGTAACACCAAAAAGAAGTAAAGAGCGCTTCATCGCTTTTATTTGCTTGCAAATTTAGCATTAAAAAAAGCCCTGACGAGGCGCCGGGGCTTTTCTTACTAACCAACCAAACTTTAAATCATGAAAAAACAAAAGATAGCTTGGTATCGACCACTTTTGAGATTCTGATAAAAAGGTACGAAAACGACCTCGCTCAAACCCGAATTTTAACTTTATTTAACTTTGAAGTGATTGATTATCAAATCATTTATTGACCATCAGATCGCTTAAAGTAGGCATAAACTGCCTCGGCTCTAGGGCGAGAAACCACAGCCGCCAACTCTTCGAGCTCGGCCAGTTTTATGCGACTGACACTTTTGAAATGCAATAAAAGTTGATCCGCTGTTTTTGATCCAATTCCATCGATTTGTGCAAGTTCACTTTCTAGCGCCTTAGAACTGCGTTTTTGGCGATGAAATTTTAGTGAAAAGCGATGCGCCTCGTTGCGTAATTGCTGTATGACCTTGAGCGTTTCTGAGCGCTTATCTAAGTAAAGTGGAACGGTATCTTCTGGAAAATAAATCTCTTCAAGACGTTTAGCGATTCCAATGATTGCAATCTTACCTCTTAACCCTAGTCGTTCTAGCGAGTTTAAAGCAGATGAAAGCTGGCCTTTTCCGCCATCAATGACGATTAATTGAGGTAGGTCTTCACCCTCTTCTACGAGCCTTCGGTACCTGCGATACACCACCTCTTCCATGCTGGCAAAGTCGTTTGGTCCTATCACATTTTTTATGTTGAACTTTCGGTAATCCGCTTTAGAAGGCTTGGCATTTTTGAACACTACACAAGCCGAGGTCGGATTCGTCCCTTGTATATTCGAATTGTCAAAGCACTCGATATGAGTGGGAAGTTCTGAGAGGCGCAGATCAATTTTCATTTGTGCTAGGATGCGATTTGCATGCCTATCAGGATCAACTACCCGCAACTGCTTTAATCGATCTTGTCGATAAAATTTGGCATTTCTCAGCGATAAGTCGACGAGGCTCTTCTTGTCTCCGACTTTCGGAACCTCTATTTTCAGCCCCGCCGTAACCGACACTGCAAAAGGCAAAAACAGTGTTTTCGATGTTGAATTATAACGCTCTCTGAGCTGTAAGATAGCCAAACTCAGCACCTCTTCTTGGCGTTCGTCGAGCTGCTTTTTGAACTCAAAGGTGTTTGACATCACCACGGCCCCCTCGTGTATTTGCAAATAATTCACATACGCATGACCCACGTCATCGAGAATAGTAAATACATCTACCTCAGTAATTTTCGTGTGAACAACGGTAGACTTGGCCTGATAAGCCTGTAACGTATTGATTTTTTCTTTGATCGACTGTGCTTTTTCAAACTCAAGAGACTGCGCGAAACCATTCATCCGTTCTTCAAGAACCCGAAGCGAGGGCTTCATATTTCCTTTTATAATGGCCACAATCGCTTCAATCTGTCGGTCATAATCTGGCTCTGATTGAAGCTTCTGGCAGGGTCCACCGCAATTGCCTAAATGATACTCAAGACATAATTTATATAGATTGCGTTCAATTTTTTCTTGGCTGAGATCGTAATTACAACTTCTAAGCGGGTAAACCGAACGAATCAGTTCTAACAGTGTCTTTACCGTTTTCATTGAGGTGTAAGGGCCAAAGTACTTAGAGCCGTCCTCAAAGCGTCTGCGCGTAGCAAAGACGCGCGGAAATGATTCATTCTTTATACAGATATACGGATACGTCTTATCGTCTTTAAGTAACACATTGTAACGCGGCTGATGCTGCTTAATCATGTTATTCTCAAGCAACAAGGCGTCAGACTCGGTCTTCACGACAATGTGCCGAATCAGGGCGATTTTAGAAACCATCACCCGAGTCTTGCCATGGTGTGTGGTTTTAGAAAAATAGGACGATACGCGCTTTTTAAGATTTTTAGCCTTTCCGACATAGAGCAAGCGCTCTTTGTTGTCAAAAAACTGATACACCCCTGGTTCATCAGGAAGGGTGGCAACTTGAACCGAAACAGGCGCAATAGGGGGGTGATCAGACATACCGTAAAAGTAGCCATTGATTTGAAATTTTTGAGATAGCTTTAAGCACATGACAAGACAAGAGCTCAGAAAAGCGGCATTAGAAGCGCGCAAAATGTTCACTGAAGAAGAGGTGATCCATCTCAGTGTAGACATAGCGAATAGGCTACTCACCCTACCTATCTGGTCTCATCAGGTATACCATCTTTTCATGAGTATCGCACATCAAAAAGAGGTACAAACCGAGCCCATTCTTACTCTATTGCAGGCGAAAGAGAAAACAATTGTGGTGCCAAAAATGCAACCCGATGGCAGATTGAAACACTATATACTCGAAGACGAAACACAGTTTGAAATGCATCGATTTGGCGTGCCTGAGCCCATAAATGGCAAAGAAATTAACGTGGCCAAAATAGAGGTGGTCTTTGTTCCGCTGCTCTGTTTTGATCGAAAAGGGCATAGACTCGGATACGGTAAAGGTTTTTACGACCGTTTTTTAGCCGAAACCTCAGCGAATACAGTATTCATTGGCCTGAGCCTACTCGACAACATTGAAGAGACTATAGAGCCCGAAGCGCACGATGTGCCCTTGCATTACGTCGTCACCCCTAAAGCAGTGCATCGTTTTAATCCTTAAAGGCGCGCTTATTAAAGGCTATCAAAAGAAACACACCTAGACTAATCGCGCTATCTGCTACATTAAAGACGGGCTCAAAAAACCTGAACGACCTTCCGCCAAGCACAGGTAACCAATCTGGCCAATGTGTGTCAATGATGGGAAAGTAAAAAAGGTCTACCACCCTTCCGAAGAAAAAATCTTCATAGCCTCCTCGGGGGGCATTCCAAGCAAATTCGGCCAAACGGTAGGGGGTACTTTCAGAAAACAATCTTCCATAAAACACCGAATCGATAAGGTTACCGAGCGCTCCAGCAAAAATTAGGGCGATCGAAGTGCTTAGTACCATTGAGCGATGCTTTGACTTAGATGCCCGCGCCATCCAAATCGCAATTCCGACGATAGCAGCGATCCGAAAAAGGGTAAGAGCTAGTTTGGCCGCCTCTTCTGAAACAGGAAGAAAATCACTCAATTGAGTACCCCAAGCAGCACCCCTGTTCTCGATGAATAACAACTTAAACCAAGAAAAAATCTCAATCTGCTCTTGATACAAGAAATGAGTCTTTACATAAATCTTAGAGCACTGATCAATGAGAAGAATGAAGAAGACTAAGGCATATGATTTTCTAAGTGTCATAAGCTTATTGATTTAAATAAATAGGGCCATTTTGGCTACTTATTTGATACCGATAGTTTTGATTGGGTCGAATGGATCCTATGACCCTTCCGGTTTCAGTGTTACTTTCAATCATTCCAGAATCTACGTTCAAGAAGACCGAAGCCCCTTTCGTCTTGATCACGCTTTGTTCGGCGCGATGTGTCATTTTTAAACTTCCCTCATCCAATTGAACCTTGAGCTCTCGATAGCGCCCAGAGATATCAATAGCTCCGCGGGTCGCTTCTATCTCAACAACGATCGCCTCGGGTATCTGCATTTCTAGAGTCATGGCGATTACTTTATGAGCACTTAGCTTGTCGTTTAGTGTATTGAACGCCGGAACACGTTGCGGATAGACCGTTAACCATCGATCTTCGTGTTGAGTGACCACCACGTATTGTAATTGGTACTCACCTTCACTTTGGGTACTTAAAGCCACCTCGTCTGAAGCATGTGTTGTAAGCTTTAATCCTTGAATAAAGCGCATGTCTATGGTAACTCCTCTTAAATCAAGCTCTTTGAGGGTCTTGCTCCATTGCACTTGGCCGAAGGCTGAAATACCCAAAAAGAGGCTGCACCAAAGGAAAAATCTACACACTATTTCTGCATCTTCTTGGCCTCGATGCTTAAGGTGGCATGCGGCACGAGCTTCAAGCGCTCTTTAGAAATCAACTTTCCGGTCACTCTACACACCCCATAGGTCTTGTTTTCTATTCGCACCAGGGCGCTCTTTAAGTCACGAATGAACTTTTCTTGGCGCAGGGCAAGTTGAGTGTTTGCCTCTTTACTCATGGTTTCAGATCCTTCCTCGAAAGCCTTAAAGGTCGGAGAAGTGTCATCTGTACCATTGTTACCATCGTTCATATAGGCACTACGCAACAACTCGAGGTGCTGATGAGCTTTGACAATTTTCTCTTCGATCAACGCCTTGAACTCCTTTAAATCTGCATCAGAATAACGTACAACTTCAGACATAATTATCTCTTTTTTAAGGAGAGCTTCGCTTGGTAGGTGTCAAAAGCAATTTCCAGACTAGGCTCAAAAATTTCTTTAATTTCTAACTGCTCACAGAGGGTTTCGTTCATGATGTAATCGCGATTTTCTTTCACCGCCTTTTCGATCGCCTCATCGCCCTCAATATTAAGCAAAATTTTATCGGTTACCTCAAGACCGCTGTCTTTTCGAAGATTCTGGATACGATTTACCAATTCCCTCGCAATTCCTTCATTTACAAGTGCTTCTGACAAAGTAATGTCCAAGGCAACGGTGTGCGCGCCTGAAGACGCAACCAGCCATCCCTCAATATCTTTATTGGTAATAATGACATCCTCAAGGCTGAGTAAGATTGCTTCTCCTTCTACCTTAATAGTGTACTCACCTTGTTGTTCAATAGCTAAAATGGCCGATTGAGATAATTGGGCTACTGCACTGGCAATCGCCTTCATTTGAGGCTTGTACTTCGGACCAAGGGTTTTGAAATTTGGTTTGATCTCTTTTACAATGACAGTACTTGCATCTTCGAGCAACACCACTTCTTTTACGTTGATCTCTGAGGCAAGCAATTCTTTGATTGGCTCAACCGCTTCACGGGTCACAGTGGTTTGATCGAGCGGAATCATCATTTTCTGCAGGGGCTGTCTCACCTTGATCTTCTCTTTCTGACGCAGAGAAAGCGCTAAAGAAGTGAGTTTTTGTGCAAGCTGCATTTTTGACTCTAATTCAGGAGCAAAATACCGTGCTTCATAAGATGGAAACTGCTCAAGGTGCACACTCTCACTTTCGTTAACGTTGGCAAATTGAAGGTCTTTAAACAGACGCTCAGCGAAAAATGGAGCAACCGGGGCAATTAACTTAGAGGTCTGAAGCAAACAGTGAAATAGGGTTTGATAGGCGGCAAGCTTGTCGGATCCGAAAGCACCCTTCCAAAATCTTCTTCTGCTCAAACGCACATACCAGTTACTCAGGTTTTCTTGAACAAAGTACGAAATAAGGCGGGTAGCTTTAGTAGCATCGTAATCATCATAGGCTGCACCAACTTGCGCTATGAGGGTGTTAAGCTCAGACAAAATCCATCGATCGAGTTCGGTGCGCTGCTCCAAAGCAACGGCCTCTTCCTTTCCGTTAAACTGATCGATATTGGCATACAACGCGAAGAATGAATAAGTGTTGTATAATGTTCCGAAAAATTTACGGCGTACCTCTTCGACCCCTTCAATATCAAATTTTAGATTGTCCCAAGGGTTGGCGTTAGAAATCATGTACCACCTTGTGGCATCAGGACCATACTTCTTCAGGGTCTCGAAAGGATCAATCGCATTACCTAAACGCTTGGACATTTTTTTGCCCTCTTTGTCTAAGACGAGTCCGTTTGAAATAACCGTCTTGTAGGCCACCGAGTTAAACACAAGGGTGCCGATGGCGTGTAAGGTATAGAACCATCCGCGGGTTTGGTCGACGCCTTCAGCTATAAAATCAGCCGGAAACGAAACCCCCTCATCAATTTTTTCTTTGTGCTCAAATGGATAATGCCATTGGGCATAAGGCATTGCTCCGCTGTCAAACCAGACATCGATAAGATCAGACTCCCGGTGCATCGGCTTGCCCGAGGCAGACACCAAAATAAGCTCATCCACAACATGCTTGTGTAAGTCTACGCGCTCATAATTCGCCTCACTCATGTCACTTGGATCAAAAGAAGCGAAAATATTGCGCTGCATAAATCCGGCCTGAACAGATTGTTCGACCGCTTCTTTGAGCTCAGCAATCGATCCGATGATGCGCTCTTCTGAGGCGTCTTCAGTTCTCCAAATAGGTAGTGGTATACCCCAATAACGCGATCTCGAAAGGTTCCAGTCATTCGCATTGGCCAGCCAGTTACCAAAACGGCCCTCTCCGGTGGATTTCGGTTTCCAGTTTATTTGTTGATTGAGCTCAACCATGCGCTCTTTCACTTGGGTCATCTTGATAAACCAAGAGTCAAGCGGATAGTACAGTACCGGCTTGTCTGTTCTCCAACAATTCGGGTAAGAATGCACGTACTTCTCAACCTTAAAGGCCTTATTCTCTGTTTTCAGCTGAATGGCAATCTCTACATCGACCGATTTTTCCGGAGCCTCATCGGCCTCGTAGTAGGCGTTCTTAACGAATTTGTGGGCATAAGGGCCCAGCTCTTTTCTAAAGCGACCCTGCAGATCTACTAGCGGAACCTTCTGGCCATTTTCGTCGAGCACCAACATAGGTGGAACGGGCGGATGAGCCTGCTTAGCCACTTGTGCATCGTCTGCTCCAAAAGTGGGAGCGGTGTGCACAATCCCCGTACCGTCTTCTGTAGTGACGAAATCACCTAAGATTACTCGAAATGCGTTTTCTGGATGGTCAACGGGCTTCACGAAATCAAGAAGCTGCTCGTATCTCGCTTCAGCAAGTGCTGATCCGCCTATAGAGAGAAGGCGCCTATAAGGTATTTGCTTATCTGATGGCTGAAAGGATTCCACCTCTTCGCGAGTGGTCACCTCGGTGTATTTAGATCCGAACTGTGGCCCGACCAAGGAAGAAGCGATGATCACCGCGATTGGCTCAAAGGTGTATTGGTTAAAGGTTTGAACGAGGTCGTACTTGATCTTGGGGCCAACGGTGAGTGCAGTATTAGATGGCAGTGTCCAAGGAGTAGTAGTCCAGGCCAAGAAATAAATCTCACCAGAATAAGCCTGCTGTAGGTGCTCTGGAAGGGTGTTTCTTATCGCTTTGAACTGGGCGGTCACCGTGGTGTCCGTCACATCTTGGTAGGTGCCCGGCTGATTGAGCTCATGCGAACTGAGTCCTGTTCCGGCCATCGGAGAGTAGGGTTGAATGGTGTACCCCTTATACAAGAGCCCCTTGTCATAGATTTGCTTGAGTAACCACCAAACCGACTCCATGTATTTTGGGGTGTAGGTCACATACGGATCTTCCATATCGACCCAATACCCCATTTTTTTGGTCAGGTCGTTCCACACGCCTGTATACTTCATTACCGCCTTTCTGCAGGCCTCATTATAGGTTTCAACGCTAATGGTTTTGCCGATGTCTTCTTTGGTAATACCGAGCTCTTTTTCAACGCCAAGTTCGATAGGCAATCCATGAGTGTCCCAACCCGCTTTTCGGCTTACCTTAAAGCCTTTCATCGTCTTGTAGCGCGGAAAAATATCTTTGAGTGTGCGTGCCATCACATGATGAATCCCTGGCATGCCATTCGCCGAAGGCGGCCCCTCATAAAACACAAAAGATGGCGCATTAGAGCGCGTGTTTACACTTTTTTCAAAAATGTGCTCTTGCTCCCAATAGTGAAGGATTTCTTCAGCAATTTTGGAAAGATCTAACTGCTTGTATTCGTTAAATTTAACACTCACTTCGACCGCTTCATTTTAAGAAAAGCAAAAGTAAGCATTTGAGCGCCAAATCAAACC
>JBJOGS010000031.1:0-14406 GCA_046048095.1 Bacteroidota bacterium
AGGGCAAAGTGAGTATCTTCTGGTTGATCGCCTGGATGTACATCGCCCAAATCAGCAATTTTAATCTCCCAATTGCCATAAAACAACTGATAGAGCTTTAGGCGCAGGGCATCGCTGTCAAATTGTGGGCTGCGCTTTCCTTCAGCCGAACGGTGTTCTTGAACGATTACTAGTGCCAAGTCGACCTGGTCGAGGTCGGGCAATCCGCCCTTCTCGGTATGCTTGAGCAGATGAGAGCCTAAGTGTTGCGAGGCCAAAAGCTCGCAATGGGCGAGAATAGTATCGCTAACGGGCTTTAAAAACTCAAAATCCATCGCCATTTAAGACATTAGTTACGCGTTGATTTCTTGGCGGATGGTTTCTTAGTCGGTGCCTTTTTCTTTGGGGCTGCTGCCTCGAGGCGCGACAGCGCTTCTTCGAGGGTCATCGTTTCTACACCGACCTCTTTGCTCAACTCGAGCTTCTGCTTTCCTTTGATCAAGTGATGTCTGCCCCAGCGCGCCTTTTCAATTCGAATCTGCTGCTCGGGCCACTCTTTGATCAGCTTTTCGGCCTCTTTCTTTAGCTTATCTTCAATCAGCGCCTCCATGTCTTGAGGCGAGAGATGGTCAAAATCGTAATTCTTGTTGACATTAATGAAGAGCGAATTCCACTTGATGAATGGACCAAAACGGCCTTTACCTTTTGAAATCCCATGCCCTTTATAGGTATGAATTGGGGCCTCTGCCTGTTCTTTTTCAGCAATGATCTCTAAGGCACGCTCAAAACTCAAGGTGAAAACATTGTCTTCAGGGCCCACTGAAGCAAACTTTTTGCCATAACGGATGTACGGACCAAAACGCCCGACGTTCGCTTGAACGGGTTCTCCTTCATAACTTCCGAGATCTCTCGGAAGCTTAAAGAGGTCTAATGCCTCTTCAAAACTGATGCTTGTAATCGACTGATGGGGCAACAAGCTCGCGTATTTCGGGGTCTCATCGTCATCGGGGCTTCCGATCTGAGCCATAGGACCAAAGCGCCCTAAACGCACGATCACCTGGCGCCCTGACTGCGGATCTTCACCCAAGTAACGCTCGCCACTCGCGCGGTCAGCAGTGTCTTGTACCTGCTCAACCGTCGGATGAAAATCACCGTAAAACGAGCGCATTAAATCGCGCCATGCCACCTTTCCTTCAGCGATCTCATCAAAGCGTTCTTCGATTTCAGCGGTAAAATGATAATCGACGATAGAGGCAAAGTGGTCGACCAAAAAATCATTTACCACAAATCCGATGTCGGTGGGTACTAGTTTGCCCTTTTCAGATCCGACCTTTTCAACGAGATCATTCGCCTTGAGCGTGGCTCCTTTAAGCACCAATTCGCGATACGAGCGGCTCTCGCCCTCTACCGTACCCTTTTCGACGTATTTTTTTTCTATGATTCGGGTGATCGTGGCTGCGTAAGTAGACGGCCTTCCGATACCCAGCTCTTCGAGCTTTTTGACCAAAGAGGCTTCAGAATAACGATAGGGCGCACGCGAATAGCGCTCAGTGGCCCGGGATTCTTGAAGATGCACCGCCTGTTTTACGGCAAGCAGAGGAAGCATGTCGTCGTGCTCTTCATCTTCATCGTCGGTTGATTCTAAATAGACCTTTAAAAAGCCCTCAAAGACGATCACCTCGCCTTGAGCGGTATAATTCAGCGCCCCTGAGTTCGAGGCGATGGTCACTTTGGTGCGCTCGAGCTGTGCATCGCTCATCAGCGCGGCCATGGTGCGCTTATAAATGAGCTCGTACAATCGCTCTTCATCGCGGGTAAGATTTGGGTTGCGATTGGCCATTTGGGTCGGACGAATCGCTTCATGGGCCTCTTGAGCACCTTTAGCGCTCGAGGTGAATTGGCGGTGCTGCACGAAGTCAGCGCCGTATTGCGACTCGATCTCAGCTGAGATCATAGCAATGGCTTCAGAAGACAAGTTTACACTGTCAGTTCGCATATACGTAATCAACCCTGACTCGTAAAGGCGCTGAGCCACCTGCATGGTTTTTCGCACCGGAAAGTAAAGCTTGCGTGCCGCTTCTTGTTGTAGAGTTGAAGTGGTGAACGGTGCCGCTGGACTCTTCTTAGCAGGCTTCTTATCAAGCCCGGTGACCACAAACTGAGCGCCTTCATGCGATTTTAAAAAAGCTTCAGCGGCGGTAAACGCTTCAAATTCTTGTACCCCTTTGGCCTTGAAAACTGCTCCACTATCGGTTTGAAATAAGGCGCTCACCTTAAAGCTCGCTTGAGCCATAAAGGCCTGGATTTCGCGCTCACGCTCTACCACCAGACGCACTGCTACTGACTGTACCCTTCCGGCAGACAATCCGGGCTTCACTTTCTTCCACAGCACCGGCGAGAGCTCATACCCCACAATGCGATCAAGCACTCTTCGCGCCTGTTGGGCATCTACAAGATTCAGATCGACTTGGCGCGGATTGTTAATCGCACGCTCAATAGCCGACTTAGTAATACTATTAAATACAATGCGCTTGGTTTTAGTCTCGGGCAGTTCTAGGGTCTCCATGAGGTGCCAAGAAATGGCCTCTCCTTCGCGATCTTCATCACTCGCAAGCCATACGGTATCTGCCTTTTGAGCCAGTGACTTCAGCTTTTTTACCTGAGGTAAGGCGCGTTCACTGACTACGTATTTGACTTTGAAGTCATCGTCGACATCTACTCCTAATTCACTTTCAGGAAGGTCGGCAATGTGTCCATAGCTGCTTTCTACAGTGAAATCAGCCCCGAGTATTTTCTCGATGGTTTTCGCCTTTGCCGGAGACTCTACGATTACTAAATTCTTTGCCATACGCGCTTTGAGTTCAAAGCAAAAGTAGAACCTTTTAAATCTTTTCGTTACAAATTACCAACCCCAGCGACTAAAATCACTCTGAAATGAGCTCAAAAACCCCTTGTTTCACGAAGCGATCTTCAGGCTTAAAGTCTTTGAAATTCAATACTTCAACTACCCCATCTCCGCGTTTGCCCGGTCGGACGAAAACTTTTTCAAAACGGTATGCTTCAGCGGTTTCTGAAACTAATCGCAGTGCGTAATGGGCCGATTCTAACTCAGTTAGGGCCGACTCAGGTAAGCTCATGGCCGAACTTTCGTCGAGCAAAACTTTGAGTTGAACAAATCCGCCCGGAACCCAAAGCTGTTGATCTTCAGCACGCACGAAATCGGCATGTACCGGAATGCTTCGTGTTTCTTTCTCTACCGTCCTACCTATAAGATGCACGGTACCCGGCAAGGTATAGGCAGTAGAGTTAGGACGAGCAATCCGCACCGACTGTCCTTCATAAATGTGAGCAATATCCGCCTCATAAACTGGGAATTCAACATGTAAATGATCTGTCTTTGTCACCCGCATCAGGGGGGTATTTGAAGAAACATAGGCGCCTTGGGTGACGTTGATTTCTGAGACCACTCCAGCGAAAGGAGCAACAATCTTAAGTCGAGGAGTGAATACCCCGGCCAACACAGCGTCTGGATCAATTCCCATAAGGTTCAAGGTACTCAGTGCGCTGAGATAGGCACTTTCTGACGCTTTGTACGCCTGCTCGCTTTGCTGAAACTGCTTGCGAGAAATAATTTGTTCTTGAAAAAGTGAAGTATACCGCTGGTATTCGGCTTGCTGAAATTCTCTCGCCGCTGCGGCTTCACTAAAGCGCTGCTGCGCCAGTAAAATCTGTTCGTCTTGAATTTCGAGTAGCAGCTCGCCTTTGCGCACTTGTGCCCCAGGCAATAAATGCAATGACTGCACGCTGCCTTCAAAGAGGCTACTCACCACATACTCATTCTCAGGAGGCACACCAATGCGCCCGTTCAAATGAAGCACCTGATAGACCGATTGTTCTTGCAATGGCACGAGCGTCACCTCGTGCTGCTTAGCCACAGTCAGCAAGGCATCACTTTCTTCGGCGGGCTCTGCCGTTTGAGACGCACAGCCCGAAAGCCATATTAGCGGGGTAAGTAGACAGAGGGTAAGTAAGTTAGCCTGTCTCATAGGGTAAGAAATAAAAGTTCTACTCGAGTGAAATGATACATTTTAAGCGTATTGAGGTAGTTTAGGCGTTGGGTCTGTGCCTGCTCAATCACCTGAAGGTAGTCTAGGTAATCTATGGCTCCTTCTTGATAGCTTCGTTCAGCGGTTTCTAGGGTTTTCTCGTAAGCAGCACCGCCTTCTTTTTCATACTGAATCAAAAAGTCAAGGTATACCGAAATCAAGGCCTTGAGGTCTTCTATCTTCTGGGCCAGTTTCAATTCGGTCGCCTCGGCCCTGATGCGAGAGGCTTCTAAATTTGCCTTCGACTGTTTGATTTGGGCCCGCTGAGCGCCATTAAATAATGGAATCTGAAGCGCAGCTTGCACACCATCATAGTTGCGCTCGATCACGCCTGGCTCGCGCCCTCTGAAAAGCTGAAGTGAAATACCCGGAAGCAATCCCTGGCGCGCCAATTTTAGCTGCGATTCTTGACGATCAACTGCGGCATTCGCCTGATCGAGCACCACTTGAGATCGATCGAAATCATTTTCATCTGACAGGTATAACTGTTCAAAATCATCCTCAATTTCAAAGCGCTCGTCACTGCTCAAGGCCCACTGCAGGGCGCGATACAATTGTGTTTTCTGTACCCCAAGGCGTTCTAATTCAGTGCGAATCTCGGTGGCTTTTGCGCGAAGCTGTAGCGCCTCGAGTACAGTAATATCTCCTAGTTCAAGTCTTCGCTGAGCGCGCGTTGAAGCGTCGTCATAGAGCGCACTTAGACGCGCGTACAAGTCGCCCTGGTGTTCAACCAATAGATAAGTGTAATAGGTTTTTGCTACAGACTGAAACACACTGTTTTCTAAGACTTTCAAGTCTAAGGCACTCAAGTTCGTTTCTGCTTTTAATTGAGCAGCGCGCGCAAAATAAACAGACGGAAAGTCAAACTCTTGAGACACCCCAAAGACCTTTAACGCATAACCCGACTCGGTGAGGTTATTCTCATCAAACTGGTAATACACTGAGGTATTGTTCAGAGCAAAGGCCGCTTGCTCTTGAGCTTCAACCCCAGACAGTTCAAGATTCTTGACCTTTAGATCGGGGTGATTGGTCAGTACACTATCTAAAAGCTGATCTAACCGAAGAGGCGGTGCAGACCCAGCATGAACAGGCTGCACCTGTATACTCAGTGCGATCAGGGTCGCAATCAGGGTGAGTAGCGATTTTGAAGATGGCCTTAATCTGCGATTCGCGGTCTCTACTAAATAGTATAACAGGGGTAAAACAATCAGGGTGAGGGCGGTGGCAGAGATGAGTCCACCAATCACCACCGAAGCGAGAGGACGCTGTATTTCGGCACCGGCCGAGGCTGAAACCGCCATGGGTAAAAATCCTAAAGCCGCGGCGGTTGCGGTCAAGAGTACCGGACGCAATCGGTTTTTGGTACCCATCAGTATGCGTCTCATCGGATCACTCACGCCCCGCTCTTTAAGCGCATTCAATTCTTCTATAAGCACAATACCGTTAAGCACGGCGATACCAAAAAGGGCGATAAAGCCCACTCCTGCAGAAATACTAAAGGGCAGGCCTCTTAGAGATAGCATTGCAATGCCTCCGACTGCCGCCAGTGGAATCGCAGAGAATATCATTAAAGCTTCACGCATTGAGTTAAAAGCGAGGTACAGCATCAGCAAGATGAGCGCTAGAGCGAGTGGAATTGCTAGGAGCAATCTTTTGCTCGCAGATTGCAGGTTTTCGAATTGGCCACCATAAGTGATGGCATAGCCGTTAGGAAGGCTAAGATCTGCTTCGAGACGCTGCCGAACGTCGTCTACCACAGACTGCAAATCGCGATTGCGAACATTTACACTCACCACGGCGCGGCGCTTACCCGAATCTCTCGCAATCTTTGCCGGAGCCTTCACCTCTTGAATCTCTGCCAAAGTAGTGAGCGGAATGCGCTGTCCAGTTGGGGCAAGAACGGTTAAGGCGCTCAATTGTTCAAGTTGGGTTCTAAAATTCGTTTCGGCACGCAGAACGATATCAAAAGTGCGCTCGCCCTCAAAGAGCTGGCCCACAGTGCGTCCGGCATAGATGGTTTCAATTAAAGTATTCACCTGGGCGATACTGATCCCGTAGCGCGCCATCGCAGCCCGTTTGTAGACAATTTTCAACTGCGGAAGTCCTTCAATTTTCTCAACACTTAAATCAGCGACACCTTCGATAGGAGCGATCAATTCAGCAATTTCTCGGGTTTTCTTTGCCAGTACCTCGAGGTCTGGTCCAAACACCTTGATCGCTAAATCAGACCGCACCCCGGTAATCAGTTCGTTAAAGCGCATTTCTATAGGCTGCGTAAATTCAAAATCAATTTCACTGAAACGCTCGGCCAATCGCTGCTTGAACACCTCTGCCAGTTCGTCTTTTGTGGTGGCCGACTTCCAGGTACTTACGGGGTGAAGCGTGATGATCACATCGCCCTCTTCAAGAGACATAGGGTCGGTCGGAACCTCAGCCGCACCAATACGCGTCACCGCCTGTTTGACCTCAGGAAAGGTCAATAAAATGCGCTCTATTTCAGTACTGAGCTCGATGGTGCGCTCGAGCGAAGTACCTGTCTTTATCACGGGTTGAATAACAAAATCGCCCTCATCAAGTGTAGGGATAAACTCTCCTCCCAAACGCCCAAAGCCCCATATCGCGAGAACCAATAAAATCAGTGCTGCACTGAGCACCATTCGCATTCGTCTAAAGGCCGCTGTCAGCACGCTTTGATACCCTCTTTGCAAGCGATTAAAAAGTCTTTCAGAAAAAGAAACAGAAGTCGAGGCCGAAGGGCGAATCACCCAAGAAGCAACCACGGGCACATAGGTAAAGCAAAGTATCACCGCCCCAATCAGCGCAAAACTGAACACCTGAGCCATTGGAATAAACATTTTTCCTTCAACACCGCTCAGCGAAAAAATCGGAATGAATACAATTAATATGATAAACTGCCCAAAGACGGCAGAATGCATCATTTTATGCGTGCCAAATGCGACGAGCTCATCGATTTTAGATTGGCGCTGCCTTCCGGTCAATCCATTGAACTGTGCCTGCTCTTTGATCAAATAAAAGGTTAAAAAATCAACGATAATCACTGCACCGTCAATGATGATTCCGAAATCAATCGCCCCAAGGCTCATGAGGTTTGCGTCAACCTTAAAGAGTTTCATTAAGCTCAGTGCAAAAAGCAATGAAAACGGAATCACTGAAGCGACCACCAGCCCTGATCTCCAATTACCGAGGAGCAGCACGACCACAAAAATTACGATAAGACACCCCAAAATAAGATTCTCGGCCACCGTAAATGAGGTTTTGCCTACTAGCTCACTTCGTTCTAGAAACGGGTTGAGGTAAACGCCCTCTGGCAACTGCTCAGCGATCGTCTCAAAACGGGCTTCTATTGCAGCAAGCGTGCTACTTTCTTCCGCTCCTTTCAACATCATAAGCTGTCCCATGACGCGCTCACCCTGGCCATTAGCGGTAACCGCTCCAAACCGAGGGGCAGCCCCAATGCCCACGCGAGCAACGTCTTTCACCATTAACGGAACCCCGTCACGCATGCCGATTGAGAGCTGCTCGAGCATCTCAAGCGAATTCAACTGCCCGTCGGCACGAATGAAGTACGCTTGATCATTTTTTTCGATGTACGCCCCCGAGGCCAAACCATTGTTCTGCTGAACCGCTTCAAATACGTCGCTCACCAACACCCCAAGAGCACTCATTTTTTCAGGGATCAGCGCAATCTCATACTGTTTCAACTTACCGCCCCAGGTAATCACCTCAATGACTCCTTCAATACCCGAAAGTTGACGTGCAATCACCCAGTCATGCAGGGCTCTTAAATCAGTGATGGAATAGGCGTCTTTATACGACTCTTCTACCTCAAGGGTATACTGAACGAGCTCTCCTAATCCCGTGGATATCGGACCCATAAAAGGACTTCCGAAACCCTCAGGGATACGCGCCTTAATGGCGTCTAAGCGCTCTGTGATCAACTGACGGGGCAAGAACGAACCCAGGCTTTCTTCGAAAACCACGGTCACGACAGACAAACCAAATTTTGAGATCGATCGAATCTCGATAACCCCAGGCAAATTAGCAATTTCAAGTTCTACGGGTATCGTCAAAAACTTCTCGACATCTTCTGTAGAGAGACTGCGCGAGGTCGTGATGATTTGAACTTGGTTGTTAGTGACGTCCGGAACAGCGCCCACCGAAATGGTCGATAAAGAGAACAGTCCAGCGCCCAGGATACACAAACTTAGTATAACCACAAAGAGCTTATGGCTCAGACTAAACTGTATGAGGCGATTCATCATAGAACATTAAAGAAATCGTATATCACCTATATAAAAAAGCATTCGGCCGAATTTAACAGAATTCGAGCTAGGACGGCGCACCGCAGTCCAATTCAGAATGAACCTAAATTGAAAAAGGGCGCACGAGCTTGGCGCTAACAGAAAGGCAATTATCGGCCATTTTGTCAGTCCTTTAGGTTGAAATGCCTAATTTTGCTCTGCTAAACAGATGACGCATTGAAACCTTTAGATAAGAACCCAAATCAATACAACGGTGACGTGCTCGACAAACCGGAGACTTCTGGCGGCCGAAAGCTGTATATAGAGTCGTATGGCTGCCAGATGAACTTCTCTGACAGCGAGATCGTGGCCTCTATCTTGAGCCAAGAAGGGTTTAGCACGACCACCTTACTCGAAGAAGCTGACTTGGTCTTAGTCAATACCTGCTCTATACGCGAAAAGGCAGAGCAAACCGTGCGTAAACGCCTAGAACACTTCAACCACGCAAAGAAATCGAAACCCTCTATGAAGGTCGGGGTACTCGGATGCATGGCTGAACGCTTAAAACATCAATTTTTAGAAGAAGAAAAAATTGTAGACATGGTCGTAGGCCCTGACGCTTACAAAGACCTTCCAAACTTGGTCGCTGAGATTGAGCAGGGACGCGATGCCGTGAATGTGATTCTGTCAAAAGAAGAGACCTATGGCGATATTGCCCCCGTGCGACTGAACTCGAACGGCGTCACTGCATTTGTTTCAATTACCCGAGGATGCGACAACATGTGCACCTTCTGCGTAGTGCCTTTTACACGCGGACGCGAACGCAGCCGTGATCCGCAGTCTATTTTAGAAGAAGTCAACGATCTGTGGGCGCGCGGATTCAAAGAAGTGACCCTACTCGGCCAAAATGTAGACTCATATTTGTGGTACGGTGGCGGACTCAAAAAAGACTTTAGCAAGGCCAGCCCCATGCAGCAAGCCACCGCGGTGAATTTTGCGCAGCTACTCGGTCTTGTTGCTGAAGCCCATCCGCACATGCGCATACGCTTCTCTACCTCGAACCCGCAAGACATGACCCTCGATGTGATCGACACGATGGCGGCCTATGAAAATATCTGTAACTACATACACCTTCCGGTTCAAAGCGGATCGAATCGCATCTTGAAAGCCATGAATCGCCTGCATACCCGAGAAGAATACATGACGCTGATCGACAATATTTTAAAACGCATTCCAGACTGCGCGATTAGTCAAGACATGATTGCCGGATTCCCTACCGAAACCGAAGAAGATCACCAAGACACCTTGTCGCTCATGGAATACGTCAAATACGATTTCGGATTCATGTTCGCCTATTCAGAACGTCCCGGAACGCTTGCAGCGCGCAAACTTGAAGACGACGTTCCAGAGGAGGTCAAGAAACGTCGCCTCAACGAGATCATTGCCCTTCAGCAAAAGCACAGCTTGTACCGCACACAACAACATCTCGGAAAAACCGAAGAGGTGCTCATCGAAGGCCCCTCAAAGAAGTCAAACGACCACTGGATGGGACGCAATACCCAAAACACGGTGGTCGTTTTCAAAAAAGAACACTACCAAGTCGGAGATTATGTCAATGTACTGATCGAAGATTGTACCTCGGCAACCTTGCTCGGTAAAGCGGTAGGATATGGTAAAAAACAAGTGAACCCATGAGTAACGTCCAAACCGTCAAACAGCGCTTTGAAATCATCGGAAACGATCCGAAGCTGAATCGGGCCATCGAAAAAGCCCTACGGGTAGGACCCACTGATATTTCAGTGCTCATCACCGGTGAAAGCGGAGTCGGAAAAGAGGCGATGCCCAAAATCATCCACGCTGAATCGCATCGCAAACACGGAAAATACATTGCCGTGAACTGCGGCGCCATTCCAGAAGGTACTATAGACTCAGAATTGTTTGGGCACGAAAAAGGAGCGTTCACTGGCGCCACCCAAACCCGTCAGGGATATTTCGAGGTGGCCGATAAAGGCACCATTTTTTTAGACGAGGTCGGAGAACTTCCACTTCCCACTCAAGTACGCCTTCTACGCGTGCTCGAAACCGGAGAATTCATCAAGGTCGGGTCATCTAAAGTGCAAAAAACCGACGTCCGTATCATCGCCGCCACCAACGTCGACATACAAGACTCGATAAAAAGAGAGCGCTTCAGAGAAGACCTCTATTACCGATTGAGCACTGTAGAGATTGAACTTCCTCCCCTGCGTGAGCGCAAAGAGGACATTCACTTGCTCTTCAGAAAGTTTGCCGTTGACTTCGGAAGAAAGTACAATATGCCGACCATACGACTTGAAGATAGCGCCGTGGCCTTGCTTGAAAAATACCACTGGCCAGGAAACATTCGCCAGCTTCGAAACACCGCCGAGCAACTATCGGTACTCGAGACTGAGCGCAACATCAGCGCACTCACGCTGCAGAGCTATTTGCCGCATTACCGAGAAAATAACCTTCCGGCCGTCATCGGCGGATCAACGAAAAAAGACGAGAGCGATTTCAGTACCGAACGTGAGATTCTTTACAAGATCTTATTTGACATGCGCGCCGACATCAACGAACTTAAAAAGCTCACCTCAAATCAAAACACCACATCAAAGCGTCCGCAAGAAGAACGCGAATTGTATTACCAAGACGAAACAAGAGATGGCAATCACGAGCAGTTAGCCATCTTAAGACTTCCGGAGAATAGAAATCTAAGCACCACGAATAGCTATGAGTTTGCTGAAGAAATTCAGGAAGAAGAAACCCTATCTTTACAAGAGAAAGAGGTCGAACTCATTAAAAAATCGCTTGAGCGCAATGCCGGGCGGCGCAAAGCGGCCGCCGACGAACTCGGCATTTCAGAAAGAACGCTCTATCGCAAAATCAAGCAATACAATCTATGAAGATAGTGAAGCAATTCGGTATACTAAGCTTTAGTCTGCTACTGGTCTCGTGCGGTATAAAAATTAACTACAACCTCTCAGGCGCGAGCGTGGGTACAGCCGAAAACTTTCAGGTAAACTTCTTTCAAAATCTCGCTGACCAGACACCCGGATCAATCATTGAACCCGGGCTTGACCGTGATTTTACCATTGCCCTTCAGGATGTCATCTTAAATCAAACGAGTCTTTCGCTCACTAATTCAGGCGGAGACCTCGTGTATGAAGGTGAAATCGTTGAATACCGTGTGCAGCCCATGACCGCAACCTCGGCGCAAACCGCAGCGCAAAACCGGCTCAAGGTGACAATCAATGTGCGCTTTTACAACAAGACCAAAGAAAACGCCGACTTCGAAAACCGATTCAGTTTCTTCTATGACTTTCCGGCAAACAGTCTTCTTGAATCTGTAAAATCCCAAGCCCATGAGGTGATTTTCGAACGCCTTACTCAAGACATCTTTAACGCCTCACTAGCCGATTGGTAACTCATGAGCAGCATCGCGCAGACTTATTTGAACTATTTGGCCCAGCCCACCTCGCTTTTGCCGCAAGACCTCGATCAGCTGCGCGCCTTGACTGAGCGTCATCGCTACTTGCAGAGTGCTTGGGCGCTGCAATGGCTGAACGCTACAGATCAAAAAGAAAAAGCGAAGGCACTGTCAAGGGCAGCAACCCTCACCTATGACCGAATGATTTTGGTGCGTCTGCAACGCGATCCGTCGCTTGTAATCGGTCAAGACTCACTTGACGAGAACGAGCTTGAAGAGGGGGCACCTCTAGAAAACAAGGTAGTTCAGCACATGAATACAGTGCGCTCAGACTTTGACAAAAGCCTTGAAGACCTGCGTGTCACTCCGCGCATTCCTGTGCCTGATCTAGCCGACAAACTCGACTTTGAAATCGAGGGACATATTGAGCCGGCGACCACTGATCTGCCCGCGGCGAGTACCCAAAAGACCTTTGCCGACTGGATGAAACTCATGGTCAGCGGCAATACAGAAGGACTGCTCGAACATCCGATTGAGAATAGTGATAAGAGACGAAAATTTGATCTACTCGACAAGTTCATTCAAGAAAAACCCAAGATTAAGGCCGATCCCGACCACGAACCTGACTTCGAACTAGACGATAGCATCTACTTCGACTATGAAGAGATGATTACCGAGACACTTGCTCAACTGCTTTTGGACCAAAAGAAATACCGAAAGGCAATAAAAGCCTACAAGGCCCTCATGGTGAAAATTCCAGAAAAAAGTAGTTTCTTTGCAGACCAAATTAAAAAAGCCAAGGCTCTTAAGGCCAAGGAATAAGAACGATTTCTATGAGTACGTTTTCAATTTTTTTGATTCTCATTGTAGTGGTTTCGTTACTACTCATCTTAGTAGTCATGGTTCAAAACCCTAAAGGAGGCGGGCTTTCGTCTTCTTTTGGAGGGGGCGGAAACCAAGTAGTGGGTGGTGTAAAAAGCACCAATGATTTTCTCGATAAAACCACGTGGACACTAGCAATTCTGCTTGTAGCCCTAATACTATTGTCAAATGTGTCGTTGAAATCTGCCTTCGGTGCAAACGAGTCACGTCTTATCGACGAGACCGCCGCTCCGATTGAAGAGGTGATTTCTGAAGAAACGTTGGTTCCAGAGGTTAATGCCGAGGCCCCCGCTACTTCAAGTGAATCCACTGAAGAGGGCACCCAAGAATAATTGATCTTGCCTAGTGTGCTAGGCAGCAAGATACCTACATAGAAATGTCAGCTTGTCAGTCAAGCTGGCATTTTTTGTTTGTCATTGTCACCTTTTTTGGAGTGGCACGATTTTGGTCAGGTAACAATCGAAAATCATAAAACTCAAATACATGGCAAAGTTATCTATCAAACCATTGGCCGACAGGGTGCTCGTGCAACCCCTAGAGGCTGAAACAACTACTGCTTCAGGAATTATCATTCCAGACACAGCAAAAGAGAAACCTCAAAAAGGTACCGTTGTGGCAGTTGGCCCTGGTACGAAAGATGAAAAGCTCACCGTGAAGGTTGGAGATACCGTTCTTTACGGTAAGTATTCTGGAACCGAACTCAAGCTAGAAGGTAAAGAGTACCTCATGATGCGCGAGAGTGACATTTTAGCAATTGTTTAATTAACATTCAAAACAAACATCATGGCAAAAGATATCAAATTTGACATTGAAGCAAGAGACGGTCTGAAGCGCGGTGTAGATGCGCTAGCCAATGCCGTTAAAGTAACCCTAGGACCAAAAGGCCGCAACGTAACGATCTCAAAATCATTCGGAGGCCCAGCAGTTACCAAAGATGGTGTTACTGTAGCTAAAGAAATTGAACTCAAAGACGCCCTTGAAAACATGGGTGCGCAAATGGTGAAAGAGGTTGCCTCTAAAACCAACGATTTAGCAGGAGACGGAACCACCACGGCTACCGTACTTGCTCAAGCTATCGTGAAAGAAGGTCTTAAAAACGTCGCCGCCGGAGCCAACCCAATGGATCTAAAACGCGGTATCGACAAAGCAGTAGAGACCATTGTTGAAGACCTGACCAAGCAGGCCAAAACAGTAGGAGATTCTACTGACAAAATCAAACAAGTAGCTGCCATTTCTGCAAACAACGACGAAACCATCGGAGACCTTATCGCTCAAGCTTTTGAGAAAGTGGGTAAAGAAGGTGTAATCACTGTCGAAGAGGCTAAAGGAACCGATACCTATGTAGACGTAGTAGAGGGTATGCAGTTTGACCGCGGATACCTTTCTCCTTACTTCGTAACTGATTCGGAGAAGATGACGGCTGAACTAGACAATCCGTATATCTTATTGTTCGACAAGAAGATTTCTTCAATGAAAGACCTGCTTCCTGTGCTTGAGCCAGTCGCTCAATCAGGTAAGCCCCTACTAATCATCGCTGAAGATGTAGACGGAGAGGCCCTAGCCACTCTAGTTGTCAACAAGCTTAGAGGATCACTTCGCATCGCTGCGGTGAAAGCTCCAGGATTCGGAGACCGTCGCAAAGCCATGCTTGAAGACATAGCCATCTTGACCGGTGGAACCGTTATCGCCGAAGAGCGCGGATTCACTCTTGAGAACGCAACTATCGACATGC
>JBJOGS010000032.1:0-9689 GCA_046048095.1 Bacteroidota bacterium
GCTATAGCAGCACGCACCTCGGTCGAATTAGTGGCTAAAGCGATCTGTTCAGGTGCATAGGTACTGATTAAGCGTTTAATTGCATCAAACTTGGCCATCGCATTTTCTTCGGCAGCGGCATATCCCTCAGGGGTAAGATCTCCTTGACCGGTATACACAATGAGCCAAGCGACATCGAGCTGTCCTTCGCGCATCTTGGGCAAATTCACCTGAGTGTTTAGACGCTGGGTGTAATTGATACTGTCAGTAAAATTGGCCACATTGATATCGTCGTGGGTATCTATGGTGATTACCGTTTCGTGTATTCGAGCGGCCTTGGCCTCAAGTGTTTCTTCGTTGGCATTTGCCTCTTTTTTTGGTGCACAACTGGACACCAATACTAGGCTCAAAAGTCCGATACTAAATTTTTTCATGCTTAGTCTTATTGATTAATAGGCGCCGGGCCATCGATCATGGGCTCGTACACCACATCGCCTTTACGCTCTTTAAATTCTTGTTTGATTTCAGCAACGGCCTTTGGGTTTTGAAAGAGATCAGCCATGGTCATACCCATCGCCTTAGCCGCATGCACCATGCCCTTATGACCAATGCTCATTCCACCGCAGGCAACAACCGCCCATGAATGCCATGGGGTATCCTTGGGGGCCACTGTCACACTGAGGTTGATGTTCGGGACGTTCCAACTCACATCTCCTACGTCGGTAGAGCCGCCTCCGGGGTTTTCAAGGGTTTCTCTTAGCGGGCTGATTTTGCTATCCATACCGAGTTGTGGTTTGCCAGTGGCTTCTTGTATCGCCTTTCCGAAGGCCTCTTCTTCGGCAGTGTAAGTGATCGGACCAAGAAGTTCTAGGTTACGCTGCATCAACTCACCTCCTCTGCGGTTAACTAGCACCTCATAAATACCCGAAATCAATGAAATTTTGTAATCGACGTTGGCCATAATGGCGGCCCCTTCAGCCATCTCACGAACGCGTTCGTAAACGGGCTTCATTCCTTCACGCTTAGAGTCGCGAACACGGACCCATAGTTTAGAATAATCCGGAACCACGTTCACCACCTGGCCTCCGTCTTGAATGTGGTAATGGATACGCACAGTTGGTTTGATGTGCTCGCGGTAATAGTTGATCCCCGTGGTATAGAGTTCAAGCGCATCAGAAGCTGAGCGTCCGTTCCAGGGATCTGAAGAGGCGTGAGCGGTTTGACCAAAGAACTCTACCTTGAAGTCGACCAATGCCAAGGTACTCTGCACGTCAGCCTCGGTATTTGCACCGGGGTGCCAACTAACGTTGACATCGACCCCGTCCCAGATGCCTTCTTTGACCATCCAGATCTTACCGAAGAACTTCTCTTCAGAGGGGGTACCTATGAATTTTACCGTTCCCTTAAGGGTTCCGGCTTCAATCTGTTCTTTAATGGCAATTGCAGCGCCTAAAGAGGCGGCTCCAAAAAGGTTATGGCCGCATCCGTGACCGGCAGCCCCTTCGTTGAGGGGCTCTTTTACAGGAGAAGCCTTTTGAGAGATCCCTGGCAAGGCATCAAACTCACCTAAGACCGAAATCACCGGAGATCCGCTGCCGTAAGTCGCCACAAAAGCGGTAGGGATGCCAGCGACTCCTCGCTCTACCTTGAGTCCTTGGGCCTCAGCATAATCAGCGAGTATACGGGCCGATTCGTGCTCTTCAAAGGCCGTTTCAGCCAAAGCCCAAATCGAATCACTGATCGCGATCAAAGCCTGTTCATGGGCTTCAATAGAAGCGATGATCGCCTTCTTTTCGCGGTTGAGTTTTTGTGCAACACTCGAGCTAAATACAAGCAGTGCAGCGAGGGTCAATAGAATAGATCTCATGAAGTTGAATTTTAAGAAAGGTACAAAATGGTCGTTATGAATTTGATTTTAGGTAGGCTGCCCTTACCAGTTTTGCGGTTTTGTGATTTCCGTCGTGACTCCACCCCGGAGGCATAAATATATAAGCCAATTTATTGCTGAAACCCGGGGCGTTCCAAACATCTTTCGCAAGTGCAATTATTTCTCCAAAATACACATCGATAAAGCTGGCACTATTGATAGGGCGCGTGATTCCGTACTCGGGCTTCTGCTGCATGTCTTCTTCTTGGTAGGTCTTAAAGATTCGGTCCCATATATTGAGCAGGTTGCAAAAATTGGTGTCCATGTAAAGGGCATTTCGCGCGTGGTGCACCCTGTGGTGCGAGGGCGTTAAAATGAGCTTATTGAGCCATCCGAATCGGGCGTCTTTGATCAGGTTTTCTCCAACGTGAATAAAGGCGCCATAGGTGCCGTCGATAAACATGATCAAAAAGAGTAATTCGGGTCGCACCCCCAACAAGATGCAAATCGAGGTGCGAATGGTGTCTGCATAGGGGGCCTCCAAAAAAAAGTGCGCGTGAGTCACCGACAGATTCATCTCTTCAGGCGAGTGATGGGTCGCGTGCAGACACCAAAATAATCGCACCTTATGACCCAAATAATGGTAAACGAAATGCGCAAGCTCCCAGACAACGTATCCGTAAATAAACCAATACCAAGCACTTGTGGTTTGAAATGGTGCAAGTGGTTGCAGCCAACCGATCAGAAAACCCACCATTCCAATGGCAATAAAACGGCCGACTATGCGGTTAAATACATAAATCAAAAAGGTGATTTTGTACACCTTAATCTGTGGTTTTTTGTAGATCATTCCCAGGCCAAACTCTAGGAGTATGAGCAGCGGAATGATCGGATATATAAGCGAAAGCACTCCTTCATAGGTTTTTAGTGCCTCATAGTTGCCTGAACTTAAGAGCTCCCAGAGCGATCGAATGCCCAAAAAGCCCACTACTTCTTGGTACAGTGTTTCAAGAAATTCCATAAAAACAAATCAAAGTTTCTTAAGCGTTCTCTATCTTCAGCCCTTAAGCTAACGAATTATTACATCTTATGCTAGAGGCCGAGCCGGTTAACCAACCCTCATTAAAGCGACAGATGGGTCTTTTGGCGGTCATTGCCACTGGAGTCTCGTCTATGGTGGGCGCCTCTATCAATGTAGTGCCGATCATGATCCACCGCAGTGTGCCTGAAATCGGGCCCTATGTCATTCAGGCGTTTTTATTTGCCGCGGTTCCGGCTCTATTAGCCGGGCTTGCTTATGCTATTTTAGGCTCTGCCATGCCCCGTGCGGGCGGAAGCTATCTCTATGCCAGCCGAGGCTTAAACCCCTATCTCGGATTTATCGCCAGCTTTTCACAGTGGTTTGGATTGTCTATTGTAATCGGTGTGATCGCCTACATCAGTATTCCGTTCGTGCGTGACATTGCGTACAGTGCCGGATGGCATGACCTTGCACAGCTTCTCGACCTTTCTTGGGTTCGGGTATGCTTGGGGCTAAGTCTCATTTGGGGGTTCGTCTATGTGAACTTTCTTGGGGTTAAAAGCTACACCCGCTGGCTAATTCCGATGGTCATTCTGATTTTTACCCTCGGTTCAATAGTGATTATCTCAGGGCTCATCTACGACCAATCTGATTTTATTGCGGCACTTTCTGCCAAGCAAGGCATTCAGTTTGAGCCCACCGAAAACACCATTTTTAAATGGCCGGTTTTCTTATCGGCCGCAGCGGTACTGTTCTCGAGTTTTATCGGATTTGACGCCATAGCCCAAACCGGTAGCGAGGCCAAAAATGCTTCGAGAACGATTCCACTAGCTATACTCATAGCCATTTTAGGGGTGGGGCTATTTTACATCTTGTTCACCCTTTCGGTCTACCACATCGTTCCTTGGAGTTATGTGGCTGATCTGGCACAAACAAAAGACATAACCGCCCCAGGGTTATTGAGTTTAGTGCTGCCCAAAGGGGTCGATCTGCTCATTTTAAGCGGAGCCGCCATCGCCCTCATCAATGATTTACCCGCCATGTTGCTCTCGGTATCGAGGCTGATGTTTGCCTGGGCCAAAGACCTCATTTTTCCGCAGGCCATCACCAAGGTACATCCGAAGTACTTCAGCCCCTACATGGCCTTAATCGCCGCCGGAGTCATGGCTTCTATCGGGGTACTCGGATCGCATTTCGCCGGAGACTTCTTTTTAGGCATCGACATCATGGTGACCTCTATGCTCGTAAACTTTTTATTGATGTGCGTTACGGTGCTTACATTGCCCAAAGTGAATAAAGAGCTAGCCGCTTCTATTTCGGTGTTCAAGAACCAAAGCCTGCAGCGGCTGATTGGAATAAGCGGTGTAGTTTTTATATCCGGATTTCTGATCATACACCTGTACAAAGACCTTTCTCAAACCGATGTGGCCTGGTACTTTCACTCCACCTATATTTGGGGCATTGTCATGGCTCTTGGCAGTGCGCTTTACGCCCTTTTTTATTACAAGACCAAAGGTGAACGCGGGCCGCGGCACTTTAAAAACCTTCCATCAGAATAAGTTATGCAAACCACTACAGATCTATCGCCTACGCTACGCATTCCACGCATGATCATGGGCCTATGGCAAATCGCCGATATCGAGCGAAAAACCGGAACCCTTAATGCGCAAGAATCCGCCGCACACATGCTGCCTTATGCTGAGAATGGATTCACCTGCTTCGATATGGCCGATCACTACGGATCGAGCGAAATCATCGCCGGAACCTTTAAAAATAACTACGC
Organism: Bacteroidota bacterium; assembly: GCA_046048095.1. Lineage (GTDB taxonomy): Bacteria > Bacteroidota > Bacteroidia > Flavobacteriales > Flavobacteriaceae > UBA3478. The sequence continues at coordinate 4,651 of JBJOGS010000032.1, forward strand.
CCACAGCGATCCGGTGAAACTGTTCACGAAATGGGTGCCTGAACCCGGAAGAATTAGCAGAGATCAAGTCAGAGCAGCCGTCGAAAAGGCACTAGATCGCATGCAGCAGATGCGCATCGACCTGATGCAGTTTCACGCCTGGCACTACCCTGACCCCAGTTATCTCGACGCCATGGGCTACCTTAACGAGCTCCGTGAAGAGGGCTTAATCGCTCACTTAGGAGTCACCAATTTTGACGCGGCTCACCTGCGTATCTTAGCAGCCTCTGGCATCCCGGTGGTGAGTAATCAAGTGTCGAATTCGATTATTGATCAGCGTGCGCTAGGGCCACTATCACAGGTTTGCGAGCAATACAACATAAAACTTCTGGCCTATGGAACTCTGGCCGGAGGATTTCTTTCGGATAAATGGCTCGAAAAACCCGAACCGAAAACTGAAAACCTAAGCACGTGGTCTCAGATGAAATACAAGCGATTCATCGATGCAGCTGGCGGATGGAGCCCTTTTCAGTTGCTATTGAAGCAACTAAAAACCGTCGCAGAAAAGCACCAGAGCAACATCGCCTCAGTTGCGAGTCGCTATGTTCTTGAAAATGCGAATGTGGCGGCCATCATCGTTGGTGCCCGTTTGGGCGAAAACGCTCACATTGAAGACCATAAGGCCTGCTTGCAGCTCAATCTTGACGCCGAAGATATGCAGCTTATTCGCGAAGCCCAGCAACAGTTAGACCCCATTCCAGGTGACTGCGGAGACGAGTACCGCAAACCGCCCTATCTGACTGCCTCTGGAGACCTCAGCCACCACCTGAGCCAAATACCTTCAGTTTTTGAGCCCATTACCAAAGGGCCTCAGCACCAAAAGGTCTACAGCAACACAGTTTGGGAGGGGTTTGCCGGATACTGCCGTGCCGTGAGAAAAGGTCAACACATACATGTTTCGGGCACCACAGCCACTCATGAAAGCCAGCTTATCGGCGGTCAAGATGCCGCCGCTCAAACCCATTTCGTCATCGATAAGATAGAGGCTTCTATTGCGGCGCTTGGCGGATCACTCCATGATGTGATACGCACCCGCATCTTCGTGCATAATATCGAAGACTGGGAAGCCGTAGCCAGGGCACATGGAGAGCGCTTTAAAGGCATAGATCCCGCAAATACGCTTGTTGAGGCCCGACTTGTCGGAGCCGGCTATCTCGTAGAAATCGAGGCCGAGGCCATCGTCCTAGAAGACTAGCGTACTAACGCTTCTAGACTGTTTTTATGGCGCCTCTTAAATTCGGTGACCTTTTCGATGTACTTCTCTACCTCTATTTTAGCGCTATCTAGTCGCTCGTATTCTTGATCCGAGATCGGCATAGTTCGTGCTCGAGACAGCTTGAGCAAATCACTCAACAGTGAATGCGGGGTGATTTTGTCGCTCTGCCATGCTCCCACTTGGCGGTCAACGGGCCGATCTCGACCGGCCAGCAAAAGCTCAGCTAGTTCGTCTTGAAGACTGGCGTTTTGACTCTCGGCGGCCTGTTTTTTAGCGGCGGCCTCTAGGGCGGTTAGGCTATTATAGGCCTCACTAAAATCGCGCACTAGACTATCTAAATGCTTTTGATAGTGATACAGGGCTACTTCAATAGAAGGGTCTAACTCAAATCGCGGATCATCTACCACCGAAATGGAGGTGCTTACCGTGCTGCCCTTAAACGTACTTTCTGCAGTATAGTCACCGGCTAAAACCGCTATGCCCCTTGATTCGTCACTTACCCAGGCTCCCGGCAGACGGTGCATCTGCTCGTCAAGTTTCCAGTGCACGTAATTGAGTCCGGGCTTGAGTCCCTTGGTCACCACGCTCTGAATCGGTCTACCCGAGGCATCTTTGATACGCACTGAAATACTGTCTGACTCAGTCACTGAACCGCTGATTAACACCGGAATTTCAGCACGCTGAAACACCCGATTTTCTCCTTCAAAGGTGGTGTGAAATCCGGTCCAGATGTTTCCGGGTGGATTGATGAATAATCCTTTCACCTGAACCACCTCGTTCATGGGTAAGGCGGCGATAGGAGTACTCAGACCTCCACGCACTATAGCCCTTAAACTCTGAAGGTCGTCAAGTACCCAAATAGCTCTTCCAAAAGTACCTACCACTAGTGCCGATTCGGGTTCTTGAATGACGAGGTCTCGCGTCGACACCCTTGGGAAACCGTTTTTAAAGGCCGTCCAATTTAGTCCGTCATCGGTACTGATGTACAATCCGTGTTCGGTACCCAAAAATTGAAGTTGGGGCACCACTGGGTCTTGTATAAATGAAAGAGTATAGCCTCTCACCGGTGTATTGGCGAGCACATTGTGCCAGCTCTTTCCGTAATTGCTGGTTTTAAAGAGATAGGCATTAAAGTCTCCTTTGCGGTAATTATTAACTACGGCCCAGGCGGTGGACGCCTCATGAGCTGAGGGGTGAATGCGGGCGATCCAAGCCCCCTCAGGTAGCCCCTTCAGGTTTGAAGTGAGGTTTTTCCATTGCTTTCCACCGTCGCGGGTCAGGTGCAGCTGTCCGTCATCGGTTGCTGCCCAGATAAGCTGCTTGTCTAGACGACTTGGAGCAATTGCCAGCAAGCTATTGTAGTTCTCTGCCCCAGAAAGGTCTAAGGTAAGGCCTCCGTAGTCACGCTGCTGCTGCTCGGGGTTGTTGGTCGATAGGTCGGGCGATATGATCTTCCAAGAAGCACCTCGATCCTCAGACTTGTGCACGAATTGAGAGCCATAATAGAGCGCATCGGGGTTAAACGGATCTTTTGCGAAAGCCGCATTCCAATTAAATCGAAGCTTGGTATTGAGATCAGGAGAGGGCGGTTGAATGCTTTGGTAATAGCCCGTCAGCTTATCGTAACGGTAGAGGTCTCCGTTTTGAGAGGTGCCGTAGCCAAAGCGTGGATTCTCTAGGTCTGGAGCGATATAAAACCCATCGCCTCCTACCAGGTATTGCCAGTAGAGCGTTCGAATACCGCCCCGTTTCCAGGTGTAGGCTGGGCCAGACCAGTTTCCGTTGTCTTGCATTCCGCCATACACGTTATAAGGGCGTTCGTGATCTACAGCAATCTGATAAAATTGAGCGACCGGAATGGTCTCTGGAAAATACCAACTCACACCGTGGTCGTAAGTGATTCCAAGGCCTCCGTCGCCCCCAATAATAAAGTGCTTAGGGTCGTTTTCATCGATCCACATTGCATGAAAGTCGGCGTGAATACCCTTGGTTTCATCGGCCGGAATCATGGGGGTCTCATCAAAACTTACCCCACCGTCGTACGAAACAGATAGGGGTTGATAGATGTTGTACAGCCGATCAGGATCAGCCGAGTCTACCGCTAAATCTTGAAAATAGAAGGGTCTATTGTTGGTGAACTTGGGGTTATCGTTGATCATTTGCCAAGATTCACCCGAGTCGTCACTGCGATACAGGGCATTTTTCTTGGCCTCAACTTTCGCGTACATGCGGTTCGGATTAGAGGGCGCTAATGCGATCCCGATGCGTCCGAGTTCACCCTCGGGCAGACCTGCCTCAGGGCCTAATTTTCGCCAATTCGCTCCGCCGTTATCGGTGAAAAACAATCCAGAACCCGGTCCACCTGAAACAAATGAATAGGGCGTGCGACGATGGTCATAAAGCGCCACATAAAGTCGCTTAGGGTGCTGTGGGTGCATCACCATATCGGCCACCCCAGAGGTTTCGTTAGTAAAGAGTATGCGCTCGAAATGCTGGCCTCTATCCCTGGTTTTGTAGAGTCCTCTATGGGTGTTTGGCGTAAACGGATCGCCGTGAGCTCCAATATAAACAGTGTTTGAATCGGTCGGATCAATTAAAATTCGGTGTATCGATTTGGTGGCTTCAAGACCAAGATGTGTCCATGATTTTCCGCCGTCTTCGCTTTTAAACAGCCCCATACCTAGGTTGACCGAGTTGCGCGGATTGCCCTCGCCCGTTCCGACCCATATCACCTCAGGGTTGTCTCGTTGAATCGCAATGGCCCCAATATTTTGTGTAGGTTGATCGTCGAAGATGGGGGTCCATGCCGATCCGCCGTTAGTCGACTTCCAAACACCTCCTGAGGCAGCCCCAACTACAATAATCTTAGGATCTGAGGCAGAAACCGCAATCGCCGTAATACGACCACTCATGTTGGCCGGACCCACGTTTCGAATATTCAGGTTCTCTAATAAGGTGAAATCGAGTTGCTGACCAATGGCCAACACCGGTATAAACAAGAGTAAAAAAAGGCATTTTCTCATTGTGGGGCTAGATTTTAACCCTTACAATGTAAGTGAAAATTTGTTTCTTTAGCCCCAATCAAACTCGACATCATGAACCCCTTTTCTAAGCGTATACTTCAAACTTTCGTCGTGGTATTGGCCTTTAATACCACTTATTCTTCGTGGGCCCAAGCGCCTGAGTTGTACGCACTATTTGAAAAGTGGAGGGCTTTTGAAAACCCCCAAAAGTCTGACGGATCATTCGATTACAGTCAACGCGCGTTTCAAGAAAAGTGGCCAGAATTCTTAGCCTTACGCGAAACCCTGAACACCTTATATCAACCCCAATGGCCTACTGCAACAAAAGTAGACTGGACCCTGCTATGGGCAGAGATGAACGGATACGACTTTAATCATCATGTGTTAAAACCATGGCAACGCGATCCGGCTTTTTACAAAGTGCTATGGACCGATCAAAGCGATGTTCCGGCCCATGAGGGGCCTACCAATCACGCAGTGATCGAATGGTGGCAATACGCCAAGCCACTCACTAAACAAGACCGCGAAGATCTGCGCGCTAAACTCGAATATATTCCGGCTTTTTACGATCAGGCCAAAACCAATCTTACCGGAAACGCTCGTGAACTCTGGGTGGCGGGCATTAGAGATATCAAATCGCAAATGAACGACCTAGAGAAATTAGCTCAAGAGGCTGAGCTAAAATCAGATAAAAAAATACAGAAGGCGATTAAAGAGGCAATTTTAGCAACACAAGAACTGACCCTCTGGTTAGAAGAAGC
>JBJOGS010000033.1:0-5442 GCA_046048095.1 Bacteroidota bacterium
GCTGAACTCATACACCTTGGCCTGATTGATTCGCGTTTTGACCTTTGTGTGGCGGATGAAATGGTTTCGGGCGATTCGTATGTGTCGAAAATGATTACTGAGGCCCCTAATCAGCTGTATCACCTGACGCAAATGGGTTATCAGTCTTACTTCGTGGCTCAAGAAGAACTCGATCTCTACAATCAACTTTTTTTCGAAGCCTATCGATTGGGTGACCTCACTACCGATATGCGCCGGGCTGAACCGCTCATGAGAACCATCAACCTGCTCAGTGTAGACTTGCACGCGGTGGCCGCTGCTGAAATGGCAGGGCCAATGGGATATTCGCCAAACGGATTCTCAGGGCGTGAAATTTGTGCCCTGATGCGCTATGCCGGAATCGCTGATCAGTTGCGCCTACTTGGGTTATTTGAAGTGCCAAACACTGAAGCGGCTCAACTTCTATGTGCCCAAATGATCTGGTATTTTATGGAGGGGTACACGCTTAGAATTCGAGAGATTCCAGACACGCAAAGCGACGATTTTGTAAAGTTTAACGTTCCGATAGATCACGATAATTTAGTTTTTTATAAGTCGCTTCGCACCGAGCGGTGGTGGGTTGAGGTGGCTAAGGGTGCCTTTGAAAAGGTTGCGCGCAGCGATGATCGGCCCTATCTTGTTCCGTGTTTAGCAAAAGATTATCAAACGGCTCTAAATAATGAATGGCCTGATTGTTGGATACGCGCATCGCGCCGTTCGATGCAGTAATTGTTTAAATTTGAAGTTGAAGGCCCTTGGCCAATAGTGTTATCTATGAAAATGACTTTTCGCCCCAATACCTCACTGTTCTTATTGCTGTTTGCTTTTGGTCTAGTGGCTCAGGTAGCAGCCCAGCGCAATCCGTTCGATATTAAACGCATGCGTGGATCAGAAGATGTGATGGTAGGCCCATTCAGTGGTACGTATGTGATAGGCGCTCAAGAAGATCCTTATGGAGTGGCGGATGCTCCTCGCAAAGAGGTCACCGTGAAGAAGTTTGTCATTGATGAAACCGAGGTAAGTAATAAAGAGTATCGACTGTTTGTGAAATATGTGCGCGACTCGATTGTGCGCACCAAGTTGGCCCGATTGGCTGAAGATTTGGGTCTTGACCGAGAAGACGACGGTATTGGTCGCTACGCCTACCTACCGGTAGACACGACTCAAGTGGCTGAACGCTATGTTTATGAGAATTATATGTTGTTCAGCGATGATATGTATGCCGGACGCCGACTCAACTGGGATATCAAGCTTGAGTGGCAGCCTGAGGGGTATCCTGACATTTATTATGCCGAGATCATGGACTCTATTTTTTTAGAGCCTTTTGAGACGTACAATGGCAAACGCATGATTGATGTCAAGCAACTGAAATACAAGTACACTTGGTTTGATGCGAAAGCCGCCTCACGTGAGCCCGAGCGCAATCCAAGAGAATTTGTTCGTGAAGAGGTGGTGCCTGTGTATCCGGACACTTTAGTTTGGCTGAAAGACTTTGATTATTCGAAGAACGATCAGATGTTCAACGATTACTTTTGGCACGAGCGCTATGACGATTACCCTGTGGTGGGGGTGAATTGGGAACAGGCTCGCGCTTTTTGTGATTTTAAAACGCATGCTATTACTGAAGGCTATAGAAAGTTAGGTAAACCTGTGGTTCCGGCTTACCGATTGCCTACAGAAGCCGAATGGGAAATTGCCGCCCGAAATGGCGACCCCGACGTGATTTTTCCGTGGGAGGGCGATAAGATGATTCAGAAAAACGGACGCTACCGCGCCAACTTCAAGCCCGACGGCGGCTACGATGCCGATGGAGAGGTGTACACCGCCAAGGTTAAAGATGCCCGTTTCTTTCAGCCGCCGAAGTCTAAGCTCTTACACATGGCCGGTAACGTGGCAGAATGGACGGCCTCGACTTACAACCCTGACAGCTACGAGTTCTTTTCACCGCTAAATCCTGATTACGTAAATCGCGATGATCCGAGAAAAACCGTTCGCGGCGGATCGTGGAAAGACATCGCCTACTTCTTGCGCGTGAGCACACGTGACTACGAACTCAAAGATTCTGCTCGTTCTTACATTGGCTTTAGAACGGTACGTGATTTTTCGCCACAAAAATTTGACAACTAAACTATGCTATCACCTAAGTACATGAACATGGCCTACGGACTCGGCGCTTCAGTCGTTATCCTAGGGGCCCTTTTTAAGATCACTCACTTTGAGATCGCCGGAATTATCAACGGTTCACAGCTGCTCACTATCGGTCTAGTCACCGAAGCGATCATCTTCGGCATTTCTGCCTTTGAAAAACCCGAAGAATCATACGATTGGTCACTGGTGTATCCGCAGCTAAAAAGTGGTTCGGCCACTGGTGCAGCACCTGACTCGCCTGAAGGAATGCTTTCTAAGCGCATCGACGCACTGCTTAATGAGGCTAAGGTAGACGCGCAGCTCATGAAGCGCCTGGCAGACAGTATTGAAAACTTTGAGTCCTTGGCCAGACAGATTCAGCCTTCGGTGCAGGCCTTGAGTCAAACCGAGCGCTATGCCCAGCAATTGGCTCAGACCACAGATCAACTGCAGTCGCTGCAACGAATTTATGCTGCACAAGTAGAGAGCAACAGTAAACGCGCCGATGCCGAGCGAGATATTGCCGAGCAGTCTGCAGTGCTTAAGGCCCAGCTGCTTCCGCTTATCGAGAATATTCGTAGCCTCAACGAGGTGTATAGCTCGATGTTAACTGCGATGAAGAAATAGTATGGCGGCAAGACCCAATGTACGACAGCGCATGATTAACCTCATGTATCTCGTGTTTATTGCGATGTTGGCAATGAACATGAGTAAAGAGGTGCTCTCTGCTTTTGGGCTACTCAACGAAAAGCTCGAACTCAGCGTGTCGAAAGCTGAGCAAACCAATGAGAGTTATCTTGGTGAGCTTGCGCTGCGTGCTTCAGAAAACAAGGCCAAATTCGGCGCCCTTTATGAGAACGCCCTGACCTTGGATGGCCTTTCTGGAGCGTTTTCTTCTGAGTTAGAAACCCTCAAGCGCAGTTTACTTGAGTCTGTGAGTGACCCCATGGATTATGAGGTGATGGATACGAGTGACGCCCTAGATCGCCGCTTTTTTAAAGGAGAACAACTCAAAGAAGAAGGAGCCGCCTTCGTGACCGCCATTGATACGTATCGCGATTCAGTGCTCAGTCTGATCGGCGAGACGAATCCTGAGTTGCGCGCTGCGGTTCAAACCCGATTTGATACGGGCGATGCACAGCATGAAGTGACCAACAGAGAGGGCCAACGCATGCATTGGTTGCGCTATAATTTTGAAGGATTTCCGCTCATTGCCTCGATCACGAAGATCAGTGCCCTGATTTCAGATGTGAAGGCTACTGAACAAGAAGTGCTGCAGTCGCTGCTTCAAGGGCAATTGACTGCTGAGGTCGCGATGACCAATTATACGACGCTGCTCGAGCAGTCTAAGGGCGCGTTTTTCTCAGACGAGACCTTTGATGGGGCGATTGTACTTGGAAGAAAGGATGCTACGACGCGTCCCAACACGGTGAATTTGTCGCTTGATGGGCAACCTTTGCAGGCAGGTCGTGATTTTGAAATTGAAGACGGACGAGTACGTTTAAAGGTGGCTGCGGGTAACCCAGGCGACCATACCCTTACCGGAACGCTCGTGTTTCTTGAGTCAGGAGAGCAAACCGAGGTGCCAGTGAACCTGCGTTTCTCGACGATCGCTAAGCCCAATATGGCCGTGATCTCGGCCGATAAGATGAATGTGGTGTATCGCGGGGTAGACAATCCGATTACCGTTTCGATTCCTGGGATTCCTGACAACAAGGTAGAAGCGACGGCCCCTGGGTTGAAGAAAATCAGCGGAAGCAGCTACAGCGTGCGACCTGGACAGGGCACCGAGCTTGTGATTCAAGCCAGCGGAGAGCTTCCGGATGGATCTCGAGTGCAAACGAGCACGCGTTTTCGCATAAAAGATGTGCCTGCTCCAAGCGGAACCGTTCGAGGTGAGAGCGGAAGCCTGCGTATGTCGCCCTCTGAACTCGAAAACACCTTTGTCGGTGCGCGTCTAGAAGACTTTGACTTTGATCTGCCGATTAAGGTGAGTGGATTTAAAATAAAGCTTCCGAATCAGCCTACCATTGAGGTCAACGGAGACCGTCTAGACACGCGCGCGAAAGCCGCCGTGAGACGTGCCACACGAGGCGATATCGTGCGTATCTTTGATATTAAGACGGCTCCGGCCAATGATACGCGTTACTTTTTAAAACCCGCTTCTCAGGTTATTATTGAAATTGTAAACTAACACACACCATGGTCATGAGAACCTTACTCTTCGCCTTACTTATCACCGCCTCTGCTGCCGCCCAAGAACAAGGGCAGGCAAAGCTTTTTCAGGTGCCAAAGGGCGATGACAAGGCCCTTGCACCGATGGAGAATAACGACATCATTCGCTATGAAACTGTCGCCGATCGCTCGATTTTGTGGTCTAAAATCGTCTGGGAGCGCGCCGACTTGAATCAGCCAGAGAATATGGAACTCTACTTTCCGGTTGATACTATTCGCACCGAAAAGCGTTCGTTGTACTACACCCTGCTCAAAGCCCTTAAAGAGCGAAAAGTGAAGGCTTATTCAGATTCGTATTTCGAAGCGTCTCGTAGCTATGAAGACCTGCTTCCGGCGATTCAAAAACGCGATACCACTTCTGCCGGTTTCGAACGCCTCAACCAGGGATACGCTTTAACCCGCGACTACATTAGTGAGCGCAATATTTCGGCTTATGACATTAAAGAATACCGCATCAAGGGGGTTTGGTATTTTGACAAGCGCCGCAGTGAACTGCGTTACCGTATTTTGGGAATCGCTCCTGTTGCCGTTGATGTGAACTTCTTAGATGAGGTGGCGGATGGTGAAACTATTGATGAGAGTTATCTGGTAGAGCTGTTCTGGCTATGGTACCCTGAAGTGCGTCCGCTGCTTGCCTCTACGCCGTCGTTTAATGCTGAGAATACCAACTTTCCGGTCTCATTCGACCGACTGCTCAACACCCGATCCTTCAAGGCTGAGATCTATCAGACCGACAATGAGTTCGATAATATTGCTGAGTTACAGCGTGAGTTGCAGTTTCCAGATTTCTCTTCAGGTACCGATGAAGAAGAAAAGCGTCTAGAAGAGCGTAAGAAGTCATTTTTATTCTTAAAACGCGACGTCGAAAAGCAGCAGAAGGCGGGGTCTCAGCCCGAGGTCACGCTGAATCCGAAGCGTTCGAATTAATCTGATGAAGGTCGACTGCCTGATTGTCGGCTCGGGCCTCGCCGGATTGTCCTTTGCAGAGACCCTCTATCAAAATGGGCGCAGTTTCAAGATCATTAGTGACGACTCGCAACAAGCCTCTGAAGTGGCGGGCGG
>JBJOGS010000034.1:0-7877 GCA_046048095.1 Bacteroidota bacterium
CATTAAAATAAACCCTAGTGCAATGAGTACTACCCCCGCGATCATTATCGTGTAATTTCTAGAAGAGAAGAGTGGTTCTTTCATGAATGCTGCGCTTTTAAGAGAAGTTTGAAGTGGCCTTTAACGACAGAAAACGCGTAGTCGAAAGATACGCACTTATCACGGTGATCAAAAGCGCGATAAGATATAAAGCAGCGATGATCAGTAAAATAGGCATAGGTTCATCGAGAAGTGCTAGAGCCGGATAGCTGCGATCAAGTTGGGCAATCAGCGCCATGAGTGCAATAGCTGCAAGGGTGGCACCTATCAGCCCAAGGCCTGCATAGGTGCGAATGAAGGGTCTACGGATGAATGATTTTTTCGCTCCGACTAAACGCATCGTTTTGAGCACTAAACGTTTCGAATAGATCGACAAACGGATCGAACTATTGATCAGCAACAGTGAGATCAGTAACAAGAAAGCCGATGCTGTGAACAGCGCAGAGCGTATGATTTTAAAATTGGATTCGAGTAATTGCAGCAGTTCGACGTCATAAATGACCTCTTCGATAAAGCTTTTGCTCAAGAGGTCTGTGGTGAGGTCATTCGCAAAATCTGAGCTGATGTATTCTGCTTTGATGCGCACTTCTACACCATCTCTAAGCGGATTGAAGCCCAAGAATGAAACGAAGTCTTGATTGATTTCATCGGTGTATGACACCGCAGCTTCTTCTTTAGAGACAAAAGTGCTCTCTTTTACGTAGCTTGAAACGGCCAAACTTTTCACTAGTTGCTCTATTTCTACTTCTTTGGCCTCAGGACGGATATAGGCCGTGAGTACCAACTGCTCTTTGAAGTAATTTCCTAAACGTTGCGCGTTAAAGACTAATAAGAAGAGCGCTCCAAGAAGCACCAGAACCAAAGAAATGCTAAAGGTGACCGAAACGTACGAAGACCTAAGCCTTCTTCTTTCGTAACGTTCAATGTATGAGCTCATCGGCTTGAATGAATGGTCAAAATTAGCAAAGTAATTCTAGATTTTTCGACTTGAAGTATTCGCTGTACTTTTAGCTCTTAATTCGCGTGAAATGAGCTACGATTTTAAAGAAATTGAACGCAAATGGCAGCGTTATTGGCAAGAGAACCAAACCTTTAAGGCAGAAGACCATTCATCCGCCCCAAAATTCTATGTACTTGATATGTTTCCTTACCCTTCAGGGGCCGGATTACATGTAGGTCATCCACTGGGGTACATCGCTAGTGACATTTACGCGCGCTACAAAAGGCATCAGGGGTACAACGTATTGCACCCCATGGGGTATGATTCTTTTGGCCTTCCGGCAGAGCAGTATGCGATTCAGACGGGCCAGCACCCCGCGACCACTACCGAAGTAAACAGTAAACGCTATCGCGAACAGTTAGATCGTATAGGTTTTTCATTAGACTGGTCGAGAGAGGTAAAGACCTCGGACCCGTCCTACTACAAGCACACTCAATGGGTGTTTATTCAACTCTTTCAATCGTGGTATGATAAAGAGACCGATCGCGCTCAGCCCATCAGCGAATTAGTTGCGCGTTTTGAGCGCGAAGGTAATTTGGAGGTTCAGGCGCATTGCGACCCTGAGGTAGAGCAATTTAATGCTGAGCAATGGCGATCGAAGAGTGCGAGCGATCAAGAGGCCATCCTTCAACAGTATCGATTGGCTTTTCTAGCGGATATTGATGTCAATTGGTGTCCTGAATTGGGAACGGTACTGGCGAATGACGAAATCGTCAACGGGGTGTCAGAGCGAGGAGGCCATCCGGTCATTCGAAAGAAAATGAGGCAATGGAGCATGCGGATTACCGCCTATGCCGAAAGACTGCTAAATGGGCTCACTGATATTGATTGGCCTCAGCCGTTGAAAGATGCACAAACCTATTGGATTGGACGCTCTGAAGGGGCAGAGGTGCACTTTGAGGTCATCGGCCATAATGCCAAGGTGGCCGTATTTACCACACGACCTGACACCCTCTTTGGAGTAAGCTTTATGACATTAGCTCCAGAGCACGAACTTGTTTTACAGATCACCACTTCAGAACAAAAAGCCGCTGTTGAAGCGTATATCGCTGAGACCGCCATGCGCTCTGAACTTGATCGCATGTCCGATGTTAAACGCATTTCTGGGGTTTTTACCGGTGCTTATGTGAAACATCCGTTTACTGCTGAACCCATTCCTGTATGGATTGGAGATTATGTGTTGGCCTCTTATGGAACAGGGGCGGTGATGGCCGTACCTTGCGGAGATCAACGCGACTTTGAATTTGCCAAGCACTTTAACCTTCCAATACCTAATGTTTTCGAAGGGGTAGACACCTCAAACGAAGCGTTTGCAGACAAAGAGAATACCATTATCTCTAATTCTGACTTCTTGAATGGAATGCGCTATGCCGAGGCGAAAGCTCATATCATTGCAAGACTAGAGGCCGAAAGAAAAGGAAGGGGCGTGGTTAACTACCGTTTAAGAGATGCGGTTTTCAGCAGGCAGCGCTATTGGGGAGAGCCATTTCCGATCTATTACGACAACGGCATACCTCGTGCATTGCCCTTTGATGCCCTACCCCTTGAATTGCCTGAGGTAGAGCAGTATTTGCCTACGCCAGAAGGCGATCCACCGTTAGGTAACGCCAGCACTTGGGCCTGGAACATCGAGACGCAATCGGTGGTAGAAAACACCTTGATCGATCACAAGAAAGTGTTTCCACTAGAATTAAATACGATGCCTGGTTGGGCGGGATCTTCTCAGTATTTCAACCGATTTATGGATCCGCATAACGACGCTGAACTGGTGGCTGCTGAACGTGTGAATTACTGGAAAGAGGTAGACCTGTATATTGGCGGAAGTGAACACGCCACGACACACTTGCTTTATGCTCGCTTTTGGCAACACTTTATGTACGACATCGGTAAGGTGCCTCAGCCTGAATTTGCTCGAAAGCTCATCAATCAAGGAATGATCACCGGGCTATCGGCTATTATTTATCGCAAGTCAGGAACCCAGCAGTATTTTTCGCATCACCTGCTAGACCATAAAAACCCAGAGGCCACTAACTATGTGGGTCATTTTGAGAAGCTACGCGTAGACGTCTCTTTAATTAATGGCAACGACGAACTCGATTTAGATGCTTTGAGAAGGTGGCAGCAACAATACAAAGACGCCACCTTTGAACTTGAGAATGGCGTGTATATTGTCGGACGTGAGGTCGAGAAAATGTCTAAGCGGTGGCACAATGTGGTGAATCCAGATCAGATTTGTGATGAATACGGGGCTGATTCACTGCGTTTATACGAGATGTTTCTGGGTCCGTTAGAGCAGTCTAAACCATGGAATACCGCGGGGATTACTGGGGTGTATAGTTTTTTGAAAAAGCTTTGGAGGCTTTATGAGCAACCCAGTGAGCAGCCGCCCACCTCTGAAAATTTAAAGTCGCTGCACAAGACCATCAAAAAAGTAACGGAAGATCTTGATGCATTTTCATTTAATACTTCGGTGGCCTCATTTATGATTTGTGTCAACGAATTATTGGCACAAAAATGTACATCGCGGTCGATTTTAGAGCCTTTGGCGGTGCTGATTTCTCCGTATGCTCCGCACATAGCTGAAGAGCTGTGGCAGCGCCTGGGACACACCGAGTCGATTGCCAGAGTGCCCTTTCCGATCTTTGACCAGAGCTATTTAGTCGAGTCAGAGAAAGAGTATCCTGTATCGTTTAATGGTAAGCTGCGCTTCAAACTGATGTTACCTACTGACCTGACGAAAGAAGCGATTGAAGAGGCCGTGATGAGTCACCAGAAAACGGTTCAGCAATTGGCCGGATCTATCCCTAAGAAGGTGATCATTGTGCCCGGAAAAATCATCAATATAGTGCATGATTAACCCCTTGAAATGAATTAATTTTAGTAGTCAAATAGCAGTCAAATTATGATGTCTTATTATATCCTCTTAGGGGCCATAGCACTTGCCAGTGCTGCGGTAAGTCAACGTCTAAAGAGCAAGTTTCGCAAGTATGAGAAATTGGCTTTGGCCAATGGAATGTCTGGACGTGAAATCGCTGAAAAAATGCTTTCAGATCACCAGATTGAAGGGGTTCAAGTCATTTCTACCCCTGGGCGATTGAGCGATCACTATAATCCTCTGAATAAGACTGTGAATTTAAGTGAGGCCGTGTTCTCGGGCCGAAATGCCGCAGCGGCTGCCGTCGCGGCACATGAAGTTGGTCATGCGGTGCAGCATGCACAGGCCTACAAGTGGCTTACCATGAGATCTCAATTGGTTCCTATTGTTTCTGTGGCTTCAGGGATGTCTTCGTGGGTGGTTTTTATCGGTTTAATACTGATGTTCAGTTCAGGTTCTGGATTAGGATATCCTATTGCACTGCTCGGCTTAGGCCTAATGGCAATGGCCACCCTGTTTAGTTTTATCACCCTACCGGTCGAATACGATGCCAGCGAACGTGCTTTGAATTGGCTTGTCACTGAAAACGTACTTACTTCAAATGAACACGGAGCAGCAAAAGATGCCTTGAAGTGGGCAGCGCGTACTTATGTTGTTGCAGCCTTAGGCGCTTTAGCTTCTTTGATTTATTGGGGGTTGCAGGTAATGCGTGCCAGAGATTAAATCTGTATTTGTCGATCGATTTGTTGATCTAGAGAAATGAAGGTTTCAGTCCGCGAAACCCCTTCGATGGTTTGAATTTTTTGATTCAAAATAGTCATCAAATGCTCGTTGTCACGGCATAAAATCTTAATCAGAATCGACCAATTACCTGTGGTGTAGTGACATTCAAGTACCTCGGGTATTTCTCTAAGCGACTTTACCGCTGATGGATTACGCATGGCTTTGTCGAGATAAATTCCGACATAAGCCATGGTGCTGTATCCCAGTTTTTTAGTGTTTATGACGAATTTAGAGCCTGAAAGCACCCCTACATTTTCTAGTTTCTTTAGGCGTTGATGTATTGCTGCTCCAGAGATACCTACTTTTCTAGAGATCTCTAACAAAGGTGTTCTCGCGTCTTCCATGAGGTGGCTGAGTATGGTTTTGTCAATGCCATCAAGCACCACCGGAGATTCTTTTTGATAAGACTTCATAAGGATAAAGGTAAGCGCTAATTTTGTTTGAAAACTACCTCGGTCATGAATTCACGTTTGCGCATTGCTGCTGTTTTAGGAATGATTTCAGTGCTACTAGGAGCACTGGGCGCTCATGCATTAAAGGGGCGAATTGATGCTGAAGCCCTCACCAGTTTTGAAGTAGGGGTGCGCTATCAAGTTGTTCACGCATTATTGATTTTGGCGATAGAAGGAATTGCTTCGATAAGTGAACATACCAAACGAGTGGTCTCAAGATTTGTACTGACCGGCACCATCGCCTTTTCTGGAAGCATTTATTTACTTAGTACACAAGAAATAAGTGGTCTTGAGGTCGGATTTTTAGGACCAATCACTCCAATAGGCGGAATGTTTTTTATCGCTTCTTGGGCCTATCTGATTTTCAAGAGTTTTACTTATTCACCTCGCTGAGGTACTTTTGAAGCGCCATAGTCATTGAGGGCGTTTCAGGAGTAGGAGCCTTGATATTTACCACTAAACCCCGCTCTTCTGCCGCTTTAATTGTGGTGCTTCCGAAGGCAGCTATGCGGGTGTTGTTTTGCTTAAAGTCTGGAAAGTTGATGAATAGGCTCTCAATACCTGAGGGGCTAAAAAAGACCAAGACGTCATAATACACGTCGGCTAGATCAGATAAATCACTGGTAACGGTTTTATAGAATATGCCTCTTGTCCAATTGATTTCTAGCTCGTCTAAAGTTTTGGGTACTTCAGGCTTCAGGACATCTGAAGACGGAAGCAAAAAAGCTTCATTTTTATGCTTCTTAAGCAATGGAGAAAGATCGCTAAAAAGTCGTTTTCCTACGTAGATCTTGCGCTTTCTATACACGACATACTTTTGCAAGTAGAACGCCACTGCCTCGGATTGGCAGAAGTATTTCATTGTATCAGGCACCTTGAATCGCATTTCTTCAGCGAGCCTAAAGTAGTGGTCTACTGCGTTTCGACTAGTCAAGATGATAGCGGTGAACTTTGTCAGGTCTATTTTTTGCTGACGAACGGTCTTGGAGTCTACGCCTTCTACGTGAATAAAGGGTCTAAAATCTACGGTGAGTTTTTCCTTCTCGATGAGCTTCGCGTATGGAGAGTTTTCTAATTTCGGTTCAGGTTGCGATACCAAAATTGTTTTCACTTTCATGTTCCTAACGGATTAGATGCTCAACGTATAAACAACAACAACAGGAGCGATTTCAAGTGCGCAAAGATAAAAAATAAAAAGCACAAGCCTCTCAGATTTTTGTCTGAGCAGTTGTTTTATAACACCGTAATAACATTTTGTTTGCAAAGCTAGGACGGCGCTGACAAGCAAAGCATTTAATAATGGCGCTTGTTCTGGATAGACGCTCAGCAACACACCGAGGGTGAATATCAATATCCCTTGGTAGGCGAAGTAGGTCTGTGCTTGAATCTGTGCTGACTCGAAAAATGCCCCCTCTCGATGCGCAAAAGCCAAGCCTTTTCTTACCGCCCATTTTAAAAGCAGCAGGGCGGATAGGGCTAAGGAGCCTGTTAAGAGATTAAATGTGAGTCTTTCTGTTAAGCCGGATAACTGAGTGAGATACACTGAGAAGGTGAGGATAGAGGTGACGGTGAGCAGTACGAGTGCATTGCGCCACCTTTTCAACCCCTTTTCATAAAGTCGAATAAAGGTGTCATCGATGACGATGCGTTTGAAGTAATAGAATGGTTCTGAATACCCTAGTCGTATCCCTATAAAAACAATTGCGATTGCAAGGTATATCGAGGTGTAGAACTCAGTTTGGATCATAGACGTTCTAGGGTTTAAATGAGCGCATTGAAATGAGTTGAATGGGTTGGTCTTGATGTTTTACGCCGATCCGAATGGCCGACGCCTGACGTATAAGCGGGTCTTGGTCTTCTAAAGGCAATACCTTTTGGTTCGATCCAATTTTCAGTAGAACTAATTCGGTGGCATTTTTTTTGTCATCGAGCAGTGCGGCATACCACTGGCTTTCAGGCTCAATGTTTAACTTGAGCAACTCGCTGAAGTTGTTGAAATAGCGCACAGGATACCACTTGAACTGAGCATACTCTTTTAGTGTAACAGCGCTCTTTTTAATCAAGATCTGTCCTTGGGCAGTTACCGAGTCAGATACTGCTGACACTAAAGTAATTGGTGAAGCGTCGAGGTGCAGCCATCGCTTATCGTAGTCATAGGCGTTAGGTCGGTAGCCAAGGCTGTTGAATGAGAGGGAGGTGTTTCCTGTGTAGAATTCATAGAGCGCAGCCTTTTGGTAGCTGTCTTTAAATACAAGGATATCTGAGAAGGCTTGTTGTTCGACGGTTTTGGTCCAGGTTTTAACCTGATGGGTCTCAAGCACCACTGGAGACCATTCACTGGCGACGAGCATCACGCGAAATACACCGAGTAAAAAGAGGCTAGAAATAGCCATGAACCTGATGCGCCTCATCGACCTCGGGGTGAGGTGTTCTAAAAACAGCACTAGCGCCGGAAAGGCAGCGGGAAGCAACCATTGTAATTGAGACTTTTTCTCGAAAGAAGAGAAAAAGAAAAAGAGTAGCACCCCGACTGTCATAAAATGTAATCCGCGCAAAAACAGGTCCGTGTATTTAAGACGAAAAAGCATCCGATAGATGTCAAAAGCGAAAAGGCCGAAAAGGGCCAAGGCGTTAACGAAATAAAGCCCAGTAAAGGGCAACAAAGAATAGGCGTGATTGGGGCGCTCACTGAAGTGAAATCTCAAGGTGATGAATTCGTTCTGATAAA
>JBJOGS010000035.1:0-9382 GCA_046048095.1 Bacteroidota bacterium
ATCCCTAATACCATTCCGATATTGATGGTGAAGTGTATAAACAGTATGGCGAATACTCCGTAGCCATAGATGCGATGAAAGGCTAGTTTTTGACGGTCAGCGAGAATGATCAATCTCAGAAGTAGCCCCACAAATGCCAGGATGACCAGGGCACTGACCACGAATCCCCATTCTTCACCCACTGAACTAAAAATATAATCGGTGTGCTGGGCCGGAACGAAGTCACCCTTGGTACGCGTGCCTTGCAGATAGCCTTTTCCCCACCAACGACCCGAGGCAATCGCTTGTTCAGCTTGATAGGCATTGTAGCCAATGCTTTGTTTTATCTCTAGTAATTTATCGGGGTTGTTTTCAAGGCCAAGCCAAAGCGAGAAGCGATCGCGATGGTGCTGTTTAAATACCGATTCAAAAACCCAAGGGGTAAGTGCAATGGTAGCTAATTGTACTATTGGAAATAATACGTCAAAAATGATTGGAGGGCGAGATTTCTTGGGGCGTGCTATAAAATACAGTGTGAGCAGGCCAACAGCCGCAATCAGTAGTGCGGTGCGTCCAACGATCAAGGTGAAACTAAAGGCGAGTATAGTGAAGACGACTGCCGCAAGGTAGTATAAAGGAAGCCCTTCTCTGAAGAGTACCAAGAAGAAGGCCATAAACACTAAAGCGCTTCCTGGATCGGGCTGCAGCACAATAAGCACGATGGGTACGGCGATGATCAGTACGGCATAAAATTGGTGCACACCCAATCTCAGACTGACCCCGGTGTCACTCAAGTATTTTGCCAAGGCCAGGGCCGCCATTACCTTCATCAGTTCAGAAGGCTGAAAGTTCAGGGGGCCAAAATCGTACCACGAGGTCGATCCGGCGATCGTTCTACCGAAGACAAAGAGTCCTAGAAGTAGGGCGATGCCTATGAGATAGCTGATGCTCGAATAGCGTTTTATGAGGTGGTCATCAATGAAGCTCAACAGAAGGCACGCGACCAGCGAAAGCAGCCCAAAAAATAGTTGTTTTCCGTGTAGTGTGCCTAAATCGAGCAGCCTGGTTACCCCATCACTCTCGATCGTGGTACTGTAGATGTTGAACCAACCGAAGGTGCTCAATGCTACAATGAGCAGTAGACTAATAGGGTCTATGCGAAAGAGAAGAAAGCTGCTACCACGCATACTCGTTGATGGCAAAGGGTTTGCCGCTATAGGGTTTCGCGTATTCGTATTCAAGGGTGCGCGTGAGCATTCGAGATTCTAGATCCGTTCGGCTGATGTTGCCTTTAAGGTATTTTTCGATCATTAATGAGGCGATGTGTCCGGCATAACGCGCTCCGTAATAGCCATTTTCAATATAAATAGCGATTGCTATTTTTGGATCCTCGACGGGTGCAAAGGCCACGAAAACCGAGTGATCGGTCAGCTGAGTGCGTTTGCCGTCGATTCGGGTGAAGTTCTCTACGGTACCGGTTTTTCCGGCGATGCTAATTCCTTTTACCTGCAAGTTTTTGGCGGTTCCTTCGGTATAGACTTTCGTCATCCCTTCAATCACTGGATCAAAATATTGTGGTTCAATAGTGGTCTGTCTTTTCTGAGCAAAACGCGGATTGAGATCGTCTGCCGGTGTACCCTCAACTGCACGCAGTAAGTGAGGGGTATAAAAGAATCCTCGGTTGGCAATGGCCGCAGTCATATTGGCTAGCTGAAGCGGAGTGGCTGCAATTTCACCTTGCCCAATCGCATTAGAGATGATATAGGTAGAGGCCCAACGATTTGGCCCATAGGCCCGGTTGTAGTACTCGGTGTCTGGAATTCGCCCGGGTCTTCCGGTGGGCAAGTCTACGCCAAGAAATTCTCCGAGGCCAAAACTTTTCATATGTGCTGTCCAACGCTCGTGCGCCTCTGCGGTACTCTCGAAATTTCGGTAGAACGATCTAAAGGTTTCAGCAAAATAGGCATTACACGAATGATGTATTCCTGAAATTAAATCACGCACGCCGCCACCGCAGTGACAACCGCGCTTGTCGCCATAGACGTAAAACCCGTCATAACAGGTCACCGTACTGTTGGGATTGATGATGCCTTCTTGTAACGCAACAAGGGCATTTAAGGCTTTGAACGGAGACCCCGGAGAGGGTTCTGCAAGTATAGATCGGTCCCAAGTCGGGCGGGCTAGGCTGTCATAATATAGCTCGGTGTAATTTTTTGAGCGCTGTCTGCCTACCAGTAGGGCTGGATCATAGGTCGGCCCGCTAATCATGCTCAGAATCTCACCTGTAGATGGCTCAATGGCGACAATACCGCCTCGTTTGCCGTGCATTAAGCGTTCTCCGTACTCTTGAAGTGTTTTGTCGATGGTGAGCTGTAAGTTCTTCCCCATAGTAGGTAGACTGTCGAGTGCACCATCTTGATACGATCCAATTTCGCGGTTAAATCGATCTTTTTGAATATAGCGTACCCCTTTTTTTCCTCGAAGTTGGTCTTCGTACTGGCGCTCGATTCCAGTGCGACCGATGTTTTCTCCGGCGATGTAATAGGGGATGTCACGAAGATCGTTGACGCTTACCTCACTGATATAACCCAGTACGTTAGCTGAAGCAGTAGTATGGTACGAGCGGAGCGATTTCTTGCGAATCGAAAACCCTTCAAAACGACGGAGCTTCTCTTGCAGGGTGGCATAACTCTCTTTAGACAGGCTGTTGACGAGTACCGACGGTAGGCGACGTGAATAGTTTTCAGCCCGTTTCATGCGCTGTTCGAACAATGCGAGGTCGAGGTCTAGAAGTTCTAAAAGGGCTAAAGTGTCTAAGTTTTTGACCTCTCTTGGAGTGACCATGACATCGTAAGCAGGCTGATTTGAAACGAGCAGCTGATCATTGCGATCGTAGATGAATCCGCGTTCAGGATAGATGTATTCTTTTGTAATTGCCGGATCAGACTCAACCAGTGCTGCTTCTTTAAAGAATAACTGCAGACTAACCAGGCGTGCGATGAAAAGCACACCTACCAGTAGGACAGAAAACGACATCAAGAAACGAGACATCTTAACGTTTTTGAGGTGAAAAAAGAATCACAATCATTGCCGCGACTAAAAAGCTGAAAGGCAGATGATAGGCAGTCTTTTTCAAAATTACAAAAGCCTCACGCACTTCAAAAATCTCAATGCTAAAGAAGAGCAGATGATGAATGAGTACCAAATAAAATAAGTAGAGTAAGTTTTGTGCTAAGGTGCTATTAAATTGACTATCCGTATGAAAACTGACGCTTGAACCGTAGCTCAGTCTGAGCAATGAGGGGCGTATATACGCTGTAACGGTTAGCGCAATGGTATGAAATGCCAAAGTGTCTGAGGCGATGTCGGTGAACAGACCTAGCGCAAAGGCGCCTAGCATCGAGCGCATGATTTCGCGCTGAATCGGAGTCCAATAAAGAGATAAAACGAGCACCATGGGTGACACGACTCCAAACCAATGGATGTGGTTCAAGATGAATACCTGTACCAAAAAAAGGGCGAGAAACCGCAGCAGGGCTATGGGGCTAAAATCAGTCATTGCTCTGGGGTTCTAGTTTAGTTCGCTCTTCTTTGAATAGGTGGTCAATCACGTACACCTGAGAGAGGTTAGACATCGTATTGCTAAGGCTTACCTCAATGGTATAGAAACTGCTGTTTGGTGCGATGGCGAATTGGGCGACTTGGCCGATGAGAATTCCTGGGGCAAAGATGCTTGACATGCCTCCGGTGACGATACTGTCGCCTATTTGTATATCGGCGGTTTTCGGAATATCAAAGAGCTGGCATCGATCAAAGCGCTTTTTGTTCCACACGAGAGACCCAAAATAATTCGTGCCCTTAATCGAAGCATTGATACGGCTTTCTTCGTGTAAGAGCGAGATGACTGTCGAGAAGTTTTCAGCGCTCTGTTCGACGATTCCGACGACTCCTTGATCACTAATGACTCCCATGTCTGGCTCAATGCCGTGTCGTTTTCCTTTATTTAGGGTGAGGTAATTGCGCTCGCGTAGCACACTGTTTTTTACCACTTTAGCTGGTATCACACTGTAAGGTTGAACGGTGTCAATGGGTTGCATGGTTCCGTCAAGAAGCGCTTTTTCGAATTGTGCTTGATAGAGCGCGGCGCGCAGCGCCGCGTTGTCTTCTTGCAGCTGAAGGTTGCGTTTCTTCAGTGAAAAATAGTCTGTGGTAGATGACTTAAACTCATGAACGCTTCCGAGAATGCGATTCGATGAACTTAGCCAAATCGCTTTTTGGTGGCCGCTCTGGGTGATGGTGAGGCCAAATCCGATGAGTAGTAATAAAACAAGTAGAACTTCAGAACGCCATTTAATAAGCAGAGCGAGAAGTCTAGCCATTATTGAATCAGGACGGTTTTATAGACCTCTAAATGCTTTAACGCAATACCTGTTCCGCGTACTACGGCACGAAGCGGGTCTTCGGCAATGTATACCGGAAGGTCGGTTTTTGCAGATAGGCGTTGATCGAGGCCACGCAGCATGGCCCCTCCGCCTGCGAGGTATATTCCTGAATTATAAATATCCGAGGCGAGCTCAGGTGGGGTTTGAGAGAGGGTTTCCATAACCGCTTCTTCAATACGCACAATCGATTTATCTAGTGCTTTGGCCACTTCTTTAAAGCTTACTACAATTTGTTTGGGCTTTCCAGAAAGTAGGTCACGGCCTTGAATCTCTAGATTTTCTGGTGGGTTGTCGAGCTCATCGGTAGCCGATCCACACTCAATTTTAATGCGTTCAGCCGTGCGCTCTCCGATGAAGAGGTTGTGCTGGGTGCGCATATAATTGATGATATCGTTGGTAAACACGTCTCCGGCGATCTTGACTGAGCGGTCAACGACGATTCCGCCGAGGGCAATGACTGCGATTTCGGTGGTACCCCCTCCAATATCTACGATCATATTGCCCTTGGGTTTCATGATGTCGAGGCCGATACCGATGGCGGCGGCCATGGGTTCGTGTATGAGGTATACTTCTTTACCATTTACGCGTTCGGCAGATTCTTTCACTGCACGCATCTCTACTTCGGTGATCCCAGAGGGAATGCACACCACCATGCGCAACGAAGGCGGAAAGAGTTTTTTCTGTAAGGCCGGAACACTTTTGATAAGCATTCCGATCATTTTCTCAGAGGCATCAAAGTCGGCAATAACTCCGTCTTTCAGTGGCCTAATGGTTTTGATATTCTCATGCGTTTTTCCTTGCATGAGATTGGCCTCTTGCCCTACGGCTACAATTTTTCCGGACATGCGATCGCGCGCGACAATAGAAGGACTATCTACCACTACTTTGCCGTTGTGAATGATCAAGGTGTTCGCTGTTCCGAGGTCAATCGCAATTTCTTCGGTCAAAAAATCAAAAAAGGCCATAATCTTTGAGACTGAGTGCTTTCGAAAGTACGAAAATTAATGTTTGAAATGACGGGTTCCGGTCATCACCATAGCCATAGACGACTGATCACAGTAGGCGATGCTTAGCTCGTCTTTGATCGACCCGCCGGGTTGAATAACGGCTTTGATTCCTGCCAAGTCTGCGATTTCTACGCAGTCTGGAAACGGAAAGAAGGCATCTGAAGCCATCACTGCCCCTTCAAGGTCAAAGTCGAACTGCTTGGCTTTGTGAATGGCCTGGTTCAATGCGTCGACTCTTGAGGTTTGTCCGGTGCCGCTTGCCAATAGCTGCTTGTTCTTGGCTAGAACAATGGTATTCGACTTGGTGTGTTTGCAAATTTTTGAGGCAAAAAGCAGGTCTTCAATTTGCTCAGACGTTGGGGCCACTTTGGTTACGGTTTTCAGATCGGCGACTTGGTCAGTTTTCAAGTCTCGTTCTTGCACGAGCTGTCCATTTAGGGCGGTGCGCACTTGCATCTTAGGAAGATTCCAATGCTTCTGAATCAGAAGAATGCGATTTTTCTTCTCACTGAGTAGTGTGACCGCTTCAGGCTCAAACGCCGGAGCGATGACGACCTCACAAAACAGACTTGAAATTTCTTGGGCCGTGGCCAGATCTATGGTTCGATTAGCAATGAGTACTCCGCCAAAAGCGGATACCGGATCGGCTGCAAGCGCCGCTTTATAGGCCTCGACCAGTTGCGCTCTAGAAGCAATCCCGCAGGCGTTATTGTGTTTTAGAATGGCAAAGGTAGGCGCATCTTCAACAAATTCGCTCATTAGCGTCACCGCGGCATCGACATCGAGCAGGTTGTTGTAAGAGAGTTCTTTGCCGTTCAGCTGCGTGAATAGCGCATCGAAGTCACCATAGAAGTATCCTTGCTGGTGCGGATTTTCTCCGTAGCGCAGTGCCCGCCCAGTAGACTCACTTAAGCGCAAGACATCAAAATGCTGATCTTTGTTGAAGTAGTTAAAAATGGCCGTGTCATAATGCGATGAGGTGGCAAAGGCTTGGGTAGCGAATCGCTTGCGGTCTTCGAGGTCGGTTTGTCCGTTTTTGGCCTCAAGTAGCTCAAGTAAAGGGCCGTACCCGTCTTGGGTAGCGACGCAAAGCACGTCTTGATAGTTTTTGGCAGCAGCGCGGATGAGTGAGATGCCTCCAATGTCAATTTTCTCAATGATGGCCGATTCAGAAGCGTCTTCAGCCACCGTTTTTTCAAAAGGATACAGATCAACTATCACCAAGTCGAGTGATGGAATGGCGTACTCTTTGAGTGTTTGCTGATCTTCTTCGAGCGACCTGCGGTTGAGAATCCCTCCGAAGATTTTTGGATGTAAGGTTTTGACTCGTCCGCCTAAAATAGAGGGGTACTGCGTCAAGCTTTCTACAGGGACCACCTCAATACCAAGGTTGTTAATGAAGGTCTCAGTGCCCCCTGTAGAGTACAGGGTGACTCCTAATTCGTGTAGTTTGCGTACAATGGGCTCTAATCCTTCTTTGTGAAAGACTGAAATCAAGGCCGATTTGAGGGGTCGAGAGGCATTCATAGGCGGATATAAAAAATAAAAATAGTGTTTTGAGTCTTAAACGATTTCGGCAACCAATGCATTGACATGCTCTAGTAGTGCCACATCTTCATCAGTAAAGGGGTCTAGGGTATGAGAATCGATATCGATCTGGCCAATGTTCTGACCGTTTTTGAAGAGTGGAATCACAATTTCTGACTTGACATGCAAGCTGCAGGCGATATAATTGTCTTGTGCTTTGACATCAGGAACAATAAAGTTTTGATTGCTCTCGGCCACTTGCCCACAAATTCCTTTGCCGAAGGGTATCGTCGTGTGATCTGTCGGCTCTCCGGCGAATGCTTTTAAGTGTAAGGTGCGGGTGGCGGAGTCGTGAAAGTAAAATCCGACCCAATCGTAGTGATTCACGCTGCTGCGGAGTAATTCACATACCTGCTCGAGGCGTTCGCCCACTGAAAGGGCCTCATTAGAGAGGATTGCGCTAAGTGGTTTTTTGAGTTCTTGCATACCTTTGAAAAGTAGAAAGTGCAAAAATAATCTAACCCTAGCCTTTATTGCAATGAAACAGACCTTTTA
The DNA here is from genome assembly GCA_046048095.1 of Bacteroidota bacterium. Taxonomy (GTDB): domain Bacteria; phylum Bacteroidota; class Bacteroidia; order Flavobacteriales; family Flavobacteriaceae; genus UBA3478. The sequence goes on from JBJOGS010000035.1 coordinate 7,511, forward strand.
TATCGATGGAATCACCTGTATGAGCTGTGTAGCTGCCCTCACTGAGCATTACAGTGCTTATGAAGGGGTGGCTGAGGTAAGTATAGACAAAGAAAGCGGACGTGTCGAACTCGAGGCTTCACGCAAACTCTCTGATAGCGAGCTGATGAATCAATTACCTTCGAAATACAGCCTGCGCGCGACTCATGCTGAGGTTAAAGCATCACCTCAAGCCCCGGCAGTTTCAAAATTTCGCCAGCTCTTTCCTTTATATCTCATTGGCGCGTATCTATTTGCCGCTATGGGGGTAAGTTGGTACCAAGATGGAATCGCCTCGGCCATGCTCGACTTTATGGGTTTATTCTATTTGGTATTTAGCTTTTTTAAGTTTCTGGATTACAAGGGATTTCCTCCGAGTTTTGCGATGTACGATCCAATAGCTAAAGCTATTCCGGGGTACGGATACGCCTATCCATTTATCGAATTGCTGCTTGGAATCGGATTCTTATTGCGTGTAGAAGTTACCCAATTGCTTTATGTGACTATAGGTATTCTCGGAGCCACCACCATCGGAGTCGTACGATCGCTGCTCAACAAACGCGCTATTCAATGTGCCTGTTTAGGCACGGCGCTTAAGCTGCCTATGACAGAAGCCACCTTTATTGAAAACGCCGTCATGCTTGCCATGGCGGGCTACATGCTTAGCTAGAAGTCATAGGTTTTAATTGAAAATAAAAAACCCGCGCCGAAAGGCGCGGGTTTTTTTGTTGAAAGAAGAATGAATTACATCATTCCTGGCATTCCGCCGCCGCCCATTGCTGGGCCAGCAGGGGCGTCTTCTTTGATTTCAACGAGCGCACACTCGGTGGTCAAAATCATTCCGGCAACAGAGGCAGCGTTTTCTAGCGCTACGCGTGTTACTTTCTTAGGATCGATGATTCCAGCCTCCAACATGTTAACGTATTTCTCTGTTTTGGCGTCGTAACCGAAGTCTTTCTTGCCTTCGATCACTTTAGATACCACTACAGATCCTTCACCTCCGGCGTTTTCAACGATGGTGCGAAGCGGAGCCTCGATGGCGCGCTCTACAATCTGAATACCGGTGGCCTCGTCTGCGTTGGTGGCCTTGATTGAAGAAAGGGCCGCTTTGGCACGAACAAGGGCTACACCCCCTCCGGCAACGATACCTTCTTCAACAGCCGCTCTAGTGGCGTGAAGGGCGTCGTCTACGCGGTCTTTTTTCTCTTTCATCTCAACTTCTGAGGCAGCACCCACGTAAAGAACGGCTACACCTCCGGCTAGTTTAGCCAGACGCTCTTGTAGTTTTTCTTTGTCGTAGTCTGAAGTAGTAGTCTCGATTTGAGCTTTGATTTGGTTAACGCGGGCGGCGATGTCGTTAGCATTTCCGGCTCCGTTAACGATGGTGGTGTTGTCTTTGTCGATAGACACCTTTTCAGCAGTACCGAGCATGTCGATAGTTGCGTTCTCAAGAGTGAATCCGCGCTCTTCGGCGATAACGGTTCCACCAGTCAAGATGGCGATGTCTTCAAGCATGGCTTTGCGACGGTCACCGAATCCTGGAGCTTTCACTGCAGCGATGCGAAGCGATCCTCTTAGCTTGTTGACAACTAGAGTGGCTAGGGCCTCTCCGTCTACATCTTCAGCGATGATTAGTAGGGGCTTACCTGATTGAGCTACTGGCTCAAGCACAGGAAGCAGGTCTTTCATTGAAGAAATCTTCTTGTCGAACAATAAGATATATGGATTGTCAAGCTCTGCGGTCATCTTCTCCGAGTCGGTTACGAAGTATGGAGAAAGGTATCCGCGGTCAAACTGCATCCCTTCTACGACATCAACATAGGTATCGGTTCCTTTAGCCTCTTCGACAGTGAT
>JBJOGS010000036.1:0-4350 GCA_046048095.1 Bacteroidota bacterium
GGTATTTGACCTGATACAAAGAGGGTGTTGTTCTTTAAGATGGCCTGGTGGTAAGGACCAATGGCTGCAGGAGCATTTTCGGTGTGAATGGCTTTTTTAGACATAAGAGACAAGGAGTGAATTAGCGATTAATATTGCGTTGGCTGCGGCTTTCCCATTTCAGGTCAGAGAGCATGCTGCTTTTTATTCCTATGAAAAAATCCCAACGTGCATTGCGTCCAAATGGCACCCAGTTGAAGCGCAGATCAAAACTTTTTAGATCGCGTTTGAATCCAATTTGAGTGAGGTTGAAGCCTTTATTTTTAAAGTCATACCCAGAGGATACGCGAATTTTCCAAGCGGGCGTCAGATCTACATTTCCTGAAAACATGAGTGATGCTGTGGTGATTTCACGTTCATCTTGAAGGTTTGAATAGCTGCTATTGAACTGTAAGTTGAGGTTCCAAGGAATCCGATTGAAATAGAATTTATCGGTTTCTTCTTCAGTTTCTTCGCCTTGTTGCCCGGCTTGGTTGGTTTCACCCGGAAAGTCATCAGTTAGACCAAAACCAAATAAATCATTGTCTGCACCTCCGGCTTGTGTTCGGTATTGCGCATCGTAATTCTGAGTACTGCCACTTTGGGTATTCTGCTGATCTTGTTGGTCTTTTTTTGGTTTAAAGGTTTCGTTAGAGAGCTGGTAACTAAAATTCAGGCTCGCTCTGGTGAGTTGTGCTATTTTTCCACTTTGTGCGATGTGAAACGTGTTGATGCGCGTTCCGTCGGCGGTAGTAACATAAGGGTCAAGCGTACCGTTCATGTTCACCTGCATCTCTTGATTAAATAGCGCCGTCGCTGCATTGAAACTGATCGGACTCAATCTCAGTGAATCTGCCTCTAAATTGTAGGCACTTGAAAAGTTGAGGTTGCTTAACAGGGGTATTTTTCGTGGCTCGGTCTTGGTAGAGTCTTTCGAAGCCATCTTGGCCTCTAAGGTATTTTGCAATCCAAATGAAAGACTATTTGATCGGCCTAAACTTGGTGAACCGTTGAGCGTTCCTTCAAATCTAGAGTAGCTGACTTCTTGGCCATCTAGGTTGATGTACGAGTCGTAATACCGTTCAAATGATGGGCCATAACCCCATCCGATCGATGGACGTGCCACATGGCGGATGGCTTGCAGCTTCTTCCCTTCCTTAAAAGTGTAGGTACCGTAAACTGTTGTTCCGACCGAGCTAGATATTCCATAACGGTTGAAACGGTCAAAACCTCGCACGGTGTCTAGTACGATTTCTCTGCTCACATCGGCGTTAGGATCTTGACCTCGCGTAAACGTCTCAAAGGTCCAGAGATCTTCGTAGTCACCCCCAACAGAAACACTCAAAAATTTAGCCACTTTAAAGTTCGTGCTCAACGGGATAGAGTGACGCGCCCCAATTTTGGCATCATCGAACATGCGCGAGGTTAAAAAGAGTGAATCCGTAGTGCGAATGCGGTTCTCGAAACGCGAGGTATACTGAAAGTTGATATTCTCAATAAGGCCTTTCTTGATCCCTTCACGCGTAGCGAAAGGGAATATGCGTTCCATATTCACCTGGGCGGTAGGCAGGGTGAGGTTAATTTCTTCGGTATTGGTATTTTGATTGTGTGTGGCACTTAGGTTGAGGTTGACTGACGGATAGGCCGGAAACGTTTTCGAATAGGTGATCGAAGAAGACAAGTTGTTGTTCTGCGTAAGGGCCAGGTTTTGTTGGTTGGCCGAGTTTCTGAAGTACTTACTGCTTCCGAGGTTTACTGAAGCTGCGAAGCGCGAATTCGGGCTCGCTTTAGGGTCTTGAGTATGAGAGATCTGAAGATTAAAAATGCTGTTTCTACTGTAGTCTGCGAATCCTTTTTGAGAATTAATGAGGTTTTCGAAACGCAGGTTGATATTTCCACGGTAGTTATAGCGCTTGGTGTATACCGACTGGGCTCTAAACCCATAGCTTCCGTTGGTGAAGTAATCCCCTGTTAAATTCAGATCCACATAGTCATTGATGGGAAAGTAATATCCGCCGTTTTGAAGCGAGTAGCCTCGTTGGGGGTCATTGGTAAAAGTCGGAAAGATCAATCCTCCAGATCGCCCACTGGTCAGCGGAAATATGGCAAATGGAAGCGCGATGGGCGTCGGAACGTCGACTAGATACATGTTAGAGAATCCGGCAATAATCCGTTTTCCTGGAATAAACTTGGCCTTGCGAACTTTGATGTAATAATCGGGATCAATAGAATCTCCTGCCGTGGTAAGTTTACCCTGAGCAAAATAAAACACCGAGTCGTTCTCTTTTTTAGTTTTCTCTGTGACTACTTTCATGGTTTCTCCGCCCATACCCCCAATGCCCGCTCCTTGCTCGGTGCGCGAATTAAAGATCAGGGCCTTTTGCGAGGTGATATTATAGCGAATAGAGTCAGGAATCACCTCGTTTTCACCTTGGGTAAACTCAGGGGTCTGAGTCTTTACCCCTTTGCTATCTACGTAGCGTCCGGCAAGAATCTCGTTCTGTAAGTAATCTATAGCAATAATTCCGGCGGTCAGTTTTGTGTCGGTATAATCAATAGCAGCCTCGTTGGCGAGATAAATCTTTTTTTGGCCTTGACTAATCGTTACAGAGTCTTTTGCACTGTACTTGATCAGGCTCTCTAGTTTCGTTGAAATCGCGACGTTTGTTTTTTTTCTTTCTTTGGTGACCAACGAATCGAGTAGTTGCTTTTTTTCAATGCTTACCTGAGGCAGATCGTATCCCACAGGCAATTGCACGAACAGCCCCTTAGAGGTGATGGACACATAGGCGCTGTCTTGCTGACCAAATGAAAGGGTGGAATGAAAAAAGCACCCTAAAAAGAGCACAAAATAGAATCGCCAGAACTGCAATACGAAATCCTTGGTTTTATTGAGTTTAAAGCGTTTAAACTCGGCTCAAACTTACATATAATTTGTGGTAACTCTTTCGTATTGCTTAATTTTACTAGATGACATGCTATGCGAAAACTAGTGCCTAGACTTCGATTGATTTTTCTCTTTAGCAGCTTGTTTCTCTCGGTTACAAGCGCTTTTACTCAGTCTTCTAATGCCTTTAGGGTCTTTCTTGACCCCGGTCACGGCGGTAAAGATCCCGGAAACATGCACCATGGATATGTCGAGAAGAAAATCACGCTTGCTGTGGCTCTTAAGGTGGGGGCAATACTTTCAAAAGAACCAAACATCGAAGTGTATTATTCTCGAAAGGACGATCGCTCAGTAGATCTTTATGCTCGTGGTCCGATGGCCAATAAGTTAAACGCGGATGTATTTGTCTCGATTCATTGTGATGCACATGATTCGAATGCCTCTGGTGCCGGAACTTTTGTTTTAGGACTCCATCGAGCCGACAGAAATTTGGCTGTAGCTCAGCGCGAAAACGCAGTGATTTACAATGAAGAAAATTACCAATCTCGCTATGCCAACTTTAATAGTGACTTAATTGCTTTTAGCGCGATTCAAGAAGAAAATCTCGATCAGAGTATACGTTTAGCCTCTTTTGTACAGCGCGAAATGGTGCGGACCGCTAAACGTCGTGATCGGCAAGTAAAACAAGCGGGATTCGTAGTGCTTTATGAAACGATCATGCCATCCGTACTTGTCGAAACGGGGTTTTTGTCTAATGCCGATGAAGGCGCTTTTCTGAATTCGACCACGGGTCAAGACCTTGTCGCTAAAGCGATGGCCACTGCGATCTTAACTTATAGAGATGAAATTGCTCTAAATACACTTGCATCGGCCCCTTCATTCGCTAAAACTGTATATGCGGTTCAACTCTTTGCAACAGACAAAACGATACCGGTAAGCGATCCGCGCTTTAGTGGGTTAAATCCGATTTGGTTTGAAGAAAAAGCCGGGTTAAAGCGTTATTTTTACGGAGAAGCATCCTCTGAAGAATCAGGTGCAGTACTTAAGAAAAAAGCAATAGAAAAGGGATTTACTGACGCCTTTGTCGTAAAGAAAACCCGCTAAACAAAGCAGTATGAGTCAAAAACGGGGGATCAAACTATCCAATGAACTAAAAGCAGGAATCGTCGTTCTTGCCGGGGTCGCAGCTCTTATTATGGGTTTTAGCTATCTTAAATCGACTTCGTTGTTCGGTAGTTCAAAAACACTTTATGCCGTCTACGATCATGTTGGAGGACTACAAACCGGAACCACCGTGAGTTTAAATGGTTACGCGGTTGGAACGGTAGATGCCATTGATTTTCTCGCTCCCAAAGGCAATTTACTGGTCACCTTTACGTTGTTGACTGAATTTCCATTCTCAAAAAACTCGGTGGCTCAACTTTATGATACCTCTGTATTGGGTG
>JBJOGS010000037.1:0-18244 GCA_046048095.1 Bacteroidota bacterium
CCATTATTTCTGCACTGTTACGTATGCGTTCTTGTGACCAGGAACACAGCCTTTTACTACAATAAGATTCTTTTCGGTATCGATCTTTACCACCTGAAGGTTTTCTACAGTAACCGTATCACCACCCATTCGGCCAGCCATACGAATACCTTTGAATACACGAGCAGGATAAGAGGCGGCTCCAATAGAACCAGGAGCTCTCAGCCTGTTGTGCTGACCGTGCGTAGACTGACCCACACCGGCAAAGCCGTGACGTTTTACAACACCCTGATACCCTTTACCCTTAGAAGTGCCGATGACATCGACAAACTCTCCTTCGTTAAAAAGCGTTACATCTAGTGTATCACCTAAGGCGTGTTCACCATTAAAATTCTGGAATTCGACGATCTTCTTCTTTGGAGAAGTTCCGGCTTTCTTTGCATGACCGATTTCGGCCTTAGTAGCACGTTTTTCTGCCTTGTCATCGAAACCCAGTTGAAGCGCATTATACCCATCAACCTCTTCGGTTCTGACTTGGGTAACCACGCATGGTCCAGCCTGAATGATGGTACAAGGAATGTTCTTCCCGTTCTCATCAAAGATGCTGGTCATGCCGATTTTTTTTCCAATTAACCCAGACATTCTAATTACATTTTTTAATTAATACTACTTTTCAAAAAAATTGGGTCAAGAAAATATCTGACCCAGATTCTTTTCTTTCACCGTTTTTCTTAAACCTTCGTTTAAGACATGTCAGTTACGGGCCATACGCCCCAAAACTTAAACTTTGATCTCTACCTCAACTCCACTAGGAAGTTCAAGTTTCATTAGGGCATCAATAGTCTTCGAAGAAGAGCTGTAGATGTCTAATAATCTCTTGTACGAGCTCAATTGAAACTGCTCACGAGACTTTTTGTTCACGTGAGGAGATCTCAATACAGTAAAGATCTTTTTGTTGGTAGGTAAGGGAATAGGCCCTGTTACTACCGCACCAGTCGTTTTAACGGTCTTTACTATCTTCTCAGCAGACTTATCTACTAAGTTGTGGTCGTATGACTTCAGTTTAATTCTAATCTTTTGACTCATAGCCGTAAATAATTTCGTTACACTCCTTTTGAAGCCTTAATGACCTCTTCAGAAATATTCGGAGGAGTTTCGGCATAATGTGAAAATTCCATAGTAGAGGTAGCACGACCTGAAGAAAGTGTTCTCAACGAGGTCACATAGCCAAACATCTCTGAAAGAGGCACTTGAGCTTTAACCACTTTTGAACCGGCTCTATCGTCCATATTGTTCACCTGACCGCGTCTGCGATTCAGATCCCCAACGATATCACCCATATTCTCTTCTGGAGTGAGCACTTCTAATTTCATAATCGGCTCTAAAATCACTGCTCTTGCAGCTCTAGCCGCTTCTTTATAACCTAGTTTGGCAGCCAATTCAAACGACAGGGCGTCTGAATCCACAGGGTGAAACGATCCGTCTTTCAACGTCACTTTCATGCTGTCCATTTCGAATCCAGCCAAAGGACCATTTTTCATAGCCTCTCTAAAGCCTTTCTCTACAGAAGGAATGTATTCTTTAGGAATATTACCTCCTTTAACTTCATTAACAAATTCAAGACCGACCTTACCTTCACTCGCAGGTTCAATAGAGAAGACAATGTCCGCGAATTTTCCGCGACCACCAGTTTGCTTTTTATAAACCTCACGGTGGTTCGCTTGAGCAGTAAGTGCCTCTTTGTATTCTACTTGAGGCTGACCCTGGTTGACTTCAACCTTAAACTCGCGACGCATACGGTCAACGATGATATCTAAGTGAAGCTCACCCATACCAGAGATGATCGTTTGCCCAGAGGCCTCATCAGTCTTCACCTGGAAGGTCGGATCTTCTTCAGCAAGTTTAGCTAAAGCCATACCCATCTTGTCAACATCCGCCTTAGTTTTTGGCTCAACAGCAATACCGATAACTGGGTCTGGAAACACCATGCTCTCGAGTACGATCGGGTGCTTCTCATCCGATAAAGTATCACCAGTTTTGATATCCTTAAACCCAACTGCTGCACCGATATCACCGGCAGAAATTGAATCAATGGCATTTTGCTTGTTCGAGTGCATCTGGTAAATACGCGAGATACGCTCTTTGTTTCCTGAACGGTTATTCAAGACATATGACCCGGCATTCAATGTACCAGAGTACGCTCTAAAGAAGGCTAAACGACCTACGAAAGGATCCGTTGCGATCTTAAACGCCAATGCTGCAAAGGGCTCCTTAGCATCTGGCTTACGCGCTACCTCTTTATCTGTATCAGGATTGGTTCCTATGATGGCCTCTTTATCAAGCGGCGAAGGCAAATACCTGCAAACCGCATCTAATAAAAACTGTACTCCCTTATTTTTAAAAGAAGAACCACAGACCATTGGAATGATACTCATATCCATTACAGCAGCTCTCAAGGCAGCGTGTACCTCATCTTCAGTGATTGAGTCTTCATCTACGAAAAACTTTTCCATCAATGACTCATCGTACTCGGCTACTGCTTCAATAAGTGCAGCTCTGTACTGCTTCACCTCATCCTGCATGTCAGCAGGAATATCTACTACATCAAAAGTAGAACCGAAATTATCGTCATGCCACACAATGGCACGATTCTTCACTAAATCAACGATCCCTTTGAAGTCCGCTTCGTCTCCGATAGGAAGAACGATAGGAACAGCGTTCGACTTCAACATCTCACGAACCTGATTACAAACAGCTAAAAAGTTAGCTCCCTGACGGTCCATCTTATTCACAAAGCCCATACGCGGAACCTTGTAATTATCTGCCAATCTCCAGTTGGTCTCAGATTGAGGCTCTACCCCATCCACAGCACTAAACAAGAACACGAGTCCATCAAGCACGCGAAGCGAACGGTTTACTTCAACGGTAAAATCAACGTGACCCGGGGTATCGATAATGTTAAAGTGGTATGACTTGGCGTCAGCGGCAGGTTGTCCGTTTTCAGTAGGAAACATCCATGTACAAGTGGTAGCGGCAGAAGTAATCGTAATTCCGCGCTCTTGCTCTTGCTCCATCCAGTCCATCGTGGCTGCACCATCGTGCACCTCACCGATTTTGTGACTCACACCAGTGTAAAATAATATACGCTCTGTCGTCGTTGTCTTTCCAGCATCAATATGCGCTGCAATTCCAATGTTACGAGTAAGTGATAAATCTCTTGACATGATTACAATTAGAATCTAAAGTGTGAGAATGCTTTATTCGCTTCGGCCATCTTATGGGTATCCATACGCTTCTTCACAGCGGCACCCTCTTCTTTAGCAGCAGCTAAAATTTCGCCAGCCAACTTTTGAGCCATTGATTTTTCATTGCGCTTGCGCGAATAACTAATTAACCATTTCATGGCTGTAGAGATCTTGCGATCTGGACGAATAGGCATAGGAATTTGAAACGTAGCCCCCCCGACGCGACGGCTTCTCACTTCAACGTGAGGCATCACATTAGAGAGCGCATCTTTCCATACTTCCAAGGCCGACTTTTCATCATCGGTTTTTTTCTCGTTAACGATGTCTATAGCATCGTAAAAAATGCGGAAGGCGATAGATTTCTTACCGTCCCACATCATCATATTCACAAAACGTGTAACTAATTGGTCACCAAATCGTGGATCTGGGAGCAACGGACGCTTTTTTGCTTGTCTTTTTCTCATGATACTGCTTCTTTAGCGATCTACTTCTTAGGGCGTTTAGCTCCGTATTTAGAACGTCTTTGTGTTCGCCCAGCAACACCGGCGGTATCAAGGGCACCTCTAATAATGTGATAACGAACTCCAGGCAAGTCCTTAACACGTCCACCTCTTACCAATACTATCGAGTGCTCTTGAAGATTATGCCCCTCTCCTGGAATGTACGCGTTAACCTCTTTACCATTGGTTAATCTAACCCTTGCTACCTTTCTCATTGCTGAATTAGGCTTCTTAGGTGTAGTAGTGTATACACGTGTGCACACACCTCTGCGTTGAGGGCAAGACTCCAAAGCAGCCGATTTACTCTTCTTGGCTATTGAGTGTCTACCTTTTCTTACTAATTGTGAAATAGTTGGCATGTAATTTATTTACTCCCCATTTAAGGGGCTGCAAATGTACTTTTTTTTCTGAAGTATTCAAATGCAGTGAAGATTTTTTATTCCCGAATCAAGCTTCTTTTATTGCATGATTCGATACTTTGATTATCGATACCTTAAATAAGTAGAAAGAAAGATTGAATTAAACTTGAATATATTTTCAAAACAATCCACTATCAAACAATACCGAATTTCAATCTAACTTCTATTTTTCCAAAAATACGCGCATCACTCTTAGACCAAGAATCGGCCAAAATCAATTTTTCTAATTAAAGTTGAATATTCAAGCTGTCTGCGAATTTTTCAAGGGGAGATGTTATTTTTTTCAGAAATATACCGGCCAACAACAAATAATCGCCTAGACAAGCAACTTGAGGTGAAAAAAATTTTTTGTTTTAACATTTTATTATCATTTTTACGAATTCTTAAACAAATGTTAATTTATATGAAAGCAATGTCTAATGGAATCTTAACGCTGTTTTTAGCGTTAGTTGCGCAGGTCACATTTGCGCAGATTAAAACGGTTTCAGGAACTGTTACCGATTCTGGTAATGTTCCCCTGCCTGGAGTTAATATCATTGTCGAAGGCACCTCTAATGGTACTCTTTCTGACTTTGACGGTAACTTCACCATTTCGGCCTCTGTAGGGGACGTTTTGATTCTTACCTATGTAGGTCAGAAAGATGTGCGTCTAACTATTGGTTCGAGCGACTTCTATTCTGTACAAATGGAAGAAGACGCCCAGCAGCTCGATGAGGTTGTTGTGACTTCTTTGGGTCTTAAACGTGAGGCACGTTCACTGGGTTACTCAGTTGCAAAAGTGACTGGTGAAGACGTTCAAGGACGTGCAGAACCAGATTTACTTCGTGCAATGCAAGGTAAAATGACAGGGGTTAATATCACTGGTGGAGGGGGAGCTCCTGGTCAGGGTACTAAAATCAACATTCGTGGAATGTCGTCCCTAACAGGAAACACTCAACCACTTTTCATCGTTGATGGAATTCCATTTGACAATAGTACCAACGCAACTGCTGGTGCTGGACAAAACACTGTGTTCTCAAACCGTGGTTTTGATCTAGATCCTAACTCAATCGAAAGTATTTCAGTTCTTAAAGGTGCTGCAGCATCGGCTCTTTATGGGTCTCGTGCTACAAACGGTGTGGTAGTTATTACCACAAAAGGAGCTTCTACTCGATCAAGAAAAGGTCTTGAGGTCACCTATAATGGTTCAATGATGAGCACTAATATTTCAGCTCTTCCTGATTACCAAGATGTGTATACCCAAGGTTCTAACCAGGTATACAACGGAGCTTTCATTGGTAACTGGGGTTCTCCTATGCCAGATCACGTAGATAGAATCAATCAGCAATATGGTACTAATTATACTAAAACTTATTCTCTCTATCCTGACGGTACACCTTATCCTGATGGTACTGCGTCTAACCCTGTTTCTAACAGATTCCCGAATGTGTTCCCTGATTTGATGCAGGATTATACCATGCCTGATGGGTCGATTCGAAAAGTTTCTGCTCCCTATGAAATCAGAGCTAACGATATCGTTGGAGGTTTCTTCAATACAGGCCAAACTATGGATCATGCCGTTAGTTTAAGCGGTGGTAGTGAAAAGGCTAACGTTAATGCCGGTTTCTCAAATACAAACCAAACCGGTATAGTGCCTAATCAGTTTGTAAGAAGAACTAGCTTCTTTTCCGGAGGAAATGCGACTCTAGATAACGGTATAACTATTTCTGGAACTGTAAACTACGTAAATACCTCTCAACAATCTCCTCGTTCAGGTGCATCTGCATTCAACGATTACTTCGGAGGTGGCGGTGGTTCAATTTACGCTCGTTTATTCTATCTACCTAGAAACTTTGATTTAATGGGGCTTCCATGGGAAAACCCTGCGGATGGGTCAAATATTTTCTACCGTGCCCTAGATAACCCGATTTGGATCGCTAATAATAACTTCTATAAATCTGATGTAAATCGTGCTTACGGTAACCTTACCATTGGATACGATATTGCGGATGGTATTAACGTTACCCTTAAAGGTGGAATCAATAGCTATCATGACTTTCAAAGAACAAATATTGTTCCTGGAGGTATAGATACAGCACTCGGCCAAGTTAGAACGGTTGATATCAACAATACCGAACGTGACTTCACTGCCTTATTGAACATCAATAAAGATCTATCTGATGATATTACCTTAACAGCCGTTGCAGGTCTTAACGCTAACGAAAGAAGAAATACTCAACGTTCAGTTACTGGTAATCAAATTATCTCTCGTGGATTAAACATTACTAGCGCGACTTCTACTCAAATTGTGGATTATGATTATTTGAGTTTTAGAAGACTTTATGGAATTTTTGCTGATGTTTCTGTGGGTTATAAGGATATGTTATACTTAGGCCTAGTAGGAAGACAAGATCGTTCTTCAACGCTTCCTGAAGGTGCTAATAGTTATTTCTACCCAGGAGCCAGTTTATCATTCCTTCTTAGCGAAGCAGTTGAATTGCCTGAAGTCATAAATAGTTTAAAGCTTAGAGTTTCAAACACAAAAGTTGGTAACGATGCTTCTCCTTATAGAACGCTTACAAACTTTAATATTTTGACTCCCTTTACCTCGCCAATTTATGGTGCGTTAAATAGAGCTGCTTTGGCTAATACTCTTGGAAACTCAACCTTAAAGCCTGAGTTTACCACCGAATTTGAGACTGGTATTGCTACCACTCTTTTTAATAACAGAATGAGTTTAGACGTAACCTACTTTAAGAGAACTTCTACAGAACAAATTGCTACAGCATCTGTAGCGAGATCAAGTGGATTCTCTAGTCAAGTAGTAAACATTGGACAGCTTGATAACACAGGTTTGGAAATAGGTTTGGATGTATACCCTGTCGCAACTGACAACTTCACTTGGAATACCTATTTCGCATTCACTAAGATCAAATCGTTGGTTGTTGATGCCGGACCAAACGGAGAAATTTTCATTGGAGGTCCTGGATCATCCCTAGGTACCATTCACAGAAATGGTCTGCCATATGGTCAGATCTTCGGTACAGAAAATGCTAAAGATGACGAAGGTAATTTACTCATAGATAAAGCAACAGGATTGCCTTTCGCTGCATCAGTATCTACTGTAGTTGGAGACCCTAACCCTGATTTTACATTAGGTATTACCAATAGTTTCAAATTTAAAAATGTAACACTTCGTGCATTAATTGACTGGAAAGAAGGTGGTGACATGTACTCATTTACTGCTGCCTCTTTGATGTTAAGAGGGCAATTAGCAAACTCAGTTGAGCGCGAGGATTTGCGCGTGGTACCAGGTGTTTACGGTAGTAATCAAACATTCCAGGCAGTAACTGATGCTAGTGGAAACAAAATTAGAAATACTACACCTATCACTGCATTTGACTCCCACTTCTCAAACGGATGGGGAGCCTACGGACAAGATGAGGTAAACATCTATGATACTACTACCATACGTTTACGTGAAATTGGGTTAAGCTATGATGTTCCTAAAAGTATTTTAGATAAAACTCCATTTGGATCAGCTGCTTTAGGAATAAGTGGGCGTAACCTATGGTGGAAAGCTCCTAACATGTTGGAGGGTCTAAATCTCGACCCTGAAGTTTTAGCAGAAAACGCTGGATCAAATGTTCAAGGGTTCGAGTATGGTGCAACACCTACCACTAGTAGCTTAAGTTTTAACCTTAGCTTGACATTCTAATTATTGAAATCTATAAATCGAAAAAAATGAAATTTAAATTCAATAACATACGTTTATTCTTGGGTGCTAGTATTCTAGGGCTAGGAATAGTATCATGTGAGCTTGATGACCTTGATATTAACGTAGATCCAAACAGTGCTAGCCAAGCATCTCTTGAGCTTTTGCTAACAAATGCACAATGGGAAGGATTGAGCACTTTCGGTGGAGGTCTCAATAACACCACCATGGGCTTCCAAGCCATTAACACTTCTAGCGATGACTTTAACTTTACAAATTCTAGCTGGAACGGTACATGGAACTTCCTTTATTCAGGACCACTTAAGGATCTTGAGGAGTTAATCGCAGCAGCAGATCCTGAAAACAACCCAAGATATTTAGGTATCGCTCAATTATTGAAGGCCTACTATTTTACTACCATGGTTGATCTTTGGGGAGATGTACCTTACAGTCAAGCTTTTAAAGGTAATTCACCAGGTGAAGAGAAAATCCTAGAGCCGGCATATGATAAAGGTGCTGACATTTACGCTGATGCCTTTGCTCTTATCGATGCAGCGATCGCTAACCTAGCTAAAACGCAATCGGTTGCGGTTAAAGGAGATTTGGTTTACGGAGGAAACGCTTCTAAATGGACAAAAATGGCTAAGTCACTAAAGCTTAGACTTTTAATTCAAACACGAAATGTTCAAAGCAATGCCGCTGAAATTCAAAGCCTTATCTCTGGTGGTGGTTTAATCACTTCAGCAGCAGACGATTTTGTTTTGCGCTACGGTGCATTGAAAAATCCTGACGACCGTCACCCAATGTATCAAGCGGGGTACGTTGGTGGAGATGCTGGATATTCTTACTTCGGTCATCAATTAATGACTGAAATGCTTGCTTCAAGAGATCCTAGAACTCCTTTTTATTTTAAAAGACAGACTGCTACGGTACTTAACCCGGAGGATCCAACAGATAAGCAAACCATCCCTTGTTCTCAAAGAACGGATTGTACTTACGGATATTTCCCACTAAGTAATTTTGTAACTCAAGCGGTCTATCAAAAAGATGCAAGTGCGCTTAGTTCAAAAGAAGCGGCATATTTAGCCGGGTTCTTTGGAAGAGATAGATCAGATCCATCAGGTATTCCTAATGACAACCCGATTAGAACAACTACCGGTGCCTACCCTGGTGCAGGACTGTTTGATGCTACCTATGGTACAACGGGCGGTAACAAGTTTGGTAAAGGTGATGGAATCTTCCCAATCATTACCTCTTGGATGGTTAAGTTTTATATGTTAGAAGCCCAAATTGCTTTAGGAGTAAATACAGGTTCAACCGATGACGCTCTTTTAGCGTCAGCGCTTACTGATCAGTTTGCAAAAGTTTGGTCTGTAGGAACAGCTGCTGATGCGAACGCTAAAGCAGATGTTACGACATGGCCAGCTACCTACAGCCAGTGGGCAATAGAATACAAAACCCAAGCGGATTATATCGCTGGAGTTAAGGCCGCTTATCCAACGGGTGGCAATCAAAATCAAAAGCTAGGATATGTTTTAAAACAGGCATGGAAAGCAAATTTTGGTAACGGATACGAAGGATATAATGCTTTCAGAAGAACTGGACTTCCAGCAGATATTCAAGCACCAATGCAGCTACCTAGACAATATGCATTGAGCTTACCATATGCTCAAGACGAAGTGAATTTGAATAGCAACACTCCTAGCAAGGTATATGACTCTCCGAGTTCTGCTGTATTCTGGGATACTTTAAAATTCCAGTTTTAATAATTTAATATATAGAAACGATGAAAAGAATAACTACATATTTGTTTTCTCTATCGCTAATAGCAGTTACCTTACTATCATGTAAAGATGATTCTTTAATTGCTGTTCCCGATTGGGAATCAGGAGTCCATGGGTATGGACTACTTACCTCAGACCCTGCTATAGGCTTTAGTACTGCTAACGCTTCGGCGACTATCGATGTGAATTTCAAGTGGAAATCAATCGATAAGTTAAACACTGTGACCAATATTGACCTTTATGTAACCTTTAATGAGGAATACACAGATAAAGATGGTAACAAGGCTGTTGCCTCTCATGGTGGTGCACAGGGTAAAAAGGTGAAATCAATCACTCCACAAGGGGATAGTGAATTTGGTTCTTTTTCTATAAGCCAAGAAGAAGTTTATAATGTTTACTCATCTTCCACTTTTGACTACGGTTTTGGAGCCGGATCTCAATCGGTTTATTCAGACCCACTTGGAAAAGGTCGTGGAGCAAATAAAAAGTTTGTTCCTGGAGACACCTTTAGATTGACTTGGGTTCTAACGACTGAAGACGGTAGAGTGTTTGACTCATGGTCTCCATCGGTATGTACAGAGTTCCCAGAGGCGAACTGTGCAATAGACTGGGGAGTTACCTGTGCTACGTCGATTCAATCTAGAACGGGTGATTGGTCAATTTCAGGAATCGATGCTTATGGCGACGGATGGAACGGAGCGTCAATTGATGTGTATGTAGACGGAGCTGTTTTCGCTTCATTTACTGTTGCAGTTGACGCAAATAGTGCAACTATCACTATTCCTGCTGGTTCAAGCTCAATGTATTTCAGCTACAACAAAGGGGATTATGATTCTGAAGTTGGTGTAACTATCAAAAACCCTGCAGGAAACACCCTGTTAAACTGGGTACCTTATGACGCTGCCAGAGCTCAAGGAGAAATGCTTCTTGATTTATGTAAGGAATAATTAAATATTTTTCTTAATATTATTAAAAGCCACCTTCATAAGAGGTGGCTTTTTTAGTAGTAATAAAAAATAAGATTCATCATCTCATCGGTAGAGTTCCAACCGTAGGTAACATCTCGGGGTGGATTCGTCGGATTTAGGGGATTATCGCTCGTGTTATCGTATTCAGCTACTAATAACAAGACCGTTCCTTTTGTCAAAAACAAAGGCTCTTTAAGCAAGTAGGTACTTTGCCAATTGAAGTCCCAATCATTGATGCGGATCAAAGGGATCTCTGTATTGTCAGGTGTGATAGCTAGGGCAACCATTTTTTTACCTAAAAAATGCATATGAGGTAAAAGAGATACCACATTCATGTCTTGGGTGATCGTCTTACTGACATAAAATGTTGGCCTTTCATTTGCTTTTATAATGAAAGGGGGATTTGCGATATCCTTTTCTTCGATATAAAAACTCTTTACCAAGTGTTCAACTGGGTCCTTTGATAAAAATAATTTCACGGCTGATACATCACTAACTTTTTCAGCAGAAGGGGCGTAATGTATATTAAAAATTAAATCAGAGTTTGCCGGGATTAGTTTTGCAATTCCCTTTGGAAAGGTCACCGGAAGATTCCCAGGAACCCAGCCATATAGAAATTCATCCATTAATGGTTGGGTCTGAAAGGATCTAGAGAGAGGATCAAACTCTGAGAGGCCATCAATTCCGGCGGTTTGTCCTGACGTGTCTACCATTACCCTACTATGATGTAAGTATCTTTTATTTCCTGCTATAAATTCAATTCTTGACACATATGCATCCTCTTTTAGACCAGTAGGTACATGAAAAAAACGGTAATCCTCTATCCCATCGGTTGACAATTCAAAAGGCTTAGCCATCTTTAGCTCCAGATCAGCAACCTGATTTTCTTCATTATTTTCTTCACCCACCACTGCCAAAGATTCACTAGAAGGCTCTCCCCTTTTTAGTCCCTCCTCTATCCATCGCTGAATAGTGGCGATTTCTTCTTCACTTAAGAAGCGTTCATTTGCAAATCGACTAAATGTAGGATCAGCCTTCCAAGGTGGCATGTATCGCGTCTCAGTAACGTGACCAATAAATTTCGCACGCTTAAATACATCACTAAAGCTTTCCAATGAAAAGGGTCCGTACCCTCCTGGCGAGTGACAACTCACGCAATGCTTTTGGATAATCGGGGCCACATCTTTCTCGTAGGTTGTTTGCGCCCCAACCGTGGCCACCGCCCCTATCCAACCTGTGGTTAATAATGATTTAATGGTGCTCATGAGACATCGCTTTATTGCGTTCTAAAAAACACCCTATAGGTAACGTTCGATTCGGATCGACTTCACCCCCTTCCCGAAGGGCTGTTAAAGCGTCAAGCAGATAAAATTCACTCGGTTTAAAACGATTTCTGCCAAGACTCACAAACCAATTGTCTATTGCTCCTGAGTAATGAAGGATTCCTTCATTATCTACCAAAAAGACCTCTGGAGTTACTTGGGCCTTATAGGTATCCGCAAGTGTATACTGTCTATCCGTTTGAAGATCAAACTTTACCCCAAACTGAGACTTAAATGCTGCTACTTCATCCTCTGTAATTGCACCACTAAACACTCCGATTAATTTCAGATCTTTCTGATTATCAGCTATTTCATTTAATGTCGGAATGTATTTTTGAGTGATCGGACACTCGAGGCCCATAAAAACATAAGCCGAATACTTTGTGTCCGCCTTATTCAAGTCATTAGGCCCTATCAAGGACATCAAATAGAAAAAACTAACTATGACTCTCATTATCGCTGTCTTTTGTTCAAATATTCATTTAAAAGTAAGAATTTGCGAAGGTTTTCAGGCCCATTATCTATGAGTGAACCATCGATTCCTTTCATCTACGGCATACGTACCATTTTAGAGGCGCTTGAGGCCAACCAAGACGTTCAGAAAGCGTATTTGCTCAAAGGAGCCTCTGGCCCACTATTTAAAGAGTTAGAGCAGGCACTCAGAAAAGCCAAAGTGCCCTTGTCTTATGTACCTAGTGAGCGACTTCAACGCTTCACTCAGTCCAATCACCAAGGAGCAGTAGCTGAGATCGCGCCTATTCCCTTTGCAGATTTTGAAGAATCGGTAGAGCGTATTTTAACGAATGCCCCACACTCCCCCTTGATTTTACTTCTAGACGGATTAACCGACGTTCGAAATTTTGGCGCGGTGTTGCGCACCGCAGAATCCAGTGGAGTCGATTTAGTGGTTCTTCCTCAACAGGGTATGGCACCTCTAAACCGAGACGCCATCAAAACCTCTCAGGGGGCAGCTTTCAGTATTCGTATGGCTAAAGTAGCCCACATCAAAGATGCGGTAATGTATCTTCAAAGTTCAGGAGTAACGGTCTTTGCAGCCTCAGAAAAAGCCGAGACTTCATTGTATGACTGCGACTTTAGTGACAGTGTGGCGATTATCATGGGATCTGAAGAGCGAGGAGTAAATCCGTCTGTGCTCAAAATGGTCGATCACTGTATAAGCATTCCACAACGCGGACAAATTGCCTCACTTAATGTTTCTGTGGCTTGCGGAGTGGTGCTCTATGAAGTGCTCAGACAAAGAAAACTCTATTAGGCTATAAAAGTCGCTGTAGCTCACTCAAACAAGATATACTAATGCACCGTGAATCGGTGTCCAATGCTTCATTATTAAAGTGTATCGCTCGAATGCCTGCATTTATAGCTCCTAAGACATCTGCCTCTAAATCGTCACCGATCATTAATGCGCATTCTGCGGATACCTTTGCTTGATCCAAAGCCGCCGAAAAGATAGCCCGATGTGGTTTTTTAACCCCTACTTCTTCTGCATTGATCACACAAGTAAAAAAGTGATCGATTCTGGCGCCTGATAATTTTTTAGACTGAATTTCTTTAAACCCATTAGTTAAGATATGCAATCGGTATTTCGACTGCAGGTAACTCAAGGTTTCATGTGTATAATCAAATACGTGTGAAAAAGAAGTGAGATAGTTTATGTATCCCTCTGAAAGCTGTTGAATCAAATCCGAGTCAACACCATAATTCAAGGTGTCAAAAGCATCCCTTAATCGACCAAACCTCAAGGTTTCTTTTGAAATCTCGGCATTGCGATACGCCTTCCAATACCTGCGATTAATGGGTTTGTACACGGTATTAAACCGCTGAAGATCAATATCTATTTGGTGTTTGGTAAACAGCATTTCAAAAGTAGCTGCAGAATTTTTCTCAAAATCCCACAAAGTGTGGTCGAGATCAAAAAAAATATCGGTCAGGGGTGCACTCATCTAGTAAGTGTTTCAATGATATCGGCGAAGGCCTTCTCTCCTATTCGCTCAATATACTCATTCGAAAATTGAGCACAAAGTGTGCCTTGCACTGCACGCACTTGTGCAGCTAGCTGACTTAACTGAGAGGCGATGGTTTCTTTATCGAATCGTTCTAATGAAGTATGAGAAACACACACCGGATACACCCGAAGGGGCTGCTCGATTTCAAGCCCCAGGTCATAGAAGGGAAATGGCGTGCACGTCCCGGCTCTAAACCCTATCACATCTGTATAGCCCATCGAATAATCTTCTTGAACTTCTTCTTGAACGAGTTCTTGATAGGCATTGGGCAACAAAATGCGGTTGTTCGCCATGACCGTCCTTCGTATCGGACGATGTAGCAGCTGTTGTAGTTTTCGAAACTCTGACTTGAAAACCTCAGGCTCGTCAAGGGCAAAGCGCGAACGGCAATACCCAATCTCAAGGTAGTCATTCATGTGTTTCAGAAAAAAACCAAATTTGCTCTTGCTCCAAGACACATTGCGGTCTTTCATATCGTACCTAGAAAACTGAAAAAATAAAAGCAGTTCGACTTGACGTTCATCTAGCTTTGCCTTAGTCTCTAAATAATGATCAAAGGGGTCAGTTCTAAAAAACACTAGCGTGGTTAAGCGATCTTTTACTTCACCGAATTTCAATTGCACCAGATCCACCGCAGATTCAAACACATGCCTGCTAAGTGAACGAAATTTGAATTTATGAGATGCAACGACAGGTAGCACGACCTTCACTTCGTAAGCACGCTCATTGAAAACTGTGTCTGGAAATGCTTCTTGAATGACGTGTTTCAGCTTCAATGCCCACAAATCAACTAACGGACGCTTCATGGCCTCTTGGCGATCGCTGAGCACACTTTCTATAGCTCGAAACCGACCCCACTCATCCTTTTGGTGAGGAAGATACTCTTCGTAACGACTCAACAAGAAAAATGATGCAGCAAACACGTCAAACGGAATGGTTGATCGCGCGTCTACTTCGAAGAAACAAGGCACATCGTCCCAGTTTTTCCAATAAATGTCTTGAGGTTCAATATTGCGCTCAAACAAAAGTGAATTTGCTCTTATGAAAAACTCAGATTGTAAGGGCTGCTTGGCATACGTAAGTTTTGGTCCAGCGTGCTTTACAAAGGCATCCACCGAATCTGTGATTTCATAAGTGGCACCCATAATTCTCCGAAAGAGGTGGCGTATGACAAAGCGCAACCGCGGAGTTATTTTATGAGTATAGATGAGAATCATAGATCGTTGAAATAGTTAAAATCAAATTGCGCAAAATTTCCTGAGCTCATCATCAAGATCACGGCATCCTTAGTATTCACCGTATCTAGTATTTCGACTAATGCTTCGCGCGAGGTAATCACCTTCACGTCTTCTCGTCCAAAAGCAGCTCTTATGGCCCCTTCACTCAAAGGCTGCATTCCCTTTAGAGCTAATGCCTCAGGATCGTATAAAACCACCGCAGTATCTACCCCCTGGAGTGATCCGTGATAATGAGTCATGAATTCTGGGGTGAGTGAACTGTAGGTATGCAATTCTAAAAAAGCGTGCAGCGAATGGTTTGGGTATTGTTGCTTGACCGCGCTACAAGTAGCACGAACCTTTGACGGAGCGTGCGCAAAGTCTTTATACACCATAGCCTTAGTCGAGCGTATGGGCTGCAAACGTTTGGCTGCGCCTTTAAATGAGGCTATGGCCTCGTAAAACTCTTGTCGATCTATACCTAGCTGCTGACAGATCCATTGAGCGCCTTGAATATTTGCCATGTTGTGAGCGCCGAAAATAGAGAGTGCTAGTGGTCCTTCTTCTGTCGTGAGATAGGTCTGATCACCTCGGATTTCATGCGCAGCCTCGGCATAAGGAAATTTTCGGATAGGGACAGCCATTGAATCAACAAGTGCATTCAAGGTGCTGTCTTTGAAATAATAGGTCAATGATCCGCCAGGAATAATGGCCTCTATAAATTGACGAAACTGATCGACATAAATATCTTCTGAATGAAACACATTGATGTGGTCCCAGGCAATACCGCTAATTAGGGCAATATTTGGTTGATACCAGAGAAACTTTGGTCTACGATCAATCGCAGAAGACAAATATTCATCCCCTTCAATCAATATAAAATCAGCATCCTCGCTGAGACGCACCATACGATCAAACCCTTCTAATTGGGCGCCTACCAAATAATCTATCGGTTGGTCATGGTACTTCATGACGTGAAGAATCATCGATGTGATCGTCGTCTTTCCGTGACTACCGGCAATGACTACGCGAGTTTTTGATTTTGATTGCTCATAAATGAATTCGGGATACGAGTAAATGCGAATACCCCTAGACTGTGCAGCAAGCAGTTCAACATTGGTTGCTTTCGCATGCATACCGAGGATGACTGCATCGCAATGTGCTGGTAGATTTTTCTCGTCGAAACCAAGTTGTACAGGCGCGATGTTCGCTTGTTCAAGCCTTGATTTTGCTGGTTCATATAACGCATCGTCGCTTCCGCTGACCTGATGACCTGCATCGTGAAGTGCTAGTGCCAAATTGTGCATGGCACTGCCCCCTATCGCTATAAAGTGGTATTTCATGAGGCAAAAATAAGCGCTACCTTTCGAGTCTTAGGATCAAAATACAAATTAGTTCTCGTATGATACATTTCAATCTAAAAGGTATTGAAGCGAAAACCTTTTTTCCTGGAGTGAAGGGAAAGTTTATTCACGGTGAAGCACTATCATGGGCGTTCTGGATGGTAGACGCCGGTGCCGAAGTTCCTAGACACCAGCATGTACACGAACAACTGATGCATGTAGTTTCGGGAACCTTCGAGTTTGAAGTGGAAGGCGAAAAGCGCCGCTGTGAAGCCGGAGAAGTGGTATGCATTCGATCCAATCAATGGCATTATGGCAAGGCCCTTACAGATTGTGTATTGATGGATGTGTTTACCCCTGTGCGCGAAGAATACCGCTAGAACAATTATTCATTTAAGGTAGACCACAACAAATCTTTCAGTGTGGTCAGATTCTGCTGTGCTACTGAAGAGATAAATAGGTGAGGAACATCCTTAAAGGCATCTCGAATACTAGCGCTCAGGTCTTCTTTGAGTTCTTCGTCTAACAAATCACTTTTAGAAATTGCGATGAGTTGCTTCTTATCGAGCAGTTCAGGATTGTACTTACGCAACTCATTCAATAAAATGTGATACTCGGCGACGATATCGTCGCTATCTGCAGCAATGACAAACAACAAAATCGAATTGCGTTCGATGTGCCGCAAGAAATAGTGTCCAAGACCCTTACCTTCTGAGGCACCCTCAATAATTCCTGGGATATCAGCGATGACAAAACTTCTGAAGTCTCTATAGGCTACAATTCCCAGATTTGGCTTGAGGGTGGTGAACGGGTAGTCGGCAATTTTTGGCTTCGCAGAGGTAAGCACCGATAAGAGCGTAGATTTTCCGGCATTCGGAAACCCCACTAAACCAACGTCAGCCAACACCTTTAACTCTAGCAAAAGCTGCTTCTCGTGCCCAGAAATCCCTGGTTGAGCATAGCGAGGAGTCTGATTCGTGGCTGTCTTAAAATGCCAGTTTCCACGGCCACCCATCCCTCCTTCGGCCACGCAAAGCTCTTGGTCGAGTTCGGTGAGCTCAGCAATCACTTCATTGGTCTCGGCGTCGCGCACCACGGTTCCGAGTGGTACAGGTATAAAAACATCTTCACCATCTGCACCTGAAGAGCGGTTCTTGCTGCCGTGCTCTCCGTGACCCGCTTTAAAATGCTGTTTAAACTTGAACGAGACGAGGGTCCATAGATTCGGATCGGTTTTCAATATGACGTGACCTCCTCGACCTCCGTCTCCGCCGTCCGGACCGCCCTTTGGTACATATTTCTCGCGATGAAGGTGAGTAGACCCCTTACCTCCATTACCCGAAGCCACGTGAATCTTCACATAGTCTACAAAATTCCCCTCGGTCATAGGCGAGCGATAATTGCAGCAAGTTGTGCGCTAATCTCAGAAATGGCACCAATGCCATTTACCTCTTGGTATTTGCCCTGTGCACGGTAATAGGCAATAAGTGGTGCTGTTTTTGCGTTGTACTCTTCAAAACGCGTTCTTATTTTTTGTTCGTCGGTGTCATCTGTTCGGCCACTGCTTTTTCCGCGTTCTAGAAGCCTTTCAATAAGCACCTCGTCGTCTGCAACTAGCCCAATCGTGACACTCACGGGCATAGATTGGTGCTCTAACAAGGCATCGAGTGCCTCTGCTTGGGCCACCGTTCTTGGAAATCCATCAAAAATAAAACCCTTAGCATCCGGATTTTTGGCCACCTCAGCACT
>JBJOGS010000038.1:0-6190 GCA_046048095.1 Bacteroidota bacterium
CCCCAAAAGGACGGTAGTGAACGGCCCAATCGCGCTTTACACTCTGTGCACCGTAATCCGCCACATCAGCTTCGTTGTACCCTGTACGCGCAACTACTGCCGAACCAAACGTTCCGGCAGGTGTACCTGCGAAGAAATCGAAGTTAAGTATGGTTGAGACCTCATCTCCATAAACGTTTAATCCGTCATACCCAGGATTGTTTAATGGCGAAGCCCAACCATAGCCTAATGCTCCTTGACTCACGTCTGTACGATCATTGGCATGCCAGTCTTCTCCGCGCATAAATGTAAA
The DNA here is from genome assembly GCA_046048095.1 of Bacteroidota bacterium. GTDB lineage: Bacteria > Bacteroidota > Bacteroidia > Flavobacteriales > Flavobacteriaceae > UBA3478. Next base: position 293 of record JBJOGS010000038.1, read on the forward strand.
GTTGGCCTTAACGGCAAGCTTATCTGAAAAGCGTTTGGCAACGCGCACTCCGTAATCAGAATACTCATTTGTTCCGGCTGCGCCTTGCACGGTATACCCGGTCTTTCCGTAAACACTCACCCCTTCAGAATCAAAAGGATTTTTCGACGTCATAAAGAGAATACCGTTGAAGGCACCGGCGCCATAGAGTGCAGAAGAAGCTCCTGGAAGAATTTCTACGCTTTGAACATCGAGCTCTGACATTCCTACTAGGTTGCCCAGTACGAAGTTTAGACCCGGAGCGGTGTTGTCCATACCATCTACCAACTGCAAGAAACGGGTATTTGCAAACGTGGCAAAGCCTCGGGTATTGATAGACTGAAAGGTTAACGAGTTGGTATTAATATCGACTCCTTTAAGGTTTTGAAGGCTACCATAGAACGATTCTGAGGTCGCATTTTCAATTTGAGCCAATCCAAAACGCTCAACAGAAACCGGAGATTCAAAAATGCGCTCTGGGGTTCTTGAGGCTGAAATTACAATCTCATCGAGGGCAGTTGAGGCCTCATTCAGCACGACATTGAGTGCCGAACCTGTGTAGGCGACTGTAATAGTATTGTATCCTAGGCTAGAAACCCGGACAGAAAAAGGAGGTGTTTGTGAAGAAGAAAAAGCAAAATTTCCATCGAAATCTGCCACGGCTCCCTCAGACTGACCTACTACAACGATGTTAGCATTGGCAACAGGTTGTCCGTTTTGATCAACCACCTTACCCTGAACGGTAGTTTGGGCAAAGGCATAGGCGCTAGAGATAAAGCCGATTAAAAGAAGTAACTTTCTCATAATGATAAAATAAAATAGCTTAAGCTAGTTTTTCGTGGGAAAGATAGGCTTTTTTTTGCTGAATTCGCGAATTATAGCAGGCTGATAATGAGCGTCTAAGGCAATCAGCCCGCCTAGTTTGTAAAGTTTATCAGCTCTCGTCTGTAGGCAGTGAGCAACTTAGACTTCGAAACAAACCCGACGTATTTACCCGCCTTGAGCACAGGAAGATTCCATGCTCCTGAATCTTGAAAGCGCTGCATCACCTTTTGCATGCTGTCCTTTTCATAATGGATGATGTCAGGCGGACGGTTCATGTAGCCCTTTACATAGGTGCTATCGTACACGCTTTGATCAAATAAAAACGGACGGATATCATCGAGTAAAATTATTCCTACCAGCTGACCCTCATCGTCTACCACCGGAAAGAGATTACGACTCGATTGCGCGACTCCTTGTTGCAGCAATTCTCTGAAAGTCATGTCCGAACGAAGCACCACGAAGTTGGTTTCAATTACCGTATCTAGAGACATTAAAGTAAGTACGCTCTGATCCTTGTCAAACGAGAGTAAGGCATCCTTTTCAGCAAGTTCTTTGGTGTAAATCGTGTGATCAAGACTGTTCTTGGTAATCATATAAGCCATTGAAACTGCAAGCATCAGCGGAATAAACAACTCGTATCCGCCCGTGATTTCTGCAATTAGAAAAATAGCGGTCAATGGCGCTTGCAATACTCCCGCTACAATTGCTGCCATACCCACTAGTGTAAAATTCGCCTCAGAAACTGTATCGGTCCAACCCAAAGTATTGATCAATTTGGCCACAGCATTTCCGAGTGCGCTTCCCATAACCAGTGCAGGGATGATGATTCCGCCCGTTCCTCCGGCTGCAATGGTCACCGTCATGACTACCGATTTAAATAACGTGATTCCTAAAAGCAATCCAATGATTACATAGGTATTGTCGGCCCAGGGGCTCATCAATGAACCTTCAATGACCGACTGGTGATTCGCTTCTAATAAGTTATTGATAACAGAAAATCCTTCTCCATAAAGCGGCGGAATGGCATAGAGCATACCCCCGATAAATAGGCCGCCGATGAGCACCCTTTTTCCTTTTGACTTGATGCGCGCAAAGAATCCGGTGACCGCAAAATGTACCTTGTGAAAATACACCGAAACTAGTCCAGCAAAAAGCCCCAGTGCGAGATACAGTGGGGTGTCATTCACACTAAATGACGAGGTGAGAATCACCTTGAAGAGCACCTCATCACCGACAAAAAAGAACGAGGTAATCACCGAAACCAAAGAGGCAATCAAAAGCGGCAATAACGAAGCAAAAGTGAGGTCTAAACTGAAGATTTCAATGGCAAACACCACAGCGGCTATGGGCGATTGAAAGCTAGTAGCGATTACTCCTGATGCAGCACAAGCAATTAAAAGTTGTCTCGTTTTTCTATTGAGATGAAACAGGTCGCCGAATGCAGATGAAGCAGCAGATGCAGAGAGAATAGTAGGGCTAAGGAGTCCAACAGAACCACCAAATCCTGCAGTTAGTGGAGCAGTGATCAGCGGAAAAAAGAATTTATCGCCACTTAATTTTCCGCCACGCTTTGAAAGGGCATAGAGCACCGTCGGAATCGGATTAAAGACACCCTTTTTATAAAGTCGTTCAACGATCAAATACACCCCAAAGAGTCCGAGTGTGGGTAGAATGAAGTACAACCCATTACGGGTAATCGAAAGACCTAAGTCAGCGATGTAGGCAATGACATATGTAATATTCTTGATCAATACCGAGATGAGCCCTGCTACCAGCCCCATTAGCGCACTCAACATAAACACAAAGTTGCGCTCTGAGATGTGCTTGTATTTCCAGATTAAGAACTTGCGCAATAGCGCACTCAGTGACTCTTTCACTCTGCTAAACTAGTAAATGAGTGGTTTCGATGGATCGAAAAACACTTGCGGTCTCCTTTCGGGGCAATTTCAATTGCACCCAGCTTAAGCACAGCGCGTTGTGATCGCAGATTGAACTCGTACACTTCGAAAATCACTTGGTCGCAGAATTCAAAAGCGTGAGCGATCATGCGCGCTTTAAGGGCTTGATTTAGGCCTGTACCCCAAAACGTCTTTGCCAAAAAAGTGTATCCAATCTTCACCGAACTTGACTCTTCGTCATAGTCGTAATACCGGGTGAATCCGGCAATGGTTTGAGTAGGCTTATACACCAAAGTATATGCCCCTAATGAATTGTTCAAGCCTCCCAGAAAATACACCTCAAATTTCTCTTTTGTATACCGATCGGTATCTGAATGTAAAGCCCACACCTCGGGGTCTGAGCCGATCGCATACAACCCTTCAAAGTCATCATCAGATGTGGCTTTGAGCAGAAGATCAGCCGTCTCTAAGGGAGTTTGAAAGTGTGTTAAGGGCTTCATAGTCAAACCCAAAAGTAGTAAAGACTTTCTGCCTATCTACCTTTGCGGATCTTGAGCAAATGAAAAAACAAAAACAAGGGTAAAGACAAAGGTAATTACAGTCTTCATTGGATTTAGGGTTTATCCAAAGCCGGGTGCATTGACAAAATGTTACAATCGTGCTATTCTACCGTAACTGACTTGGCCAAGTTTCTTGGTTGATCGACATTGCATCCGCGCAAAATGGCCATGTGATAGGCAAGCAGTTGAAGAGGAATCGTAGTCAATATAGGGCTCATTGACTCTTCGACTTCTGGAATTTCAATGCAGTGGTCAGCCAATGCCGCCACCTGCTCATCTCCTTTAGTGACAATGGCGATGATCTTTCCTTTGCGCGATTTAATCTCTTGAATGTTACTTACCACCTTTTCGTAATGACCCTTGCGAGTGGCAATTACGAAGACGGGCATTTGCGCATTGGCTGTGTTGGGGATACCATGGGTGGCCCATCGCGTATGACCCATTCCCAAGGTGCCCGTGGTAAGTTGTTCAAATTGAGCCTTGGTTTTCAGATCAAATACCTTGCCTTTAGTCTTGGAAACCGCGAGATGTGCTCCATCGTAAAGCAGTAATCCGGCACTGTCATAACCGCGATATTCGAGACGTTGAAGCCCATTTATTACTACATCAAACGCCTCTCTATGACCTAAATACCCAACGATTCCGCACATAAAATCTAATTTGCGGCAAAGGTAATAAGAAGTCGGGGTTTATTAATTCTCGCTCAGGGCGGTGTAGAACAGATTCAGCTTTAGTCGCTTGTCTTCAGCTACCTGAGCACTTGGTCCGTAAAGCACTGTACCCAAAGGAGTGATTCCGCTCATTAACGGATAGCTCACTTCGTTGCCGTCCAACAGAATAGCTTGCTGAACCTGAGGAAATGCAATGTTGGCACTTACAGACAACTGAATGGGGGCATTCAGCGAATCGCGCACCACAATATCATTGAAGTAGTCTGTGATGTTGACCTTGTAACTCACACCGCTTCCACTGGCTGATTTGCGCAAAGAGGCATCGTAATTCTGATACACTCCTAAGGCAGTCTGACTAGAAGAGGTTTCATTGCGAGCATTGTAGATTGGGAGACTGTTCGTGGCTTTGTACAAATACAAACGGGCAGGCTCATAAGGCGTAGCTGACATCACCTCTTGATCGACAAAGAATTCAAGACTAGCTTCATTGATCAGCCAATTGTTCTGCTTGGCTTCATCAATCACGCGTTGAGGTATTTCAAATTCAACGATCGAGCCACTTCCGCCCTTGAGATAAAGTCGTTCTGGAAGGGTAGTTTCATCGGTGCTTGATAGAGTGCGTCTTTCGTATTGCCACGTATTCACCGCGTTTCCTTGAGTAAAACCTTGGCCTCCGGTAAGAAAATTGAGTCTGTAAGTGGCCAACGTTTGGTCTCGAGTGTCGTCTGAGGTATCGGTAGTTCCTTGAGTATTCACCGAGTCGTACTCGTACTCAATTTCTATATAGGCCGTACTTAAGTCGAGAAGAAGCATCACATCATCACTGGCATCTATTGACAAGTGCATGCCGCGCAGGTGATCTTTAAAATTTGCTTGAGACCTCAAGACTTCTGACCCTTCGAAATCAAAAAGTCGATCTTGGAAGAAAAACTTATCTAGCTCAACAAGTATTCCTGGATCTCGCGATAAACGGACATCAATGGTGAGTGATTCGTCCACATCAGTGGTGGTAGGGTCATCTTCATTGTAGGTGACGTATTGTTCGTCTCTAATGACCACCTGACCCTCGAATAAACTCTTGCCCAGAAAAGGCTCGAAAACAGATTGCTTATCAGAGAAATAGGCTTGCGACTCTAAAAAGTCGGTCTGCGGATCACTATCTCTCAAGAAATAACTCGAGGGACGTACGGTAAGTTTAAAACGGTCTTGACCAGAAAAAGAGAAAATGCTGTCCAGGTCAAAACGTCTGGCATAGGAGTTCGCAATAGTTTCAGGGTCGTCTGCATCTGGAATACCGTCATTATCGGTGTCCGAAGAGAGAGGATTTGTAACGAGCAATCGTTCGTCGTTATCGGTCAATCCGTCACCGTCACTATCGCTTTGCGGATCGTCCGGATCTGCATCAAACGCATCAGACACCCCGTCGCCATCGCGATCTGAAGTAATTGCAGGGGCCTTTTGATAGGGAATATAAAGAGTTACTTTAGTTACTCGCTCTCGCTCATCCAAATCATTTTCGATCTCTGCAACAGCAGAAAGTTCACCAAACACAGGATTGGGCAAGGATAGCTGAAGCTGCGAGAGAATGGCAGCTTGCGTCTCTCCGAATACAGGGTCTTTGTAATTTCCTAACTGGTATAGCGGCAATTTATTGGTCTGAACACGATCGATATGCAGTTGTTTGATTTGACCGATCGCATAGGATTGCTTCGATAGGATAAAGGGCTCCTTAGCAACTAATGCTTCGCCTAAAGTGAAGTCTTCTGACTCGCACGAAACCACCCAAAAGCCTAGTATACAAATAGCAACGAATGTCGCAAGTTGCCTAAACACCTGTACCATGGGCAAAACGCTTCTAGAAATAAGAGTTGTAGAAATTGATGTAGGCTTCTTCGGTCTCTTGAAGCGGAACGTAGTCAAGAGTAG